>CAMDSO010000083.1 GCA_945906935.1 Bordetella parapertussis
AACTGCAGTGTTGGCATGCGTTGCCGAACGACGCTTTTGCAATAGGTGTTTCAATTTTTAACCAGCCCTGACAGCATGCAGTACACGGCAGACATTTTCTGGATATTTTACTGAGAGCCATATTTCAGCCACTCCGAAATTATCACCCGCCTTGTGTGCCAAGCGCTCAATACTACGATTAGCACGACTGCCCGCAATGGTGCAAGATGCGACGGCGGCACCTATCCGATAGCATAAACCGATTCAACTACAAACAATTGACCCGAGAGTTCTCGCAGTTAAACAATTCTGGTCTTTCAGTGGCTTCCTAATTTTTTTACTGTATGGGGCATTGAATTGACGACGAAAAACATAGCCGGCCTCACGGCCGCATGGAAAAAATCTTCTCGGTCCATCTGCGCAGGGCGCACGACAAGGCTACAAAAAGTCTATGCGCCGCCGTCGCGAGCCAGTGCAAGAGCCTACTACTAACGATGCTCTCCGTCAGCAGTAGATATTTCAGGCCTGCTGAATGCCGCTGATTAGCCATCCGCTGGCGCCGTCGAGCGGTTTTTCCAGATGCCAGATTTCGTCGAATATTTCCGTTGCCGCAGTCGCCGCATCTCGCATCGAGCCGGTGAATCGGACGCTGGCGATATTTTTGTGGTTGTCGGTGACGACCTCGACCACGGCCGCCTCAAGGCTAATGATCTCGGTGTGTTGAACCACGCCCATCGGATCGATCTGTGCTGCTATCGCCGAGTAGAATTCAGGCGTCATGTAATCACGCATCGTCGACACGTCGCGTTTGTCGTTGGCCTGTTGCAGGCGTGTGAAATTCATCTTGGCATGCACGGCAAATTGCGCCGCATCAAAGCCGGCCGGGAAACGGCTTGCTTCAGGTGCGACGGCTGGAACCGCCGCAGCACCACCGACAGCGCTACCGATTTGCGGCATTCCACCGCCCCCCGATGCCGGCGTTGCAGGTGTTGGCGCCGCTTCGCCTGCGTTCGCGCCCGCGTATTGCAAGTTGTTATTGCCGGCTGGTTTTGAGCGAAACATCTTCCACGCGAACAGTGCCGCGGCCGCGAGCAGCGCCACCATCAGTATGCTGCCCAGCGCGCCACCCATGCCGCCCCCGCCCATGAACATCGACGCCAGCCCGGCACCGATCGCCAGACCAGCCAGAGGTCCAAGCCAACGGCTCATGCCCGACGGTTGCGGTGCGGGAGTCGCTGCCGGTGCTACTTGTTGTGCAGGCGCTTTAGCCGGTGGTTGTGCTGTAGCGCTGCGCTGGGCGCCAACGTTCTTGCCACCACCTAGTCGTTGTGCGGCACTGGCATCAAATACGACGAGGCCGAAGGTCAGGATAGCGCTCAAAATGATCAAGAATTTATTCATGATTCCTCCAAATCCAGATTTACAGGGGGCAGCCCTCAACTAAACAGCGTCGAAAACCGTCCACGTTCTTTTACTAGCTAGTCCGCGCCGACATCTCACTCCCGCCGCGAAACTTCGACCCACATCACAAAACAATTGAGCTGGACATCAAAATCAATCCTTACTGCTGCCGATTCCAACCAACGCGAGGAGCGCCTGAAAAACGTTATAGACGTTCATGTAAAGAGCGAGGGTTGCTGAGATGTAGTTCGTCTCGCCTCCCTTCACGATACGGTTTACGTCATACAAGATGAATAATGAAAAGATCGCCAGGACCATAACAGTCAGTGCGAGGGTCAGTGCCGGCATTGGAAAGATAAAACTGATCAGGGCGGCGGCAAAAACGATGAGCGCTCCAATCATCAGAAACTTACCCATACTCGATAAGTCGCGCTTAATCACCGTACCCAGCGTTGACATACCCAGAAAAATAAGCCCAGTGCCGCCGAAAGCCATGCCAACGAGTGTCGCGCCTCCTTGCATGCCGAGCACCATGCCAACCATCCGTGAGAGCATGATGCCCATAAAGAAGGTAAACCCAAGCAAGAATGCAACACCTAGGCCATTATCCTTGTTCTTCTCGATTGCGAACATGAAGCAAAAGGCACCGCCCAGAAATACGATCAAGCTGATCCCGGGACTAGCCAGCATCGTCTGATAAAGTCCACTGGCCACACCAAACCAGGCCCCAACGACAGTCGGAACCATCGAGACGGCCAATAACATATAGGTCTGGCGTAAAACTTTGTTCGTTTGCACCGCTGCTGGAGCGCGCTCCAATTCCTGCGGGTAGGTGTCCTGATCAAAAGCCATAATATGCCTCCAAACTATTTTAGTTTTTACCCGAGAGCTGCATAATCAAGGTTCTAAAGAATGGTTAGTACCCATTGCATTACCCATAAAACCATTATGAAGTCATTTCACCATTAAAGGAAGCTGAAAGAATCGCCAATGGTTTCATGCATGACGAATTAATTACAACACTATCCAGCCTTGATATTAAGCGATGTGCCCCCACTACCTAAAATGATCGCGTTATCGTCGGGTTGATATCGACAGTAACAGCTACGAAGTTAGGGTGAGCCCTAACTTGAACCGCGTCCAGAGAACGAACTTTAAATAAACGAACAGAAGGAAGTATCGAAATGACACCCCAAGAACGCGAGCTACTAACGACTTTCTTACAACAGATGACACAGGCGCAAGCGGGACAAAAAGATGCAGAAGCAGAGGCGATGATTCGAGAGGCGACCGCAAAGCAACCTGATGCCGTCTACCTTCTGGTGCAGCGCGCGATGGGACTCGAATACGCTCTACAAGCAGCTCATTCTGAGACGGTAAAAATACAGGGGGAATTGAATCAGCTTCGATCCACATCAGGCGGTAGCTTCCTGGCGAATCCGAATGCTTGGGGAAAAATGCCGACCTCCAACGTAGCCCTAGCCCCAGCAGCAGCAAGGGCCTTATCGCCACAAGGACCGACCCAACGCCCAACAGCAGCCGCGGCGCCAGCAAGTTCATGGGGCTCAGGAATGCTGGGGACTGTAGCGACAACTGCAGCCGGCGTTGTTGCAGGTTCTTTCTTGTTCCAGGGCATCCAAGGCCTGATGGGGAATCACAACCAAACCCCAAATGCTGCCGCGAATCCACAGCCATCAGAAGCCAACAAACTCGCGGCGAACAGTGAAGAGCCTACTGAATTACAGAACGAGTCAAACTATTTTGCGGATGCAGGAAGCTCCGATTTCGATTCCGGTGATGTAGCCTAAACCGGCGGAAAGACGGCGCAAATATATTTATGGCTGGGGGCCCGCGGACTTCGCAGACTGAATATCGCGGGCTTGGTTTTCCAGCGAAAAAGCGACTCGAATTGCGCCAGGATCCGTCTATTGCGTTTGGAAAAATAGATCAAAGCAGACGCCAGTTCGGTTGCAAAACCGGAACCTGTCGCTACAGTCCAAGGCGCCGTCAAACAACACATCCGTGTTAAATACCGGCGCACCCGGGAAGTTGCAGCCTTGCAAGCGTGCTCGGCACCAATAAAGGAGAATCTGGACGTCCCACTGCACCAAATACTTGGATTTGCATCCACCGAAGGCAAACACAATCCGCCTTTGATATCCAAAATATATCCTAACGTCACTCAGATATATCGTAAAAATTGAATAAAAAGGTATTTTGGTAGGCGCGATTGGATTCGAACCAACGACCCCCACCATGTCAAGGTGGTGCTCTAACCAACTGAGCTACGCGCCTGGGAAGGCGGGATTCTACCCGCTTCCGTCTGATCGTTCAAATGAAATGGCAGAGGCCGTCGACAACGCTGCAGCAGCGATGTTGCCGCACGCAAGCGCCCGCACTATATTCACGACGGTGCGCGCTGCAGACGAACAATTTCCGCGACGTCGCCATGCGGCAAGTCCAATAATCACTTCAACAGGCGGCGTCATGCACACCGGATTCTCGATCGCACTCCTCCTCGTCGTATGCCTCGCCGGTGCGGCCGCAGGTGCGGCCGCAGGCGCGGCCGACATGGTAACGATAGCGGCTGGCACGCTGCAGATGGGGCGCAACGACGGCCCGGACGATGAACACCCCGCGCACCGCGTCACTCTGGGCACCTTCAGCATCGATCGCCTGCCGGTCACGAACGCCCGTTTCGCCGAATTCCTCAACGCCGTCGGCACGCACAGCCGTGACGGTATGCGCCTTTATGATTTCGATGACGGCGACGCGCGCATACATCAGCACGGCAAGCTGTGGAGCGCAGACCGCGGTTTCGAACAGCATCCTGCGGTTGAAGTCTCGTGGATCGGTGCGCGCGACTATTGCGCGTGGCGCGGCCAGCGTCTGCCGACTGAAGCGGAATGGGAACGCGCCGCGCGCGGTGACGATGGACGCCGTTATCCCTGGGGCAACGCAGCACCGGATAGCGGCCGCGCACAGTTCGGCAAACGCTTCAACGAAACCGCCGCAGCCGATGGCTTTCCGCAGGGCGCCAGCCCCTTTGGCATACTCGGCATGGCCGGCAACGCCTGGGAGTGGGTCTCCAGCGCCTACCGCCCTTACCCCTATGACGCCCTCGATGGTCGCGAAGATGCGGCGGCCGGTCCGGTGCGCGCCACGCGCGGCGGCGGCCACGATTCGCCGGCGGACGAAATCACCGCCACACAGCGCGGCCGTTATTTGTCGCGCAATCCGCGCGCCGGACACCACAACATCAGTTTTCGCTGCGCGCGCTGAGCGCAACGCTTCACAAACGTGCGGCGCGTGCCACGCCGGGCACCGCGCGGATCAAACCCAGCATGCGTTCGAGATGAGCGAGATCGGGCACCTCCAGCGCCAACATCATGCGCGCCGAAGACGCCCGACTGACGCTGTTGGTCGCGGTGACGTTGACATGCTCACGCGACAAGATTTCCGTGATGTCACGCAACAAACCGGTGCGATCGGTGGCATCGATAACGATATCAACCGGAAACGCGCCCTGCGCCGACTTCCCCCACGCCGCCTCCACCAACCGCTCCGCACTCAAGCGCGGGAGGTTGAGGCAACCGCGGCGGTGTATCGTCACGCCGCGTCCGCGCGAAACAAAACCGATAATGGCATCAGGTGGTGCCGGCTTGCAGCAACGCGCTGGCACGGTCAGCAATTTATCCACACCGACGACGAGTATGCCGCCGCTCTGCGCGCTGGCCTTGCGCACAATGGGTGCCTCGTCAGCCGCCGCCGGAGCGGGCGCCACTGGCGCGAGTGCGTTTTGTAATTGGCGCGGACTGATTTCCCCGCGCCCGACTTCGGCGAGAAAATTTTCCAGCTGATCGAACTCAAACTGACGTGCCAGCGTTTCAAGATTGAGCCGCGTCATGCCCTGTCGCTGCAATTCACGATCGACAATCGCGCGCCCCTGCGCCACCGAGGTTTCCAAATTCAGCCGGTTAAACCATTGCCGCACTTTGTTGCGCGCGCTGTTGCTTTGCAGGAAACCCAGTGCCGGATTAAGCCAGTCGCGGCTCGGTCCGCCCTGCTTGGCGGCCACCACCTCGACACACTGGCCGTTCTTCAATGGCGTGTTCAACGGCACCATCGCACCGTCGACCCGCGCGCCACGGCAACGGTGCCCCAGATCGCTGTGCAGGTGGTAGGCAAAATCAATCGGCGTCGCATCGGCGGGCAAATCGATCACGCGGCCCTGCGGCGTGAGGACGTAAATCGTGTCCGCGAACAAACCGCCGGCATCGGCCACCTCCTCCTTCCATTCGGCGACCTGGCGCAACCATGCAATCTTGTCGTCATAGCGCGCGTCGCGGCTGGAGCCTTCTTTGTAGCGCCAGTGCGCGGCAACACCAAACTCCGCATGCTGGTGCATTTCCGCAGTACGGATCTGGATTTCCAGCGGCTTGCCAGCGGGCCCCGTCAGCGCGGTGTGCAGCGAACGATACTGGTTGCCCTTGGGCCGCGCGATATAGTCGTCAAACTGCCCCGGCAAAGGCGTCCACAGATTGTGCGCGACACCGAGAACGGTGTAACACGACTTAATATCCGCGACGATCGCACGCACCGCACGCACGTCGTAGAGCGCGGCGAAATCGAGCGACTTGCCGCGCATCTTGTTATAGATGCTGTAAATCTGTTTCGGCCGCCCGCTAAGCTCGGCGCTCACCCCCGCCTCGGCCAGCGCGGCGCGCAACTGCGTGATCACATCAGCGATATACCGTTCGCGATCAGCGCGTTTCTCGTCGAGCCAGCGCGCAATCTCGCGGTAGGCCGTCGGATCGATGATACGCAGCGCCAGCTCTTCGATTTCCCATTTCAACTGCCAGACGCCCAGCCGGTTCGCGAGCGGCGCATAAATGTCGAGCGCCAGCCGGGCTGCCGCCAGACGCTGCGGCGCGTCCTCACTGCGCACCATATGGCGCAGCGTCTGCACCTGGTCGGCCAGCTTGATCAGCACCACGCGCATATCCTGCGCCATTGCCAGCAGCATTTTGCGCAACGACTCAAGCTGCGCGCCGGCGCGACGTCCGGGCTCGACGCGCCCGCCCAGCGCTTCGATGGTGGCCATGCGCGCGACACCCTCGGCGAGCACCGGCACGCCCGCGCGGAATGACTCGCGCAGCGCGGCAATTAACTGCGTGTCTTCAGACAAACGGCCAAGCAGCCCTGCCGCTACGCAATCCGCATCCGGTTTAAGCGCGAGTAATATCTCCGCCGTTGCTACGGCATGTTCAAGCAGCGGTTCGCCGCCCGCTAACAGGCGCGCACCCGCGTGCGTAGTCACCCAGTCCAGAGCCGACCGGATCAGCGCGCAATCGGCGGCATCGTAGAGCGCCTCGAGATCCGTCAGCGGCGCACCCGCCGGCGCGTTGTGCCCTGGGGTTACGAGTTTTAAATGGCTACCCGTGACCATACCGTCACCCACGATCCAGATTGCGATACTGCTGCCATAACAAATACCCGCCCCAGGCTAACGCGAGCAGAATGATCAGGCTGCCGATCAGGTCCGCAGCGAGGGCAATTTTCTTTTCCTGATAAATCAGACCGAGGTCGAGCAGAATATTCGCCCAGTCGTGAGTCTCGGGCACATCCTGGCTATGGCCGGTCAGCAACTGCAACTGCAAATCCCGCGCGTCGTTGATATAGGGGCCGAGATCCTTGAGGCTCTGACCGATCCACCACAACGCCACCGAGCCGCCAAAATTGTCGCGAGTCCTGAACACCATCACCCAACAGACGATCGCCGGCATCAACAACTGGCCGAGGCTGCCGCCGAGAATGTGCATAAACTGCCCGAAAGGCATGAAGATCACGTGTCCGGCCTCATGAAACACCAGATTGACACGATGCATGAATGAAGCGCCGATGGCATTGCTACGCAAATCGAGCGAAATAAAGTAGAGGCCCCAGACAACGAACACGGCATAAAGCACAACCCGCCCCCAAAACAATATGCCATCGGTGCGCGGCTCAACCCGGATTAATTGTTCCAGCCAGCCGGGCCCGCCGCCATCGCGATCGGCGGCGTCATCGCTCTCCGCGTCACGCTCGCGCGGCAACCGCGCGGTGCCCAGCGTGCTGCTCACCCATTTCGCAAAGACGAGGCCGCAGGCGGGACAAATACCGGCGTCACCGCGATCTTCGGCGCGACGCTGATAGCGGCATTTGGGACATTGGAGCATCTTGGTTTCCGGGCGCGTGAGTGCCATGCCGATGATAACAAGGACGCTCGCCGACCGTCTGCGTATGGCCGCCACAAAAGCCACGCAATGCAGGATTAAAACAATCAACCGCCGAATATATTTTCCTCATCGTCGTCGACCAGATCCGGATTGTCCGGCGCGCTGTGCCAGTAGCGCTTCGCGATGAGCCGCTGGCGCTGGATTTTCAGCGCGCCGCTCGCATCCATCGTCACCAACAATGCACCATCCAGATCGGTGCGATAAATCCGGCTGCCGAGCGCACGATAACGCGCGACCACATCCTCCTTCGGGTGACCGAAACGGTTGCGGTAACCGGCGGCGATCAATGCAACTTCGGGCGCCACACGCGCGAGGAATTCCGGTGACGAGGAGGTGCGGCTGCCATGATGCGGCACCAACAACACACGCGCCGGCAGTTTGTCTGCCGCCGTCTGCAGCAACTCCGATTCGCTGCGCCGTTCAATATCTGCGGTCAATAAAACACTGTTGAAACCAGCACTGATACGCAACACACAACTGCGATCGTTGCTGCGCTGTTTGGCGCGCGCATATTGCGCCGGCGACGGATGCAGGATTTCAAAATCAATGCCATCCCAGCGCCAGCGTTCACCCGCCAAACAACGGGCGGCGCCGGGCCAGCCGGCACTGGCCACCGCGGCATCCGGCAGCGAAGACAAGACGCGCGCCACCGGCACGGCCTGCAACACGGAGGCGGCGCCACCGGAGTGATCCTTGTCACCATGACTAACGATCATGGTATCCAGATTACTGATGCCGCCGGCGCGCAGATAGGGCACGATCACGCGGCTGCCACTGTCGGACTGCGGGCCGTAGAGCGTGCCAGTGTCGTAGAGCAAAGCATGATTGCGCGTTTGGGCGACGACACCCAGGCCCTGACCGACATCCAGAACGGCCAGACGTAGCACGCCCTCCGGCAAACGTTCGGGCAGGATCAGAAACAGCGGCAACAGCGCGTAAACACCGATCCAACGCGCCGGAAATCCGCGTGGCAACAACAACCAAAAAGTGCCGGCCAGTGCAACGCCAACCGTCCACAACGGCGGCGCATGCTGCTGCCAGACCGCCGCCGGCAGTGCGCTCATCCATTCGAGCGCCGTGCCACAGGCCGCCATCAAAGCGTGCGCGAGTTGCAGCAAGAAGGTGCCGGGGATCACCACACCCAGCAGGATGAGCGGCACCACCACCAGACTGACCAGAGGGATCGCCAGCGCATTGGCCAGCGGTGAAATCAGCGAGATCTGTTGAAACATCGCAATCAGCAGCGGCGTCAAACCGAGCGTCACCGCCCACTGCACGCGGCCCCACGCCGCCAGCCAGTGCGGCTCGCCGATACGCTGACACGACACCAGCAGAATGATCGCCACCGCACCGAAGGACAACCAGAAGCCGGGCGATAACGCAGCCCACGGATCGAGCACCACCACCGGCAACAAAGCAGCACACAACACGGCCCATGGTGAAATCAAGCGGCTGCGCCAGAGTGCGAACGCCACCACGGCCAGCATATATACCGTGCGCTGTGCGGGGATCGCAAAGCCGGCCAGCCACGCATAGCAGAGGGCTGCCAGCAAACCAGCGGCAGCGGCCGCCTTGCGCGCCGGCAGGCGTGCGAGCAGACGCGCACTGCGCGACCAGCACCAATGCGCCAGCCAAAAGACGAGCCCCGATATCATCGTCACGTGCAAGCCGGAAATACTGATCAGATGATTGATACCGGTGCGCGTGTAGACCTGCCATTGCGACGCCGGAATTCCGCGTTGATCGCCGATCGCCAGAGCCACCAAAACACCGGCGTACGGCGCCTGCGGCACGGCGTCAACGATGCGCGTACGCACCGCCTCGCGCAGGCGCTCCAACACATAGCCCGGCTGCATCACCAAGGCCGTCAACCGCTTCGCCGTCGCCGGTGCGCGCACATAGCCGGTGGCACGCAGATTACGTTCCAGCAACCACGCCTCGTAATCGAAACCATTTGGATTCTGCAGACCGTGCGGACGCCGCAAGCGCACGGTCAATTGCCAGCGTTCGCCCGGATGTAACTCGGGAATGCTGCCAGCCTGCCCGTCGCCCGTTGGCGTGCCCCACCACGCCAGTGCAATCCGCGCCGGCACCGTCGCCTGCGGCGTCAGCACCCGCTCGACGTCAAACTCAAAACGCAGACTGCGCTCATAGGGTTGCGGCAATTGCGCCACCACACCAACGATACGAATGTCGAGCCCTTCGGCCGCCAGTGGTAACTCATCGGCGAGCCGTTGCCCGGCCAGCCACGCCGCCCACAAAAAGCCGCAGCCGAAACACAGCGCGGCGCACAGCAGCTGACGTAGCAAGCGAGCCACCACAGGCCGTGGCTGCAAACATGCGCACAACAGCAATAACACCGGCGGCGCAAACCACGCGGCCTGCGCCTCTGGCAGTACGGCTTGCAGCTGCAACAGGGCGGTGCCGGCGGCGAAACAAAGTATCCAGATATGCATACGGCCCACGCCCGCAAGAACGCAACATTATCTCAACGTGCGAGCCGGCGGTTGGCTGACGGCAATTCGGTAGAATAGGCCTGCCCAAGGACAAACCCGCATGCTCAGGAAGTTGCTCAAAAAGATTTTGCCCAGCCATGCGGCGATCAGCGCCAACCGTTATGTGGCGCGCTTCGGGCATTGGTTGCAGCACCATAATCTATGGCATCTGCATCGCCGCTCGGTGGCCGGCGGTGTGGCGGTGGGCCTGTTCGCCGGCCTCATTCCCGGCAGCAACCCGGTGCAATTCAGCGCGGCGGCGCTGCTCGCGATCGGCTTTCGCGTGCATCTACCGATCGCGGTCATCGTCACACTGTATTCAAACCCCTTCACCATCCTGCCGCTGTATTGGCTCGCCTTCACACTCGGGCAGCGGGTGTTACAAACACCCGGTGAAGGCCTGCCGACCTTCGCTGTCTCAGGGGATAGCGTCGGCGCCTGGCTGGCGGCGGCATTCGAATGGCTCACCACCACGGGCAAGCCACTGCTCGCCGGCATTCCGCTGTTGGCGCTGCTGCTGGCCGTCACCGGCTACGCGGTGGTGCGACTGGCATGGCGTTGTCATGTGATGTACTCGTGGCGTCAACGCGCCGCCCTGCGTCAGCGATGAAGGCGCCGGCTTATTGGGCGCAGGCGACGCAGGAGCTGGCCTCGCGTGATCCGGTGATCGCAAGCATCGCCGCTAACTCCGTCGGATTGACGCTGCGCTCGCGCGGCGATGCCTTTGCCACCCTGGCGCGCTCAATCGTCGGCCAGCAGATTTCGGTCAAGGCCGCCGACAGCGTCTGGCAAAAATTCGCTGCCGCCCTGCCGGCAGTGAATCCCGCCAGCGTTGCCGCGCAGCCGGTGGAAGCGCTGCGCGCGTGCGGGCTCTCCGCCAGCAAGGTGGTCTATCTGCAGGATCTCGCTGTGCACTTCGAAAAAGGCACGCTCAATCCTGCGCAGTGGCCGGATCTTTCCGATGACGAACTGATCGAAGAGCTGACCAAGGTGCGCGGCATCGGCCGCTGGACGGCAGAGATGTTCCTGATTTTTTACATGATGCGCCCCGACGTACTACCGCTGGCCGACCTCGGTGTGCAAAAAGCCATGCGCCTGCATTACAATCACGGCCGACCGCTTGGTGAACGCAAACTCGCCGCGCTCAACAAACTATGGCAACCGTGGCGTTCAGTCGCGACCTGGTATCTGTGGCGCAGCCTCGATCCGATACCGGTAGAATATTAGACCTTTAATGGATTGAACCGCGCCGTGCCACTGCCCGCACAAGACTCCATCACCTCGCAGCGCGTCTACGCCGGATTTCTCTGGTCGCTGGTGATTTTGCTGGCGATACTGGTCATCGGCACCGCGGGCTACCGCCTCATCGGCGGCGAAAAATATACGCTGCTCGATTGTTTTTACATGACCTTCATCACCATCGCCACCATCGGCTATGGCGAGATCGTCGATCTGTCGGAACATCCCTTCGGGCGCGTATTCACCATGGTCATCGCCATGGGCGGGATCGCGATCATGACCTATATGACTTCGATCGTCACCGCCTTTCTGGTCGAAGGCCATATCAGCGAAGCACTGGGGAGACGCCGCATGGAAAAACATATCCAAAAACTGAGCAATCACTACATCGTCTGCGGCGTCGGTCGGGTCGGCCACAATGTCGCCAATGAACTCCATGGCACGCACCGCCCCTATGTGCTGATCGACGAAGACATGGCCTCAATCAACGCGCATCTGGAGAAACACCCCGGCCAGATGTACATCCACGGCGACGGCAGCGATGACGACATCCTGCAAAAAGCGCATATCGAAAATGCTCGCGGCGTGTTTGCGGTGACCGGCGACGACAGCAAGAACCTCATGATCAGCCTGACCGCCAAACAACTCAATCCGGCGACCCGCGTGGTGGCGCGCTGTCACGAAATCCGCAACACCGAAAAATTACGCAAGGCCGGCGCCGATGCCATCGTCTCGCCGGACTTCACTGGCGGGCTGCGCATCGCCTCGGCAATGATCCGTCCGCACGTTGTCACTTTTCTAGACCAGATGCTCAAGTCCGACGATAACCTGCGCGTCGAAGAAGTGGTCGTACCCTCTGGCTTCACTGAAAAATCGCTGGCTGATCTCCTGCAACCGGACCGCAACCACATCATGCTGGCCCTGCGCGACGGCGCACGGTGGGAGTTCAACCCGGACCAGACTCAACGCCTGAAAGCGGGCATGACCCTGGTCATCATGGCGACCCCGGAAGGACGACGCGCGGTCGAATCGGCACTCGGTTGGGTCTGAACCCCTTTTCATGACGCACGCAGAGTTTGTCGCCGCCTGCCGTGCCGGCAGCCTCACACCGCAGATCGACCCTGCGGCAGCCGCGCGCTATCTCAACGCACGTCTGCTCCTACCGCTGGTACGCCTGCCGGTGCTCGGCATCGGCGTCGCACTGGCGCTGATCGGCTGGTACATAAGCGGGCTCGCGGTGATCGCCGTTGGCAGCCTGCTGCCACGCCTGGTGGCGCGTAGCGCGCCGCACATCCTGCTCGACGAAGCACTGGCCCATGAAGCGCGTTTCAACGAATTCGTCGTTAATGGTTTGTTGCGCGTCGACTAACGGAAGACGGCCCTAGGAGCCTGTCGGACTTAGCGGTTTTTCGCTAAAACCCGACGCTTTTGGGATACCCAAACAGACTGATAGGCAGTTTAAAAGCGTTACGCGTCGTTTAAATGTGTCGCGATTATTTTTTGAACTTAAGTCCGACAGGCTGCTAGGCCGTCTGCAAAACGCCGTCGATCAGCTTCAGCGCACGATCGGCATGCGCGGCGATGTCACCATCATGGGTGGCAATTACGAAACTGCAACCGAGCGAGCGGTTGAGTTCACGCATCAAGGCAAACACTTCGCCTGCGGTCTGCCGGTCGAGATTACCGGTCGGCTCGTCGGCCAGCACACAGGCCGGTTGCGTCACCAGCGCCCGCGCCACCGCCACGCGTTGACGCTCGCCGCCAGAGAGTTCCGCGGGGGCGTGCGTCAGCCGATGACCAAGCCCGACACGGCGTAGCATCTGCTCCGCCGCTGCCTGCGCCTCGGCCGGCGCACAGCGCCGGATCAGTAGTGGCATGGCGACGTTTTCTGACGCCGAGAATTCCGGCAGCAGATGATGAAACTGGTAGACAAAGCCAAGCTCACGGTTACGCAAGGCGCCACGCCCAGCCTCGTCAAGGCCGGCGATATCGCGCCCGCCGATCAAGATCGCGCCGCTGGTTGCGGCATCCAGACCGCCTAGCAAATGCAAGAGCGTGCTCTTGCCCGAGCCGGAAACCCCGACCACCGCAACGCATTCACCGCGCGCCACCGCCAGATTCACGCCGTGCAGCACCGGCACGGCGGCCTGCCCCTGGCGGTATTGTTTGCACAGATCGCGGCACTCGATGGCCGCATCCGCTGCGGCGACATCACTCATAGCGCAGAGCCTCCGCCGGATTGATTTTGGAAGCGCGCCAGCTCGGATAAATCGTCGCCAGCATGCTCACCACAAAAGAAAACACCGCCGTCACCACGACGTCAGCCGCACGCAACTCCGAGGGCAGATCGCTGATCTGGTAAACGTCCTTGGACAAAAACTTGAAGCCGGCCAGCGATTCGATGAAGGGCACCACGACGTCAACATTGGCGGCCAGCGCCACGCCACCAACAACACCGGCGAACGTACCGATCAGGCCGACCAGCGTGCCCTGGATCAAAAATATTTTCATCACACTGCCAGGGCTGGCACCGAGCGTGCGCAGTATCGCAATGTCGGCCTGCTTGTCTTTCACCGCCATGAACAGACTCGAGACAATATTGAAGGCCGCCACCGCAATAATCAGGAAGACAATAAAAAACATCATGCGTTTTTCGATATCAACCGCGCGAAAGAAATTCGCATTGAGACGCGTCCAGTCGGTCATATAGACGTCCGGGCCCAGTGTCCGCGAGAGCTCATGGGACACCGCGACGGCACGAAACAAATCGCCCAGCTTGAGGCGCACGCCACTCACCGTCTCGCCCATCCGGTAGAGTTTCTGCGCATCCTCCATGTGCAGCAGCGCCAACCCGGAGTCATATTCGTAATGATCGACCGCGAAGATGCCAACCACGGTGAACTGGCGCAGCCGCGGCAGCACACCGGCCGGCGTGACCTGGCCCTGCGGAGCAATCAGCACCACCTTGTCGCCGACACCGGCCCCCAACGCACGCGCCAGCTCGATGCCGAGCACCACGCTGAATTCGCCTGGCTGCAAGGCCGCTAGCGTGCCGCTCCTCATGTGCCGCGCCAGATCGGCGACCTTTTCTTCGGCCTCGGGCAGGATGCCGCGAATATAGGCGCCGCGCACCGAGTTGCCGCTCGACAACAAACCCTGCGCCGACACATAAGGGGCGGCGGCCAGCACCTCCGTGTTTTGTATCGACTTGGCGGCAATGCTGCGCCAGTCGGCCAGCGTCCCATCCGCGCCCGAGACCTGGATGTGCGAGGCCACGCCGAGGATGCGCGTGCGCACCTCGCGCTGAAAACCGTTCATCACCGACAACACCGTGATCAACACAGTGATGCCTAGCGCAATGCCGATCACCGACACCAGCGAGATAAACGAGATGAAGCCGCTGCGCTGACGCGCGCGCGTGTAGCGCAGGCCGATGAAGAGTTCGTAAGGTTGCAAGTTAAATCCCAGCGTGAAAGTCAGAGTGTGCCACAGCGTGCCGGCGGTGCAAAAACGCCGGGGCTGCGAGCCGCGGATGTTACACTGCGCACCGATGATGCACTGCACGCTGTTTGTTCCCGACCTCCTGCCCGCGGCGCTGCGCGAATGGCCCGAACCACGGCCGCACGCGCCGCGTCTGGCCGCGCTGCTCGCCCGCAGCGACGCCACCACAACCAGCAGCGGCGACAGCGAGGCCTGGCTGTGCGCCGAGTTCGGCGTGCCGCGCCAGCACGACTGGCCGGTCGCGCCGCTGACCCTGACGATCGATGGCGGCGAACCCACCAACCAGTACTGGCTGCGCTGCGACCCCGTCCACTTGTTGATGCGCCAGCACCGCATGGTCCTAAGCCCGGCGGCAGGCCTGCCAACAGCGGATGAATCCGAGGCGTTGATCACCTCCCTCAATGCGCACTTCGGGGTCGACGGCTTGCTGTTTGTCGCCGGCGGGGCCGGTCGCTGGTACGTGCGTAGCGACACCCATCACAACATCACCACGCATGCCTTGTCACAAGCGATGAACCGCGACATTGACGCGCTGATGCCGGCCGGCGCGGATAGCCGCTTCTGGCGCCGCCTCTTCAATGAAGCGCAAATGCTGCTGCATACGCATCCGGTGAACGCCGCGCGGGAAAGCCGCGGACAGCCCGCCATCAACAGTCTCTGGCTGTGGGGCGGCGGCACAATCGCCGGCAGCGCCACAACGCGCCACACGCGGCTATGGGCGGACGATGCGCTGGCACGCGCCCTCGCCGCGAGCGCCAACATCCCGTGCGCCGCGCTCCCTGAAAACGGTGGCGAGATGTTCGCAGCTGACGGCAATATGCTGGCAGTGATCACCGCTCTGCGTGACAACACGCCCGACCTGCCGGCATGGTGCGCGGCGGTTGAGCAGTTCGAACAGCAATGGCTGCTGCCCTGCCACGCCGCGCTGCAAAAAGGGCGCTTGCACGGGCTGACCCTGATCACCACTGGCACAGGTCAAGGTAAACAGTTCGACCTCACACGCCGCCACTTATGGCGCTGGTGGCGGCGCGCGCGACCGCTCGACGCCCATGTCTAACATACCCCCCGCCATCGAAACGCGCAGCGCAGCGCCCGAACATATCGACGCGCTGGTTGACGCCGGCACGCCGCCGCTACTCGCCCGCATTTATGCCGCACGCGGCATTCATTCCACCAGCCAGCTCGATTACGATCTGCGCGGCCTGATTCCATTTGCCGAGTTGACGAACGTCGAACGCATGGCGTCGCTGGCGGCCGACGCCATCGCAGAAGGCAAAAAACTTTTGATCATCGCCGACTACGATTCCGACGGCGCCACCGCCTGCGCGGTCGGCTATCGCGCGCTGCGCGCCTTTGGTGCCACCGTCGATTATCTGGTGCCCAACCGTTTTGAATACGGCTATGGCCTGACCCCTGAAATCGTCACGCTGGCCATCAGCAGCAAGAACCCCGACATCCTGATCACGGTGGATAATGGCATCGCCAGCGTGGAGGGTGTCGCCGCCGCCAATGCGGCGGGACTGCGCGTATGGGTCACCGACCACCATCTGCCGGGTGCCGAACTGCCGGCCGCAGAATGCATCATCAACCCGAACCAGCCGGGCTGCGGCTTTCCGAGCAAAAATCTCGCCGGCGTCGGCGTCATGTTTTATTTGATGCTGGCCCTACGCGCCGAGCTGCGTAAGCGAGGCGCGTTCGACATTGCTGGTGCCGAGCTGCGTAAGCCCGGCGCGTTCGATAACTCCGGCGCCGAGCTGCGTAAGCGCGGCGCGTTCGAAAACACCCGCCCCGAACCCAACCTCGGCAGTCTGCTCGATCTCGTCGCACTGGGCACCGTCGCCGACGTCGTGCGCCTCGACGATAACAACCGCCGTCTTGTCGCCCACGGACTCGCACGCATCCGCGCCGGCAAGACCTGGCCGGGTGTGGCAGCACTCATGCAGGTTGGCGGTCGCGACGCACGACGCGCCTCCACCTATGACCTCGGCTTTGTGCTCGGCCCGCGCCTGAACGCTGCCGGCCGCCTCGACGACATGTCACGCGGCATCAACTGCCTGATCAGCGACGATGAGAGTGCGGCCGCGCGCATGGCGCAGGAACTCGATCAGCTCAACAAACAACGTCGCGCGATTGAATCCGACATGCATGAAACGGCGATGGCCAGACTCGAGGCGCTCGACGCCGGCGAAGGCTATAGCCTGTGCCTGTTCGACGAGACCTGGCATCAGGGCGTCATCGGCATTCTCGCCTCGCGACTCAAAGAGCGCCTGCACCGCCCGGTGATCGCTTTTGCGCGCGGCAACAATGGCGAAATCAAAGGCTCCGGACGCTCAATCGCCACGCTGCATCTGCGCGATGCGCTCGACCTCGTGACCAAGCAGCAGCCAGGACTGATCATCCGCTTTGGCGGCCATGCCGCGGCCGCCGGCCTGACGCTGCACGAGGCGGATTTCGCGCGCTTTCGCGAACTCTTCGAAAACGTCGTGCAGGCGATGCTCACGCCGGCCGACCTTGAACGCGTAATCGCCACCGACGGTCCGCTCGCCTCGCCATTGCTGACGCTGGACACCGCTTACACGCTCGAACGTGCCGTCTGGGGCCAGGGCTTCCCGGCGCCGACTTTTTGCGACACCTTTGAAGTGCTGCAACAACGCACCGTTGGCGGCCGTCACGCCAAACTGCGACTGCGCAAGGATGACGGCGAATTTGAAGCCATACTGTTCGCGCATGCGGAACCGTTGCCGGCACGCGTGCGCGCGGTGTATCGCATCGGCGTCAACGAATTCAACGCCCGACGCAGCCTGCAGATCACCTTCGAACACTGGCAGCCGGCCTGAAACCGCGCGGCCGCGCGGCGCCCTCCTGTATAATCTCTTTTTACGCATAGAAGCCCGCACCATGGAAGCAGAACAGCTCAATATCGTCGCCCGTCGCCTGCAGGATCTCGGCCAACGCAATGCCGAACTGCGGAGGTATCTTTGACTTCGATGCAAAGTGTAACCGCCTCGAAGAAGTCGTAAGACTGTGCGAAGACCCCGCAGTATGGGGAGATACCAAGCGCGCCCAGGAACTCGGGCGCGAACGCAAGGGTCTTGAATCCACCGTCGCCACGCTCTCCAAACTCGACCAGGATCTGCTCGACGCCAACGAACTTTTTTCCATGGCGCGCGAAGAGAATGACGACGCCTCCCTGCGATCCATCGCCGGCGACACGCTGGACATAGAAAAAACCGTTGTCGATCTGGAATTCCGCCGCATGTTTTCGAATCCGATGGATCCGAACAACTGCTTTCTCGATATCCAATCGGGTTCCGGCGGCACCGAAGCGCAGGATTGGGCGCATTCGCTCGAACGCATGTATTTGCGCTACTGCGAGCGCAAGGGCTTTCGCGTTGAAATTCTCGAAGAGTCGCCGGCCGAAGTTGCCGGCATCAAAAGCGCCGCGCTGAAAATCACCGGCGAATACGCTTACGGCCATCTGCGCACCGAATCGGGCATCCACCGGCTGGTGCGCAAGTCACCGTTCGATTCGAACAACCGGCGCCACACTTCGTTTGCCAGCGTCTTCGTCTACCCGGAGATCGACGACACCATCGAGATTGAAATCAATCCGGCCGATCTGCGCATCGACACCTTCCGTGCCTCGGGTGCGGGCGGCCAGCACATCAACAAAACCGACTCGGCGATCCGTATCACGCATGCCCCCACCGGCATCGTCGTGCAGTGCCAGAACGACCGCTCGCAGCATCGCAACCGCGCCGAGGCGATGGCGATGTTGAAGTCGCGCCTCTACGAACTTGAAATCCGCAAACGTAACGAGGAAAAGCAGGCGATCGAGGACACCAAGACCGACATCGGCTGGGGGCACCAGATCCGCTCCTACGTGCTCGATCAGTCGCGCATCAAGGATTTACGTACCAACGTCGAAATCGGCAACACGCAGTCGGTGCTCGACGGCGGACTCGACGATTTCATCAACGCCAGCCTGAAACAAGGCATCTAGGCGGCGCCTACCGCCGCACCGAGGACACCATGAGTGATCAACCCGTCGCACCGAAACCGGAAGAAAACCAGATCATCGCCGAGCGTCGCGCCAAACTGAAGGCGCTGCGGGAGAAAGGTTTCGGCTTCCCGAATAATTTCAGCCGCGATCATTTTGCC
>CAMDSO010000084.1 GCA_945906935.1 Bordetella parapertussis
CAAAAGCCGATCCGTTTCATCATGCCGTTTCCGGCCGGGGGTGCAACCGAGATCATCGGCCGCATGATCGGTCAGCGTTTGACCGAGGTGATGGGGCAGCCTGTGGTCATCGACAATCGCGGTGGTGCGGGCGGCAATCTGGGCATCGAGATCGCGGCGCGTGCGGCGCCCGATGGTTATACGATGGTGCTGGTGGCGCCGAATCTCACGATCAGTCCGAGTTTGTATCGCAAACTTAACTACGATCCGGTGAAAGATTTTGCACCGGTGACGCTGATCGCCCGCGTGCCCATCGTCATGATTACGAATCCCGCCTTGCCGGCGCAAAATTTGAAAGAGTTCATCGCGCTGGCCAAGAGCAGGCCCGGGCAGTTGAATTACGGTTCAGGCGGCAGCGGCACGTCGTTACATCTGGCCGGCGAGCTGTTCAACCTGACGGCCGGCGTAAAGATCGTGCATGTGCCGTATCGCGGAGCGACGCTGGCGATGAATGATGTCATCGGCGGCCAGTTGCAGCTCAATTTCATCGGCATTCCTTCCCCCGCACCGCATATCCGCGCCGGCCGTTTGCGCGCGCTGGCGGTGATCGCCGGGCAGCGTGCAGCAGCGTTGCCTGAAGTGCCCACCGCAGCTGAAGCCGGGCTGCCGGGCTATGAAGTCACCACTTGGTATGGCGTATTGATGCCTGCGGCTACGCCGCGCGAGATTGTCCTGCGGCTTAATCGCGAAATCGTCAGTATCATGCATCGACCGGAGACGGCCGAGCGGCTCGCCGTGTTTGCCGCTGATCCGGCCACGAGCAGTCCCGAACAGTTCGGCGCGCATATTAAAGAAGAGATGGCGCGCTGGAGCAAAGTCGTGCGCGCGGCCGGTTTACAGGCCGATTAATGGCAGGAAGCAATCATGAGTGAAACAAAAAACGCAGTCGCGGTGCCCGATGCAGCCCGCTTGTTTGCCGATTTCGCAGTGGGTCTGGAGTATGGTGCGATTCCTGCTCACGTCGTTGATTGCACCAAGAAGCTGATCATCGACCAGCTTGGTGTGATGTTGATTGGCGCCACAGCCTCTGGCGTGCCGGCACTCGCTGCCAGTGTGCGCGAGTGGGGTGGTGCTACCGAGGCTGGCATCGTTGGACAAAAGCTGCGCGTGCCCGCGCCGGCGGCGGCGCTGGTCAACGGTGCGATGGCGCGCGCGCATGATTACGATGCATTGCACGAGCGCGGCATCGTGCACATTACCGCCGGCTGTCTGCCGCAATGTCTGGCACTCGCCGAGCGTCGCGGCGGCGTCAGCGGCCGCGAGTTCATCACTGCGATGGTTGCCGGCATGGAGTTCATGATCCGGCTCGGCATTTCGTTCGAAACCAGTTTCCTGCATACGGGGCGTGTGACGACGCTGCATCAGGCCACCTTTGGTGGCGCGCTGGCTGGCTCAAAGCTGCTCAAGTTCAACGCCGATCAAACTGTCTCCGCGCTTGGTCTTGCCTACGGGCAGGTCGCCGGCAATTTGCAGGTGACGGTTGAAGGTACGGTGCTGGTGCGCGTGTTGCAGGGCTTTGCCGCGCAGACGGCGGTGCAGTCGGTGATCCTCGCCGAACGCGGGCTGGTCGGGCCGCAGCGTGTGTTGCAGGGCGAATTTGGTTACTTCAAGGCCTATCACGACAACCGCTACAGCGCGGCGCTGCTCCTCGATGATCTTGGCGTGCGTTATGAATTGCCCGACGTCAGCGTCAAGTTTTATCCCTGCTGTTTTCTCTCGCACTTTGCGATTGATGCGATGTTGCAGTTGGTGCGTGATGAAGGGCTGCGCGCGGCGGATGTCGAGGCGGTCGAAGTGCGGGTCACGCAAGGCACTTATAACGTGGTGTGTTCGCCGGCTGAAGCTAAGCGTCAGCCGCAGACGATGGAAGCAGCGTTGTTCAGCCTGCAATACACCGTGGCCGCAGCGCTCCTGCACGGCCGCTTTGGTCTGGAGCAGATGACAGCCGCCGCGATCAGTGATCCGGCGGCACGCGCGCTCGCGCAGCGTATCACCACGGTGGTCGATGCCGACCTCGAACAACACCACGGCCGCGCGATCGGCCCCTCGATCGTCAACGTGGTGTGCCGCGACGGCCGCCGCTTGTCACGCCGCGTTGATTTGTGCAAAGGGCATCCCGACAACCCGATGAGTTTCGACGACTGCGCGCAGAAATTTCGCCAGTGCGCCGCCTTTGCCGCCGCGCCTTTGCCGCCGGCGGTGATCGAGTCGGTGATCGAAACAGTACGGCATCTGGAATCCGTCGCGGACATTTCCGAGTTGCTTGCCCTGCTGGCATGAGTGGGTGGTATCGCGCCGCTCTGCTGGCGCTGACGGTGTGCTTGTGGGTATGGGCGCCCGCGGTCCGCGCCGCCGAGGTGGTTTGTCATGCGAGCGCCGATTATTTTGTGATCGAGCGCGAGACTGGTGCGGTGGGGAGTGATTTTTTGATCAAGCCGCGGCGTGTTGTTCACGCTATACCCGCCTGTTTTTACGCGGTAGCCCCGGCTGACTTCGAAATCAGGAATGAAGGCGCTGAATATTTTTTGGCGCTGCAAGGGCATTATCTTATTCTCGACAGCGGCACCGCCCCGGAACCGCGCGGCCTGATCGTCTGGGATCTGCGGCAACGACGCAAAATCTTCGCTTGCACCTATGCCTCACCGTATGCCATCAAGCCCGGCCATATCGAATACTGGCTGGAGAGCGAGGCTGCCACCGATCGCAATTGTCCGGCGCGTCAACAATGGGCCACGCTGGGCCTGGGGGCGGCGGTCGAAACCCAGGTGCGTTTGCGTCTCGCCGATGCGCGCATCTTGCGCAGTAGTCGCACCCGCTGCAGTCAGCGGCAGTAATGCCCGTGTCGTTGCGCTGCTATGGGCGGCTGCCTATAATCGGACCTGTTTACTGCTCTCGTTCGCTGCGAAACCAGGGTCCACGCAAGGAGATTAATGGTGCTGTGTCAGTTGATTTATTCGTCGGTAGCGACGGAGATAATGCCCAAGTCCAAGCTCTACAAGATCCTGGTGCAAGCGCGCTCTGCCAATGCCTTGAGGGATGTGACCGGCCTGCTGGTGTTTGTTGACAGCGTGTTTTTGCAGATTCTGGAGGGCGAGCGCGAGGTAGTGACCGCGCTCATGAAAAAAATCGATATCGATCCGCGCCACAAGGGCGTCAAGATCATCAGCGACAGCGATATTAGCGCGCGCACGTTTGCCGCCTGGAGCATGGCCTATGTGTCGCCCAGCGCCAAGGAACTCGCCACCTGGGCCGGCCTGCGCAACACCACCACCGTTGAGGCCACTCTCGGCATGCTACAGAGCGAGCCCGGGCGTGTGCCGGCGGTGCTGAGCAGTCTGCTGACCGCTCCGCAGCAGGAGTAACACCCGTTTCATCAGGCCGCGCTGTCATCCGGCGCGTTGGCTCTGCCTTGGTCGCGCCTCAGTGTCGTTGTTGTTCGAATGCCATCGGCGTTGCCGTTGCCGCCGGCCGGCAACGGCGGCGCGCAGCGTTGTGCCGTCATCGCGGTAAAATCACACCATGAAACATTTAATGCAGACTATGCGCAATCATCGCGCGTTCAAGGTGCTGCACTATCGCGACTTCCGGCTCGTCACCTACGGTCAGATCTTCGGTAACTTGGGCTTCTGGATGGACGAACTCAGCCGTGGCTGGCTGATTTATCAGCTGACCGATTCGATGGTGCAACTCGGACTCGCGCGCGGCGTGCAATTCCTGCCGCTGTTGTTGTTCGCGCCGTTCGCCGGCAGTGCTGCCGATCGTTATTCGCGCAAGACGCTGCTCTTGTTTTCGCAGGCGGCCAACGGCTGTCTGTTTGCAGCGCTGGCAGTGTTGATTTACAACGGCATGGTGCAGCCCTGGCATGTGTATCTGACCGCGGTGCTGGTTGGCATGATGCAGGTGATCCAGCAGCCGGCGCGCACCTCGCTGGTGTGCGACACCGTGCCACCTGAATATTTGACCAACGCCATCGGCCTGACCTCGCTGATTTTCAACGGCGCGCGACTGGCCGGCCCGGCGCTGGCCGGGGTGATCATCGTGTTTTCTGACACCAGCGGCGCGTTTGCCGTGCAGGCGCTTTGTTTGTTCATGGCTACACTATGGACGGCGCAGTTGCGTCCGCTGCTGTTGCCGCCCGAGGACACCGCAAAAGCGCGGCGTGAAACCTTTGTGCACAGCATCGTCGAGGGCTGGAAGTTCGCCTGGCGCAACGAGGCGGTGCGATCCGGTATTACCTGCACGACCATCGTGTCGATGCTGATTTTTCCGTTTACTACCCTGCTGCCGGTGTTCGCGCGCGACCTGCTCGGTGTCGGCGCCAGCGGACAGGGGATGTTGCTGGCGGCGATGGGCTTTGGGGCCTTGATCAGTGCCGCCATCATCACGGTGGCCGGGCACCGACTGCCGCGCGGCAAGGTGATCCTCGGCTCGTCGGTGATCTACGGTTTATTGGTGGTGGCGTTTTCCGCTTCGCCCTGGTTCGGGTTGTCGTTGGCGCTGATGGTGGTGATTGGCCTGTGTCATGTGCATGCGAACGCGCTGGTACACACCGTCGTGCAAACCTACTCAAGCGCTGAATATCGCGGACGTACCATGGCGTTGTTCAACATGAGCCAGATGCTCAACACCGCTGGCAGCATGATCATCGGTGTGCTGGCGGTCGCCCTCGGACCGCGCGGTGCAGTGGCGGCGATGGGCATCGCCGGAGCGCTGGCGATCGTCGCGCTGGCGGTATTCGTGCCGGCGGCGCGGCGTATCAAATAAACGCCGCGCTGTTGCCGCGTCTATGCGGCAACAGCGTGTTAATGCAGCTTGATATTTTTTTGGATGCGTGCGACGTCGGCTTTCACCGCATTGTCGAAATCCTTCGGCGTGCCGCCGCCGGTTTCCATGCCGCTGGCAAATAATTTCTCTTTGACCTCGGCTTGCGCCAGTACTTGCAGCGCGGCCTTGTGCAAGGTGGCGATGATTGCCGGCGGTGTTTTGGCTGGCGCGAAGAGGCCGTAGATGGCGATCAATTCATAGCCAGGCACGCCCGAGGCAGCGATGGTCGGCACGTCCGGGGCGAGTGGTGTCGCTTCCGCACCCGTCACGCCGAGCGCAATCAGGCGGCCCGATTTGACGTGCTGGATCACCGAGCCGGTGGTGGCGAACATCACTTGCACCTGACCGCCCATCAGATCACTCATCGCCGGTGCGCCGCCCTTGTAACCGACGCGCACCAGTTGCACGCCGGCCATGTGATTGAACAATTCCGCCGACAGATAATTCGCCGCACCGACCGGCCCCGAGGCGTAGTTGAGTCCGCCCGGTTTCGCCTTGGCCAGCGCGATCAGTTCACGCACGCTGCGCGCCGGTACCGATGGATGAATCACCAGCAGGTTGGGCGAGCGCGTGGCGAGCACAATGGGGGCGAGCTGCGACATATAGTCGGGCAGCTTTTCGAACAGCGGTGCGGTCCAGATGGTGTTGTTATGCAAGAGCAGTGTGTAGCCGTCGGCGTCGGCGCCGGCCACGTTTTGCGCCGGGATGGTCGCTGCACCACCGCGGTTTTCGATAATGAAGGATTGCCCGAACAGCGCGGCGTAGCCTTGTCCGAGCACGCGTGCGGTGAAGTCAACGCCGCCACCAGGCGCTGCGGTGACGATGCGCACGGGTTTGGCCGGATAGTTTTGCGCCTGCGCGGCGATCGTGCAGAGCATGACGGCTGCCGCTGCGGCGAGCCGTTGCGTGAGAGTGATTGCTAGCATTAAGACTCCGTTGCCAAAGCGCGCGCGGCGCGCCCGGCGTATTGGTGTTCAGGCGGCGCTGGCTTCGTCCGCTTTGACGGCATAGACGTCGGTCGGATTGTTCAGACCCTTGAACTCGATCGCATTGCCGCAATCGTCGCTCACCGTCATCAGCATTTGTTCGCGCACGCTACCCGGTTGGGTGACGCTGGGTTTGTTGATCCACGTCGCGCCCATCTGTTCGAGGCGTGCGGCGGTTTGTTTGAAATCGGCTAGCGTCATCACCACGCCGAAATGTTGCAACGGGGTGGCCAGTGTGCCGCCGATTTTTTTGCCCTGGTTGCCAACCACTTCTTCCGGTGCGAGGTGGGCGACGATGTGATGGCCGAAGAAGTTGAAGTCGGCGCGCCCCGGCAGCTTGCGGCCTTCCGGACACTGCAGCATTTCACCGTAGAATTTTCGTGCGACTGCCAGATCGCTGATTGCAAACGAGTGATGAAACAGGGTCAGTGCCATGCCAGTACTCCCATGAAGAGGATGAACGCGGTGCGTTGAGGGCGCACATGATAACGAGCGCAGAGGGGCGTCGCAAATGCGGCGGCGGCGGTGGGTTTTTTAAATCGTCCACAATGTGCGGGTGCGTTAGCCCCAGTGCGAGATAGGCGCCGCTTTTGGCGTACTATTGCGCGCATAACCAACGGTCATGGACATGCAAACGATGAGCGACACGGGCAGCAAGATGGATATCAACGAGGTCTTTCGTGGCGGCGGGCGCGCGGTGGCGTTTCTCGACCAGATCAACAAGGCGTCCATCGTCATGCTCGACGAAACCGGTCTGGTGACGCATGCGCTGGCGGTGAAGATCGCGCGCGGCATCGCACAGGTGATCGAGGACGAGCGCACAACCCCGCCGACGCGTTCGGCGGATTATCTCGATTACGAGCCGCGGCTGCTCGCCGCAGCGGGGCCCGATGCCTCGCGTTTGCACACCGGTCGCAGCCGCCAGGACATCGCCTCGGCGATCGCGCGCATGAATCTGCGCGACGGTTTGTTGCGCGAAATCGAGGCCTTGCTGGCGGGTCGTGAAAAGCTGCTGGCGCTCGCCGCCGCCCACACCGAGACCATTATCCCGGCCTATACGCATGGCGTGCAGGCCCAGCCGACGACGCTGGCGCATTACCTGCTAGCCTTTGCCAGCGCGCTTTCGCGCCAGAGCGAGCGCTTGCAACAAGCGTATGCGCGCATCAATCAAAACCCGCTCGGCACGGCGGCGCTGGCGACCTCGAGTTTCAAGCTCGATCGTGCGCGCACCGGCGCATTGCTCGGTTTTGACGGCATTGCCGACAACGCTTATGACGCCAATCATCTCGCCCCCATCGACTGCTTTCTTGACGTCGCCAACGCGCTGGCGATCGTCGCCGTGCAGCTTGGTATGTTCGCGCAGGACCTGCATGCGCAATACGCCGAGCCGGTGCCGTGGTTCATGCTGGCCAGCGGCGGCCTGACCGGGGTGTCGAGCATCATGCCGCAGAAGCGTAACCCAGCCGCCCTCGAACAACTGCGCGCGCAATCGAGCATCTTGCTCGGCGAGATGCAGGGGATTTATCTGCTCGCCCACAACAACCGCACTGGCATGTTCGATTACCGGCTTTATGATCCGGTGCCCTCTGCGCGCGCTCTTTCGGTGCTGACGCTCTTCGCGCAGATCATCGATGGCATCGTCGTCAACAAGGCGCGCGCGCTGGCCGAGGTCAATGCCGATTATTCAACGACCACGGAGATCGCTGATGCGCTGCTGCAGCGCGCTGATGTGCCGTTCCGCATCGGGCATCACTTTGCCTCCAGACTGACCGATTTTGGCCGCGCCCAGGGCCTGACGTTGCACGAGATTCCGTATGCCGAGGCGGCGCGCATCTATGCCGCCGAAAACAAACAGCCGCTGCCGCTCGATGAAGTGGTGTTCCGTGAAATCATTAGCGCCGAATACATGGTCTACGGCCGCCAGGGTCGCGGCGGCCCGCAGCCGCAGGAAGTCGCGCGCATGCTGGACGACGAGCGCGCCAAGGTGGCCGCCGACCGCGCGTGGTTTACGCAGGCTGGCGCGCGGCTGGCGGCGGCCGAAGCGGCGCTCGACCAGGTGTTTTATCAACTGGCCGGTATCGCGGCGCCCGGCGTTTGAGCGGTGCGCGGGGAACGGGGGCGCCGCAGGAGATAGCGCTGCCGCGCGTGCGGTGGTCGGTGTTATTCTGCAGCAGCCGATTTATTCATGATTGTCGAAAGCCTGAACGTTGAGCAAACCCCCCGGATTTCTGCGCCGCGTGCGCAAAAGCCTGTACACACTGACCCAGGCCATCCTGCCGCGTGGGGCTCAGGCTCCAACACTAACACCAACACCAACACCAACACCAACACCAACACCAGTATCAGAATCACCATCACCAACTGCTGCGGCGCGTTCGTCGTTCAAGGAAATTTCTCGCGAAGACATGCTGGCATTGCCGGTACGGCGCTACGAAGGCCCCATCGTGCTGGTGGCGACAGCGGCAGATTTGGCGCGTGTCACCGACGATTTGCGTCAGGAAAAGGTTCTGGGCTTTGATACCGAGACGCGGCCCGCTTTTAAGAAAGGCGAGAGTTATCCGCCCTGCCTCGTGCAACTGGCCACCGCGCAGGGGGTGTATTTGTTCCAGCTGCGTGAAACCTTCGTGTTTCCGCTGATCGCCGAGTTGATGGCCGCATCACATATTGTCAAAGCCGGGGTGTCAGTGGCCGATGATCTGCGCGGCCTGAAAACGGTTTTCCCCTTCGGCGAGAAAAACGTCATCGATCTTGGGCGCGCGGCGCGTCACTGCGGTATGAAGCAGACCGGTGTGCGCAATCTCGCCGGCATGTTGCTGGGGTTTCGGATTACCAAGGGCAGCAAGACCTCGAACTGGGCGGCGCACACGCTGTCGCCATCACAGATTCATTACGCCGCCACCGATGCCTGGGCCTGCCGCGAGCTCCATCTGGATTTTCAGCGGCGCGGTTTTCTCGACGCCACTACCTGAGACAGCGGCTGCATTTGGTGCCGGGTTTTTATTCCGGCGCCGTCCAGTTTTGCACCCACTCGATGAATTGCAGCGCAGGCAGCGGCTTGGCGATGAAGTAGCCTTGGGCGATGCTGCAACCGAGTTCTTTTAGCAGGTTCCAGTCGCTGCGGGTTTCGATGCCTTCGGCCACGGTTTTCAGGCCGAGCTTGCGCGCCATGTCGATGCTGGATTCGAGAATAACGCGTTGCTGCAGATTTTTTGCGCAATCGGTGACGAATGATTTGTCGATCTTCAGTTCGGTGAACGGGATGCGACCGAGCTGCTGCATCGACGAATAGCCGGTGCCGTAGTCGTCGATCGACAGCCCGAAGCCTTTCATGCGCAGGCGTGCCAGCCCCTCAAGGCAGGTGGCGACATGGGTCATCGCCGCCGACTCGGTGATTTCGAGCGTCATGTATTTTGGCGAGAGCCCCTGTTTCTCGACAGTTTGCGTAATGCGGTCGGCGAGCGAGGTGTCTTCGAGGGAAGTCAGCGACAGATTCACCGACACGTTGAGCATCCAGCCCAGTTTGTGCCACGCCAGACAGGCGAGCGCGGATTTTTCCAGCATCATCCAGGTCAGATCGTCCATCAAACCGTTTTGTTCGATGATGCCGAGGAAGGCGCCCGGCGGCAGGATGCCCTGCTGCGGATGACGCCAGCGCACCAGCGCTTCGGCGCCGACGACGATGCCGGTGGCGAGATCGACCTTGGGCTGGAAATAGGGCACGAATTGCTGTTGTTCCATGCCGCTGATGACTTCGCCGGGCGGAATCGCCGCCGCGGCTTTTTGGGCTGAGGGCTGGATGTTTTCGCCGTGACGTTCGATCAGTTCACGCAACTTTTTCGGCGTCGCCGGCTTTTCGATGGCGCCCAGCAGGTTGATGCCGTAGGCGCGGGTCATGGTTTCCACCGACGAGATCACGCTGCGCTCCATGGCGCTGGTCAGAATGATCGACACCGGCGCGCCGGCGTTGCCGATGTGGCGGATAAATTCCATCCCGTCCATGTTCGGCATTTCCAGATCACAGATGATGACATCGACAGGGGTGGCGAGGTCGCTGAACAATTCAAACGCGACGCGGCCGTCGGCGGCTTCGAGAATGTGTTTCGCGCCCAGCGATTTGAGCGCGATGATCAGCGTTTTACGCTGAAATTCGTGATCCTCGGCGACAAGAAAGTGCAGATCGGCGATGTTCATGGGAGGCTTTCCAACATTCATAGGGTGTGCGATGGCGCTCAGGCGTCGCCGGTTTCGGCGCGCAAGTATGTACTCAGGCGCGCCTGTTCTTTTTCCAAATCTGTAATACAGCTATTCACGGCAATCTGATCATCGTTGCGGGCCGCCGATTCGATACGCTCGGCCACTTCTGCGTACGGTTGTGCGCCGACCATGCGGCTTGCGCCTTTGACGCGGTGTGCGGCGTCAGCAATGCTGCTGTAATTGCCGCTGCTCAGTGCTACGCGCAGGGCGCTGGCGTCGGGTTCGTGCGAGGCCAGAAATTGCCGCAGAATTTCCCGTCGCAGCAAGGCGTCGCCGCCGGTAAATTCGGCCAGCGTGTGCGCATCGAGCGGCGGCTCTTCGATGGGGGCGACGGCGACCGCCGGGGCGGCCGTCGGTGTCTCCTCGGCGGCGATGGGTTTGGCGGTGGTGTCGGCCGTCACCCAGTGCTCAATCTTCGCTTTCAGGGCTTCAAGCGTGGTGGGCTTGGATAAATAATCGTTCATGCCGGCGTCATGACAAGCCTTGGCATCGCTTTCCATCGCATTGGCGGTGCAGGCGATGATGGGGATCGGTTTGGTGATGCCGGTGGCGGCTTCGATCTGGCGTATTTCGCGCGCCAGGTCATAACCGTCCATGCGCGGCATATGGCAGTCGGTCAGGATCAGCGCATAGCGGCCGGTTTTCCATTTCTCGAGCGCTTCGATGCCGTCCGCGGCCAGCGTGGTGTCGAAGCCGAGCAGCGCCGCCTGACGCTCGATTAGCCGCAGATTGATCGGGTGATCGTCGGCGATCAGGATCGACACGCCCAGTAGTTCCGGGGTGCTGCCCACCGTGCTGTGCGCGATCATGCTGTCGCGGCGTATTTTGCCGCCGCCAGGCAGCAGGGCAACATCGCTGATCGGCAACCGCAACAGCAGGGTCATGACAGTGCCGCTGCCAGCGGCGCTTTCCATACTGATTTCGCCGCCCATTTTTTCAGCGAGGCGGCGGCAGATCGACAAGCCCAGACCGGTGCCGCCGTAGTTACGCGTGGTGTTGGCGTCGGCCTGAATGAAGGGCTGAAACAGCCGGCGTTGTTGCTCGGGTGAAATGCCGATGCCGGTGTCGGTGACGCGCAGGCGCACGACTTCTTCGGTGGCATCGCGTTCAAGCGAGATAACCTCTAGCGAGACCTTGCCGCGCGCGGTGAATTTGACCGCGTTTGAGAGCAGGTTGTTGATGATCTGTGTCAGCCGCAGGCCGTCGGCCAGATGCGCTGCGGAGAGTTGCGGGTCGATCCGGTGTTCAAGCAGCAGGCCTTTGCGTGTGGCCAGTTCCGAATAAACGGCGGCGACACGGTTGACGAGCGCGCCGACCGACACCGGCTCCGGACAGATTTCGAGCTGACCGGCTTCGATTTTTGAAAAATCCAGAATGTCGTCGATCAGGCGCAGCAGCGCACCGGCGGATTCACGCGCGAGATCCAGTGATTCACGCTGCTCGTCGTCGAGGTTCGTGAAGCCGAGCAGTTCGAGCATGCCCAACACACCATTCATCGGCGTACGGATTTCATGACTCATGGTGGCGAGAAAGCTGCTCTTCGACTGACTGGCGGCGTCGGCGAATTCCTTGGCGCGCACCAGCGCTCGCAAGAGATTTTGTTGCGCTGTCACATCGGTGTAAGTGCAGAGCATTTCTGCCGAACCTGGTTCGAGTTCGCGTGCCGCCACCATCGCCCAGAAACGCTCGCCGTCGGCGCGTACGAACTCAAGTTGTTCGCTGAAGGTGTCGCCTTTGGTGATGGCCTGGCGGGCTTTCTCATCGGCGGCGTTCCAGTCGGCCTCGCTGGCGAACAAGGTGCGCGTTGAGCGGCCATAGAGGGTGCCAGGGGCGGCGCCGAATAAACGTTCCATCGCCGGGTTGCAGCGCCGGATCTCACGTTTCCTGACCAGTGCAATGGCCGTCGGCGTGGTTTGCAGCAGTACCTCGCTGCGGTTAAGCGCCATGCTGAGCGAGGTTTCCATTTCCTTGCGCTCGGTGATGTCCAGATTGGTGCCGCTCATACGCACGGCGCGGTTATCCGTATCGCGTGCACTGACGCGCCCGCGCGAAATGATCCAGCGCCAGCTGCCATCAGCGGCGCGCACACGATGCTCGGTCATGTATTCGTCGCGTTCGCCGCGCACTGTTTCCGCCGAGCGTTGTGTCGCCTCGGCGAGGTCGTCGGGGTGCACCAGTGCGGTTAATTCGTCGAGCTTCATACGGGTTTCGCCGTCGTGCAGTCCCAGCATGCGCGACCACGCTTCTGACAAATACACTTCGCCGGAGGCCAGGTTGGTGTCCCACAATGCCAGGCGCGAGCCTTGCAAGGCCAGTTCGAGGCGCTCCTTGGCCAGACGTAACTCGGCTTCCGCCGCACGGCGTTCGGTGATGTCGGTGCCGATACCGCGATAGCCGGCGAATTTCCCGCTCTCGTCGTATACCGGTTTGCCGCTGCTCAAAAAACGGCGCCGTGTAGCGTTCGATTGCACTGCCGTGTATTCAAGATCGTAAAACGGCAGATGGGCTTCAAGTGTGGTGCGATGTGCCTGCCAGCGTTCGATGCTGATGTCCTCAGCCGGCAGCTCCCAGCGCCGCTTACCGATGAGCGCCTTGAAATCGAGAATATTGTTGGGGCGGCTGGTGATGCTGGTAAAGCGGAATTCGGTATCCTGTTCCCAGTACCAATCGGACGACATTTCCGCCAGCATGCGAAAGCGGCGTTCTGAATCCTGCAACTGGCTTTCGGCCGCTTTGCGCGAGGAAATATCACGCGTCGTGCCGACTGTGCCAATGACCATGCCGGCGGCGTCGAGCACCGGCGCTTTAAACACCTCCACCCAATAGCGCGCACCGTTGAACTCCTGCCAGGTTTCATAGCGTATCGGTTTGCGCGAGGTGATCACCTCGTAGTCTTCGCGTCTTAACTGCGCCGCTTTATCGCGCGGATAGATATCGAAGTCGGTTTTGCCGGGGGCTTCGGTCCGCGTGACGCCATAGCGGTTGCTAAAAGCGTCATTCACGCAGATCAGGCAGCCCTTGAGGTCTTTCAGCCAGGCGATATCGGGCAGGCTATTGAGCAGTTTGCTGGCGTTCGATTCTTCCGGATGGCCGGCAACGGTATCAGGCTGCGGCGCAATTTCTACAATGAATCCGTTGATACGCGTCGGCGCAGCCTCGCCTTCTGCGGTTGAATAGCCGCGCACCATGACGTGGCGCGTCTCCCCGCTGAGTGACAGAACGCGAATATTGAGATGAAAACGCCCTAGTTTTTCTTTGGCCGCTTGAGTGGCCGCCAGGAATGTCGCGCGATCGTCCGCATGCACGACGGTGCGCAGGTCGGCGTGGCTGCCCGTATCAAGGTCGGGCGTTCCCAACAGCCAGGCGGGCGACGCGGCCCAGCGGAAACGATCGCGCTTGAGGTCCCAATCCCAAGGCAATATTTCGTCGGTATGAACGAGTTGCCGCAACAGGCTGTCGCTGGCGCTCGCCTGATCGCGTTTCAAGCCGGACGCTTGGTCTACGGGCGCAGCGGGATCAGATGGAGTTTGCGATTTTCCAGGCATGGGCGGCGTTTTTCCCCGGGTTATTTCCGGGTGTTCAATTCATTGACCTGCAGGGAAAGGTGCACTCATTGTACAAAGTTCGGCTTGATTCAGGGCAAATCAGCGCGGGATGCAGGCCGGCACATACCGATCGATTGCGCATGATAAAACCTAGGGTAGCAATGTAGCCGAAGCGGGCGCCTTCGACGGCGTCGAATAGAGGGGTTTGCCGGGCTTAAATCGAGCGATCAAGTCAGGGCTGTCTCCCTGCGATGGGCCTCAGCGGGTGGTGCCAGCGACGTCCCGCTTTGGCGAGATGGGCGCACGGCGCACGGCGCACGGCGCGCCGCGCGCGGGCCCCTGCGAGATCGGTCAGCCCGTCATCGCCGCGATCGTCATCGCTTCGCGCGCTTTGATGGCGGCATACCGCTTGAGCAGTTTTTGTGCGCGTACCACGACCGGGATGTCGATCATTTTGCCGTCGATCTGGAATGAACCACGGCCGGCAGCTGCGGCTTCGTGGTCGAGCTGGATGATTTTCTTCGCGTATTCGACTTCTTCAGCGGTCGGCGTGTATTCCTCGTTGACGATGGTGACCTGGCCCGGGTGGATGCAGCCCGCACCAAGAAAACCGAAATCGCGCGAGCGGCGCACCATGGCGCGGAATTTTTCCCAGTCGCCGAAACCGGCCACGCTATCGACAAAGCCCAGCGGCATCACGCCGGCGGCGTTGGCGGCGATGATCATGTGCTGTTTCGGATAAAACAGCGCCTCGCCGGTGGGTTGCATATTGCAGTTGAGCGCAAAATCTTCGCCGCCGATGCAGCAGGCGACGATACGCGGGCTGGCTGCGGTGATTTCGTGGATGCGGAAAAACGCATCGGGGGTTTCGATCATGGTGATCAGCCGCGTGTGGCCGGCCGGCATGCCGCGTTTTTCTTCGAGGTCGGTGATCAGTTCGTCGAGCAGGCGCACGTGCGAGGCGCTGTCGGCCTTGGTGATGGCGATGCCGTTGACGTCCGGGCAGATTGAATGTTCAAGGTCGCGCACCGCCATTGATAGCGGACGGTTGATGCGCACAACAACATCGGCGCCGCCGCGGCGCACTTTGGCAGCGGCTTTTTCCACCAAGGTGCGTGCCTTGTCTTTTTCGCCGAGCGGCACCGCATCTTCGAGATCGAGCTGGATGACGTCGGCGCCGCGCGTGTGCGCCTTGTCGATGAATTTGTCGACGTTAACCGGCACATACATCAGTGAGCGCCACACAGGTAGTTCGCGAGCCATCATGTTTCCCCTTCGGTTGGTGTTTGTCCTTCGCTGACAGCACCCGCCGCCAGTAGTTTTTCATAGGCTGCTGCATCAATGCCGAGTTCGGCGAGCAATGTGCGGTTGTGTGCGCCGAGTGCCGGCGCCTGGGTGCGGATCGAGGCCGGCGTGCCCGACAGGCGCGGCACCACATGATGCTGCGGAAACGCGCCCATGTCGGTGTCCGGGTAGTCGGCGACCAGTTCGCGCGCCAGCACATGCGGGTCTTCGACGATCTGCGCGATGTCGTAGATCGGGCCGATGGTGACTTCTTCTTTTTCGAAGAAAGCGACGTTCTCGGTCTGTGTGCGTGCGGCGACAAAGGCGCCGATGATGGCATCGAGTTCGGCGGCATTTTTGACGCGCTCGGCGTTGATGCGATAACGCGGATTGTCGATGAGATCGGCGCGGTCGATCGAGCGGAACAAACGCTCGGTCATTTTTTGCGTCGAGGCCGACAGACAGACCCACTTGTCGTCTTTGGTTTTGTAGGCGTTGCGCGGTGCGGCGTTGGTCGAGCGGCTGCCGGTGCGCGGTTTGAGTTTGCCAGTCAGACGGTAATTGGCCGCCTGCGGGCCGAGTGTGGCGAACAACGGGTCGAGCAGCGGCAGATCGATGATTTGTCCGTGGCCGCCGTTGTGTTCGACTTCGCGCAGCGCCACCAGCACGCCGGAGGCGCCGTAGAGGCCGGCGATGGTGTCAGCCAGATACATCGGCGGCAGCACCGGCTCGCGGTCGTCAAAGCCGTTAATCGCGGCAAAGCCCGACATGCCCTCGACCAGCGTGCCAAAGCCCGGCCGCTTCGAATAGGGTCCGTCCTGTCCCCAGCCGGAAATGCGCACGATGATCAGTTTCGGATTGATCTTGAAGAGGGTGTCGGGGCCGAGTCCGATGGTTTCCAGCATGCCCGGGCGGAAACTCTCAATGAATACCGACGCCGACTGGACGAGCTTGAGAACGATGTCGCGCGCCTCAGTGTTACGCAGTTCGAGGCAAAGGCTCTTCTTGTTACGCGAATAGAGTTTCCAGTTGGCGGCGATGCCTTTGGTTTTCCAGGCGCGCAGCGTGTCGCCGGCCGGCGGCTCGACTTTGATGATCTCGGCACCAAAATCGCCGAGCAATTGTGTGACGGTGTTGCCGGCGACCAGACGCGAGAGATCAATGACGCGCACGCCGGCGAGCGGGCCTGTGGCGTTTTTCTCGTATTCTTTTTTCGGCAGTGTTTTGGTCATTTTTTTAGGCTAACTCTTGCATCGTCGATGCTATCGGGTTGTGCCCTCCCCCTTGAAGGGAGAGGGCGGTTGTGAGGGTGAACACGTCGCCATGCCACCCACCCTGATCCCCGCCCTGATCCTCACCCTCAGGGGATGAGGGAACCTGCTGATTACCACCGTAAATCCACATTTTTATTCCGCCTTGATATTCGCCTCGCGGATGACCTTGCCCCATTTGGCGATTTCATTTTTGACGATCGTATTGAAGCCGTCGGGCGTGGTTGGTGTCGCCACCGCGCCGAATTCAGCGAAGCGTTTTTTCAGCTCCTCGCTGGCCATCGTCTTCTGAATTTCGACATTGAGCTGATCGATGCGTGCTTTCGCTACTTTGCTGGCGGTGAACACCCCCCACCACAAATCATTGTCATACCCGGGCAGTGTTTCGGCGATCGCCGGCAGATTGGGCAGGAAGGTTGAGCGCTGCGGACTGCTCACACCGATGGCGCGCAGCCGTCCCGATTGCATTTGCGCTTCGACCGCCGTCAGGCTCACCAGTAGCACCTGCATCTGGCCCGCCATCAGATCGGTGATTGCCGGCGCCATGCCCTTGTGCGGCACATGGACCATGTCGATCTTCGCCATTGATTTCAACACTTCGACGCCGAAGTGATTGATGCCGCCGATGCCCGAGGAGGTGTAATTGAGCTGGCCGGGTCGAGCGCGTGCAATCGCGATCAGTTCTTTCACGCTTTTCGCCGGCACCGAGGGATGCACCACCAATACCATCGGCCCGCGCGCGACCATGGTGATACCGGTGAGATCGTTGAGCGGATCGAAGGGCAGCTTCGCCATCAGCGCGGCACCCGTCGTGTAGGTGGTTGACGTCATGTAGAGCGTGTTGCCGTCGGCGGCCGCTTTCGCCGTCAGATCGGCGGCGATCATTTGCGAGGCGCCCGGGCGGTTATCGACCACCACCGGCTGGCCGATCGATTCGCTCATACGTTGGCCGATGGCGCGCGCAAAGATGTCGTTGCTGCCGCCGGCCGGCGCGCCGACCAGAAAGCGCAGCGGCTTTGCCGCGGGTTGGGCGGCGACCGGCAGGGCGGGCGCCAGCAAGGCGAGGCCGGCGATGGTTGTGGCAATGCGTGTGCGTTGCTTCATGTCGGCCTCTCGGGACTGGGATGGTGGGAATGCGGCGTCTGCAGCTTAGCGCGCGGCGCGCGCCTCGACCAGCGCGGTGAGTACCGGCTCGATGGAGTCCGGTTCCTTGCCGTTGTAGCGCTCGGGCATTTGCAGCTCGATCAACTCCTTGAACATGGCGTGCGTGGCGCGCGTCATGCGAGTCGACGCGCCGACCGAGTTTAGGAGTTCGAGCGAATCGGCCATTTCGTGTATGCGGCGTCCGGCATGCACCGCGGTGCCGCAGACGAAGCGCTTGATGATTTGCTGGAAGGGTTTGGCGTCGATGAAGGCCGCCATGTCGGCGGCCACCGCGTCGCGCACGCCGCAGCGTTGCGCCGCTTCGAGCGATTCGAGCAACAGCGCGGCGAGCCCCTTCATGCAGACGCTGCGGATCAGTTTCATCGCGCTGGCGGCGCCCGGTTTGTCGCCGACAATCTGCACCGCCATGCCGTAAGGCGCGACCACATCGCGGAAGCGTGCGGCGTCGGTGCCGCTGGCGAAAATGGGTGCCTTGATGCCATCGAGTGGCACTGCGCTCATGATCGCCGCATCGACGAATGCGCAGCGACCCTCGAGCAGCGCGGCGATGCGTTCGATGGTTTTGACGCCGACGGTATTGGCGTCGACATAAATATGGTTGTTGCCGAGATAACGTTTCACCGCGCGCAGCGCCGGCAGCGCTGCTTTGCCTGGCGTCACCGCGATGATGAGATCGGCGCGTTGGCAGAGTTCTTTTGGCGTCGCGGCGATTTCAATGCCGTAGCTGGCGGCGAATACGCGCACCGCATCGCTTGGGCTAGCGGCGGCCGCCGAGCGGCTGTAGGCGACAACGTTTTGGAGGCCGGCTTTGATGAAATCGGCGGCGAAGCGTTGACCGGCCTCGCCGAAACCAAGCAGGCCCAATCGTAGGGGGTCGTTCATGAATGCTCCGGGATGTGATGAAGAGGGCGCGCAGCTCGCGCGCCCGAGGGCGGATTCTGCCACGTTGCGCCGGCATCGAGCCACTCGGGGCTCCGTCGTAAGCGCCCGGCGGGGGGCTGCGCTAAAATCAGTCCTTCAATATACCGCGCAGCATCACTATTGCGGCATCCCGTTTTCAACTGATCCAGGAGTGTCATCATGACCGATCGTTTATCCGCTGGCGCACGCTTTCGCGCTGCTGTTGCCGCCGAAAAACCCCTGCAAATTGTCGGCGCCATCAACGCTTATCACGCGCGGCTTGCCGAACGTTCGGGCTACCAGGCGATTTATCTGTCGGGTGGCGGTGTTGCCGCCGGCTCGCTTGGTCTGCCCGATTTGGGCATCAGCAATCTCGACGACGTGCTGACTGATATTCGTCGCATCACCGACGCGTGCGATCTGCCGCTGCTGGTGGACGTCGACACTGGCTTCGGTTCGAGCGCCTTCAACGTCGCGCGCACCGTTAAATCGTTGATCAAATTTGGCGCCGGCGCCATGCACATTGAAGACCAGGTTGGTGCCAAGCGTTGCGGCCACCGGCCGAACAAGGAGCTGGTGTCGCAGGGCGAAATGGTTGATCGCATCAAGGCGGCGGTCGACGCTAAAACCGATTCTGACTTTGTGGTTATGGCCCGCACTGATGCGCTGGCTGTCGAAGGCATGCAGGCGGCGATCGATCGCGCCTGCGCCTGTGTCGAGGCCGGTGCCGACATGATTTTCCCGGAAGCGATGACCGAGCTGTCGATGTACAAGAAATT
>CAMDSO010000085.1 GCA_945906935.1 Bordetella parapertussis
AAATCGATCGCCCAGCCGCGTCGCGCCAGACGTTGCGCCACCGCCGTGCCGGCCATGCCCGCACCGATGATGATGGCGCGGCGTTGCGGCCATGTCGGTATGGCAGGGGTGCTGTGGCGTGGTTGCCAATGGGGTTGATAACGGGCGCTTAACATGTCGCGCTTGCTGCCAAAGCCGGCGCGTCGCGTGTGCACGAAACCGGCTTGCGTCAGACCGTCCTTGACCAGGCGTGCGGTGGTATAGGTGGCGAGCGTGGCGCCGGGACGCGCGAGGCGTGCGAGCGCCTGCAGGATGCGCGGATTCCACATCGCCGGGTTTTTCTGCGGCGAAAAACCGTCGAGATAAAACGCATCGGCCGCCGCACGCAGACGCGGCAGCGCGTGTGCGATGTCATCAAACACCAGCGTGAGGGTGATGGCCTCATTTTCAAAATGCAGACGGTGCGTGCCGCCGAGCAGCAGCGGCCAGGCGGCGTGTAACGGTGGAGCGATGGCGTTGAAGGCGGCGTAGCGCTCGTGCAGCTGCGCCAGATCAGCCGCGCAGAACGGATGCTTCTCGATTGCCACATAGTGCAGCCGTACGGGGCGCGCCGGATCATCACGCCAGGTCTGCCAGGTGGCGAGAAAATTGATGCCGATGCCGAAGCCGGTTTCAATGATGGTGAAGCCGGGCCGGCCAGCCCAGCGCGCCGGCAGATCATTGCCGCCGAGAAACACATGCCGCGCCTGACCGGGGCCAGAATCAGCGCTGTGATAGATGTCGCCATAGGCCGCCGAGTACGGCGTAGCCGCGGCGTCGAAGGCAAGGGTGGCGGCTTCGAGTGTGATCACAGCAGCTGAAATGTGTGGGACGCGTGCGGCGGGCTATTGGTATTCGTCGAGCTGCGGCAGTTCTTGCGGCGAGTGATACCAGACCGCTTTTGATTTCCAGAAAATGCTGTTGGTCGGCCGCGCCACCGGATCGGTGTCGAGCACGCCGGCCGGGATCAGCATGTTGTCGGTGGTCTTGATCTTGTGCGGCATGCGCGTGCCGCACTCCGGGCAAAACCACACCGCGAAGCGTTCGCCCTGCGGATGATTGAAGCGTTTAAGCAGCACCTCGCCGGCCAGCCATTTAAATTGCGTTTCAGGCACAAACAGATTCGCCGCATGCGCGCTGCCGCTGGCTTTCTGGCAACGGCTGCAATGGCAGTAGCGAAAGCCGGCGAAGGGAGCGGCGGCTTCAAACTTGATCGAGCCGCAGAGGCAGCTACCGGTGATGGGCGTGGATGACATGAAGGGGTCTCCTTGAGGATGAGCGCAGACTCTACACCAGCAACGCCGCGTGCGCGCACAGGATGTCGGGGCTGTACCCCTTGGGTAAACGCAAAGTTTTGCGCAGTGCCGAAGCGTTTTCTCAGTGGTTATGTGCGCGTGGAAGTTTGCCCCGCAAGGCCGCTGCCCGTAAAATATAAGCCCGATTCATTCACCTACGACGCGTCCGACCTGGCGCGCCGGCGTTCGCGGGACTCACTCATGAAATTGATCTCTAAACGCAGTGCACGTGCGTTGACCGTGCTTTTTTTGGCCGGTCTTTGCAGCGTCGCCGCGGCACAAAATTATCCTTCGAAGCCGATCCGCATGATCCTGCCGTTTCCGCCCGGTGCGCCGAGCGATATGGTGGGCCGCGTGGTGGCACAAAAACTCGCCGAGCAGCTCGGCGAGAACGTGATTCCCGATAACCGCCCCGGCGCCGGCGGCAATGTGGCGATGACCCAGCTGGCCAAGGCGCCGCCCGATGGTTACACGCTGACGGTGACGTCACCGGTGCTGGCGCTGAGTCCGTCGCTCTACAAAAGCCTGCAATACGATCCGCTGAAGGATTTTGTGCCGGTGGCGCGGCTGGCTTCGATTGAAAACGTGATGCTGGTGCATCCGTCGGTGCCGACCAAGACGCTAAAGGAATTTGTCGCGCTGGCGCGGGCCAAACCGGGCAAGCTCAATTTTGGTTCGGGTGGTGCGGGTACTACCAATCATCTGGCCAACGAATTGCTCAAATTTACCGAGAAGATCGACATCATCCACGTGCCCTACAAGGGCGCGACAGTGGCCACCGTCGCTCTGATCGGTGGCGAGATCGATGAGGTGATCGTCTCGGTGGCCTCGGTGCTGCCGCTGATCAACGCCGGCAAGGTGCGGCCGCTGGCGGTGTTGTCGGAAAACCGTGTGGCGACGCTGCCCAATGTGCCGACGTCGAAAGAAGCGGGCTTTCCGAAATTTCAGATGTCGATCTGGTACGGCATGTTTGCACCGACCGGAACGCCGCGCGAGATCATCATGAAGCTCAACCGCGAAGTCATCAAAGGCATGGAAGGCCGCGAGGCGCGCGAAAAGATGGCGGCGGCCGGTATCGATCCGTGGCCGGGCACGCCGGAGCAACTCGGCGCCCTGTTGAAGAGCGAGATGGCGCGCTACGCGACCATCGTCGAGGCGGCCAAGCTGCCGAAGGAATAATCGCATCACAGTTCGCGCGTCATGAGCGCGCGGCATTTGCACAAGGGGAATTTCAATGACTGACACAGCGCAAGCCTTGCGCGACAAAACCGCCATCGTCGGCGTCGGCCTGAAAATGGGTTCGTATCCGGAGAACACCGCGCTTGAGCTGGCCGTGCAGTGTTATCAGGAGGCACTCGACGATGCGGGCCTGCAACGCGGCGACGTCGACGGCATCATCCAGCTCGCCTATGGCTATGACTATGACCGCTTTCTTGAAGCCGTCGGCACCGATGTGCGCTACGCCTATCAGGGTTGGAGTCACGGCCGCTTTATCGCGCCGATGCTGCAGCACGCGGCGATGGCGGTGGCCACCGGCATGGCGAAGGCGGTGGCCATCGTGCACGGCCGTCGGCGCAAGGCTTACGGGCAGACCGCTGATAGCGAGATGTGGCGCCAGGGTCTGGGGCCGCATGGTGAAAGCCCGGCCTATGGTGCGATGGGCCCGGTGTTTGGCGCGGCGATTGCCGCCCAGCGTTACTTCCATATGTACGGCGGCAGCAATGAAGATCTCGCCCCGATCGCGATGGCCTTTCGTAAACACGCGCGGCTGAATCCGCAGGCGATGCGACGTGACCCGATGACGCGCGAGGATTATCTGAAATCGCGCTGGATCGTTGAACCACTGCGCCTGTTTGATTGCTGCCAGAACAACGACGGCGGTGCCTGCATCATCATCACCTCGGCCGATCGCGCCAAAGATTGCAAGAAGCCGCCGGTGTATATCTCGGGCATGCAGGGCGTGCACGCCGGCCGCCAGTTCCACAATCTGACGCTGCCGGGTCTTGGCGTGGCGCAGCAGGAAGTCTACAAATACACGCCGACCAAGGAAGACCTCTACGCCTATCAAATGGCCGGCATCACGCAGAAGGACGTCGACGCCTTGATCACCTACGACGCCTTCTCGCCGCTGGTGCTGTTTGGTCTCGAGCGGTTTGGTTTCTGCGGACCGGGCGAGGCGCGCGAGTTCGTCAAGGACGGCCGCATCGAACTCGGTGGCGAGTTGCCGATCAACACCTCGGGTGGTTTGCTCTCCGAGGGCCACATGATCGGCTGGAACCTGTTTGTCGAGGTGACGCGCCAGTTGCGTCACGAGTGCGGCGAGCGCCAGGTCAAGGATGCCGAGATCATTCAATACGGCAGCTTCCTCGGCGAATCCGTGATTTTCCGTCGCTAGGCAGGGCGCTGATGAAAGCGTTTTTTAAATTTCGCGCGCCCTCTCAATGCAGGGCATACACAACGGGGCACGCCGCCGTTGTTTCGACGCTAGTTAGATAGCGGGAGAAAAGAAATGAGTCTGCAACCACAGTCAAAAATGATCGATGAACACGGCCGCTACCTGCCGTTTGTTTATCCTGAAGAAGTGACCTTTTGGGAAGCCACACGCCAGCGCCAGCTGAAATTGCAGCGCTGCAGCGATTGCCACAAGGTCTGGTATCCGATCGGCTCGAATTGCCCGCACTGCTTCTCGATGAAGTGGGAGTGGGCGTTGATGAGCGGCCGCGGCGTGCTGCACAACTATGTCGTCATGCACAAGGCGTGGACCAAGTGGTTCGAATCGCGCGTGCCGTACGCAGTCGTGCAGGTCGAGCTCGAAGAGGGCGCGCGGCTGACCACCAATCTGCTCGAATGTGATTTGCAAGACATCAAGATCGGTATGCCGGTCGAAGCCTGTTACGAAGACATCTCGCCGGAAATCACGCTGTTGCAATTCCGGCCCGTAAAGCGTTAATGGTTACACGCCCTCCCCTGCGCAACGCGCGGGGGGAGGGCGGGGGTGGGGGCGAGCGGCGGTAATCATTGATCCGGGTGCGCCCCCATCCCAACCTTCCACCGCAGGCGGGGGAAGGTGAACAGTGATGAACGATCTGCATGAACAATAGGAATGGATATGTCAGAAACGACTGCAAGCACGGCTAAAACGCTGGACGCAGACCGCGCCGATTCAGTACGCATGAGCGAAGCCGAGGCCACCGCCATCGGCATGCGCGCCTTGAAGGCCATCGGTTACAACGAAGAAGACGCCAAGATCGTGGTCGATCAGCTGATCGACAACGCGCTGTGCGGTTATCGCTTCGCTTCGTTGCCGCGCATCCTCGCCATCGCCACTGATCCGAAACATCTCAAGGGCCGGCAGCCGATCAAGATTGATCACGAAACGCCGCTCTCGGCACGCATGGACGGTGCGAACAACATTGGTTACGTCACCTGTTACCGCGCTGCGATGCTGGCGGCGGAAAAAGCGAAGAAAACCGGTTTCGCCTCGGTCGGCGTCTACAACAGCTACTACTCGGGCCGCAACGCCTACTTCGTCGAACAGATCGTCAAGCAGGGTCTCGTCGCTTTTCACATCGCCAGTGCGCAACCGCGTGTGCTGCCGATCGGCGGCAAGCGTCCGGCGCTCGGCACCAATCCGATTTGTATCGGCTTTCCGTCGGACAACGGCCCGGTCGTGTTCGACATGGGCACCGCGGCGCTGATGTGGGGCGATGTGATGCTGCATGCGCATCTCGGTGAAGAACTGCCGGCTGGCATCGGCTTTGACAAAGAAGGCAATGCATCGACCAATGCGGCGGCCGTGCTCGAAGGCGGTGTCGTGCCCTTCGGCGGTCACAAGGGTTATGTGCTGTCACTGGCAGTGCAGTCGCTCGGTCTGCTCGCCGGCTCGGCGTTGGCCAAGGGCCAGGTCTCCGACTACGGCTTCCTGTTCTGGGTGATGGACCCGCAACTGATGCTGCCCGGTGGTGAGTTCAAAGCGCAGATGGCCGAGCTGGTGCAATTCATCAAGTCGACGCCCAAGCGTCCGGGGGTGGATGAAATCCGCATCCCGTCGGAGCGCGCGTATCGCGAACGCGAGCGCCGTCGCGCCGAAGGCTTGGTCTACGACCGCAAGGTCATCGATTCGTTGAACGCACTTTAAAAGGTTTGCCACCGGGGGCGCGGGGTTCACAGAGATCGAGGAGAACGCAGTGTGATCGTGTTCTTTCGCTGTGAACCGGCTCTGCCCCAGGGCTGATTAGTATTGAACTCATGACGACAAAAACTTCAGGGCCGCTCGCCGGCATGCGTGTAATGGACGTCAGCATCATGGCGGCCGGGCCGTGGACGGCGGCGCTGCTCGGCATGCTGGGCGCCGAAGTCATCAAGGTTGAACCGCCGGCCGGTGACGGCACGCGCTGGGTGGCGCCGACGCAAAAAGGCATGGGCACCAACTACATGTCGATGAACGTCAATAAAAAAGACATCGTGCTCGATTTCAAAAAGGCCGAAGACCGCGCCACCGCCCTTGAGCTCGCCGCCACCTGTGATGTCTTTGTGCAGAACTTTCGCGTTGGCGTGATCGAGCGCCTGGGCCTCGATTACGAATCGCTGCGCAAGGTCAATCCGGATATCGTCTATTGCGCGATCTCCGGTTTTGGCGAAGTCGGGCCGCTGGCGAAAGCCGGTTGCGCTGATTACATCATGCAGGCGTATTCGGGCTTTGCGCGCTTGAACGGCGCGCCGGGTGAAACGCTCGAAGCCTTTCGCTTCACCGGTTTTCTTGATCTCACTACAGCCAGTGTCGCCACCGAGGCGGTACTCGCCGCGCTGCTCGAACGGGCCATGGGCGGCGGCGGACAGAAGGTAGAAGTCTCGATGCTGGAGGCGGCGCTGGAGATTCAAGCTACGCGCATCGCCGAATATCTTGGCGGCGGTTTGATCCCGGCGCCGCGCGGCAGTGAATCACCGGGCATCGTGCCCGACCGCGCCTTTGCCACCCTCGACGACGAGGTGTTTGTCACGGCGCACAACGACGCTGAATTCGCCGGCTTTTGTCGCGCGCTGGAGCGCCCGCAACTGGCGGCCGATCCGCGCTTTCTCAGCAATCGTTTGCGCGTTGAACATCGCGAGGCTTTGTTTGCCGAAGTTGCACCAGTGTTCAAGGCGCGGCCGGCTTTGTGGTGGCAGCGTGTGATGCAGCGCGAAGGTGTCGCGTGCACGCAGGCCTTTCGCTTTGAAACCTTCCGTCATCATCAGCAGGTGGTGATGAACGAAATGATCGCCAACGTCGCTACGCGCGACTGGGGCACGGTGTCGGTGGCCGGGTTACCGTGGCATTTTGCGCAGACGCCGTGCGGCGTGTTTGAGGCGCCGCGTCCCGGTGCAGACACCACCGCCGTGCTGGCCGATCTCGCCGCCCGCAAGTCGGGGATGCGCGCATGAGTGCGCTGAAAAAAATCCGCGTCGTTGAATTCGCCGAAGGCGTGCCGGGGCCGCTGGCAGCGTTGCGTCTCTCGGACCTCGGTGCCGATGTGATCAAGGTTGAAACCCAGGACGGCGACTGGTTGCGCCACGCCGCCCCCGCGCTGCCCGACAGCACCATGAGTGCCGCGTTTTTTGAACTCAACCGTGGCAAGCGTGCGGTGCGGCTCGATGAGCATTTGACGCTGGCCGCGTTGCTGAAAAACGCCGACGTCTTTATCACCGATCGCACGCCGGAAGAACTCGCGGCGCTGGGTGGCGACGGCATAGACGCCGAACCGTATGCGGCCAATCCGAAGCTGGTGCGCGTCAGCATCAGTTTCTGGGGTGATCAAGGGCCGCTGCGTTTGCACAAAGGTTCGGAGCTCGCCGCACAGGCGATGGCCGGTTACACGCGTTATCTCGGTTCACGCGATACGCCGTCCTGCCGGCTGGGTGCGGATGTGGCGTGTGCGGGCACCGGTATTTTTGCGGTGCAGGCGACGCTGGCTGCGCTGATTGCGCGCGCGAAGAGCGGCACCGGTCAACGCGTCACGCTCTCGCTGCTCAATTCTTTGCTGGCGTTAAAAAGTATTCATCTGGCCGCGCAGTCCGATCCGGATGTCTACGCCGGGCCGCGCGTTGGTGGTGCCAACTATCCGCCCGAGCGCGGCTGGAAGACCGGGGATGAGCCGATCTTTTTCGCCTTCGGCGGTTCGGTTGGTGCGGAAGGTCGGCCGGGCTGGGTGAAATTTTGCGAGGAGGCCGGTTTCAATAGCCTGCTCGAAGACCCGCGCTTCGACAAGATCGGTCGTGACTCGACCGGTTACGGCATCCATGTGCAGGCGCTGCGTGCCGAATATGAACGTGAGTTCGCGCGTTACTCGGCCGAAGAATTGGTCGCGCTAATTCGCAAACACGCCGGCAATGCCGCCAGCTATCAGCGCGCCGATCACGCGCTCGCACATCCGCAGACCCAGGCCTTGAATGTGGTGCGTGAAGTGCCCGCTGCGAACGGTGCGACGGTGCGCGTGCGCGCGTTTCCGGCGCGCTTCTCGCAGCTGCAACCGGAGATCAAAGGCATGGCGCCGGCGTTGGGCGAACACACGCAGACGGTCGCCGCCGAGATCCGCAGCTAGTCTTTCCAGGCCGCGGTTTTATTCGGCTTGCAGATTGGCCGCTTTGACCACCCGACCCCAGCGCGCGTGTTCGTCGCGCAGATAACGGCGCGTCTCCTCGGGGTTCAGCGGTTGCACGATGCCGCCGACTTCTTCGAGCGGTTGACGGATGCGCGGCGTCAGCAATAAGCGGTTGATCTCGGCGTTTAACAGGTCGACGATTTCTTTCGGCGTGCCCTTGGGCGCGAGCCAGGCATACCACGCAGTCAGTTCGGCGTCCGCGCTGCCCTGTTCCAACCACGTTGGCACCTCGGGCAGCGCCTTGATACGTGTTGCGCTGGTGACTGCCAGCGGTGTTACTTCACCGGCTTGTATCCGCGGCAGCATCGGTTGCGCGGTGTCGACCATCAGCTGCACATCCCCGCGGCGCAAGGCGATATAAGCCTGCGAGGTGGTTTGCAGGCCGACGATGGTAAAGCGGATGTTTTGCTGCGCCATCAGTGCGGCCGCCACCAGATGTGATGAGCCGCCGTAACCCAGCCGCGCGACCAGCAGCTTGTCGGGATTTTTGCGCGCGAACTCGATCACCTCTTTCAATGAACGATAGGGTGCCGCTTTCTCCGCCACCCACAGCATCGGCTGCATGACGTGGCGTGCGACCGGCTCGAAATCCTCGGCGGCGTTATAGCGCGCGTCCGCTTGCAGATGCGGGTTCACCGCCAGTGTCGTCATGGTCGAGAACATCAGGGTGTAACCGTCGGCGCGCGCACGTTTGACTGCATCGACGGCAATCGCCCCGTTGGCACCGGTGCGATTGAGGACGACGATATTTTGTTTGAGCGCGGTTTTTAATTCTTCGCCTAGCTGCCGCACGAGGATATCGGCGGCACTCCCCGGAAAATTCCCCACCACGATGGTCAGCGGTTTTGTCGGATAGCTTTGTGCGGTGGCCGCTGTGGTGACGATAGCGGCGGCCAGTGCCGCGGCGCTCAAGGGTAGGCAGAGCGCCGCCCGCCGCAGGACAGCGTCGTAAACATGTTGCATGATGGTATCCCCCGTGACGTGCAACCGGTGCATTGCGTGCATTGCGTTGCATGGCCTGTTTCGCGCCCAGCCTTTTTTTATGCACTTATGATAAGGCAAGCGATGTGCCTCTGCCGCTGTGTTGTGGTTTAATCGCGGCACAGTGTTTACGGGGGAGTGTTCAACATGGTGCAAGCAATCAACGGACCGCAGGCGATCGCCGGGCGGATCAGTGTCACCTCAAAACTCAGTCCTGATGCCGCCTACTGGCGTTCGGGCTATATGGGCGGCCGGCCAAGCGGTGTGGTGGTCGATGATCCGCAGGCGTTTTTGCTGGAGATGAGCGCGCAGCAAAAACTCATCGCGCATTTTCACGAGGTCGACCAGTTTCAGATTTTTGTCGGCGGCAGCGGCGTCATCGGTCGCAACAAACCGGCGACCATGGCCAACACCATGCACTATGCCGATCATCACACAGCCTATGGGCCGATCGTCGCCAGCGCGCAGGGCTTTTCGTATTTCACGCTGCGCGCGCAAACTGATGCGGGTGCCGTCGAGATCGACAAGCCCGGCTATCGCGAAAAATTAAAGCCCAGCAAGAAGCGGCATTTTCTCTCTGAGATGGTGTTGAGCACCGAGCCGGTGCTGGCGGATCGCCAGACTAGTTCGCTTGAAGCCTTGATTCCCAATCAGGATCAATACGACGACCGGCTTGCCGCGTATCTGTTGCGCGCCGGCGCCGGCATGACGGTTAGCGGCCCCGATCCGCGCGGTAGTGGCGGTCAATATTATCTGGTGATGAACGGCGGGCTTACCTACACGGGCGCGGATTATCCCTTGTGGTCGCTGTTGTTTATCGGGCCTAACGATGAACCTTGCACCTTCACCGCCGGTGCCGCTGGCGTTGAAGTGTTTATTGGACAGTATCCGCGCCGCGATTGAGCCGGGCACGCCCGCGCTTTCAGGCGCGGGTGTATGGTAGTGAGTAGAGACGCTTTAGAGAAGTCTTAAAGAAGGCTTAAAGCCGCGGATCGCGATGCCCGGTGGCGAGTCCGGCATCAGCCACCTCGGAGCCCCGCGTAGCGATGGGCAGACTGACGCCCAACTCGCGCGCAAACTCCAGCACCAGATGCAAATCCTTGCGCAGATTCGGCAGTGCGGCGCCCGGCGCGCTGGCCTCCAGCATGCCTTTCCAGCGCGGGCCGAGATCGGGCCAGGCCTCCAGCACGCCGCTATTGGCGAGCCCCTGTTGCAACACGGCTTTCATCACCGTGGCGTCGACACCGCCGGCCACCCCCAGCGACAGCCCTTCTAGCAGCGCCATCACATTCAAACCAAACACCAGTTGATGCGCGAGTTTGGCCGCCTGTCCGGTGCCGACTGCACCGGTGTGGGTGATCTCGCGCGCAAACACGCGCAACACCGGCAGCGCGCGCGCGAGGGTCGCCGCCGCACCGCCCACCATCAAGCTCAAGGCGCCTTGTTGTGCAGCGATGATGCCGCCGGAGATCGGGATGTCGAGCACTTCTACCGCCTGCGCTTCCAAAGCGGTGGCGATCTGGCGCACCGGTTCCGGCCCCAGCGTGCTGCCGAGTGCGAGTATGGTGTGCGCCCGCAGATGGCCCTGCATGCCGTTCGTACCGAAGACGATGTCGTCGGTCTGTGCGCGATCAGAGACGAGGCTGACGATGAGTTCGCTCTGCTCTGCCACTGCTGCGGGTGACGCGCAGGCCGTCGCCCCTTGCGCCTGCAAGGCGCTGACCGCTGCGGCGCGCACATCGTAGACCGCCACCGCATAACCGGCCCTCAACAACAATTCGGCGACCGGACGGCCGAGTGCTCCGAGTCCGATCACACCGGTATGCCGGATCGCCGGCGTGGCGGGATTATTCACCAGCGCTTGCCCTTGTTCATTCGGCCTTGATGCCGGCGCTCTTGATGACTTGCGCATAGCGCACGATTTCTGCGCGCAGAAAGCTGCCGAATTCATCCGGCGTGTTACCGATGAGATCCACCCCCATGCCAACCAGACGGTCGCGCGTTTCGGGCTGGTTGATCACGCGCACGACATCGCGCTGGATGCGTGCGCTTAACTCGGCGGGCATGCCGGCCGGCCCGAGGATTGCCGACCAGGTGGCGATGGAATAATTCTTGATACCTGATTCAGCCACCGTCGGAATCGTCGGCGCGAGTGGCGAGCGGGTGGAGGCGGTATTTGCCAGCCCGCGCAGCTTGCCCGATTGCACATAGGGCACTGCCACTGGCAGATTGCCGAACATGATGGGGATTTGTCCGCCGATGGTATCGGTGAGCGCGGGGTTCTCGCCTTTATACGGCACGTGATTCATCTTCACGCCGAGCGCGGCACCTAAAAGTTCGCCGGCCATGTGCGGCGACGAACCGATGCCGCCCGAACCGAAGGTCAGCGCATTGGGGCCGCTCTTTTTCACCAGCGTGACGAATTCAGCAAAGGTCTTTGGCGGAAACGACGGATGCACCACCATCAACAGCGGTGACGAACCGGCCAGCGTGATCGGTGTGAAATCCCGGGCCGGATCATAGGGCGCCTTGCCATAGAGCGCGGGGGCGACCGCGATGCTGGTTTGCGGTGTGAGCAACAGCGTATAGCCATCGGGTGCGGCTTTGGCAACGATATCGCCGGCGATCATGCCGCTGGCACCGGGCCGGTTGTCGACCACCACCGTTTGTCCCCACAGCTCGCTGAGTTTTTGCGCGACGATGCGTGACACCAGATCTGTGCCGCCGCCGGGGGCGAAGCCAACCATCAGGCGCGGCGATTTGACGGGATAGTTCTGTGCCGCGGCGCCGCCAGCCAGCAGTGCGCTTAACAATAACGTAAGGTGGATCAATTTCATGATGAACTTCCTCTAATATGCCGCGTTCGACAGACTGTTCCGCACGACGATTTTTTAACCTTGCCGAGTATACGCGAGCGCTGCGGCCACCGAGTGCCGGCGCCGCAAGCGCTGCTCAATCGCCGCTACAATGCGGGGCTCGCGCATGAGCTCTCAATGCGCGAAAAAACCAAACCAGTAAAGGATGGATGCGGTGCAAGCACAGACGCAGGCCACACCACGAAGCGCGCTGTATGCGAGTGCAGGCAGCCGCCTTGTGCATTACGAAGTCGATGCCGACAAAGTTACCCTGACCGAGCGCGCCACCCTCACGCTGCCGGCCGATGTGCAATATGCGTGGCCGCATGCGTCGCGCCGCCATTTGTATGTGGCGTGCAGCGACGGTAATCCGGATTCGCACGGTAGCGAGCATTGGCTGGTGACGCTCGCTATTGATGGCGACAGCGGTGCGTTGCGTATGCAGGGCGCGGCGCTGAGTCTGCGCTGGCGTCCGCTGCATATCAGCACCGATATCGATTCAACGCACGTGTTTGTGACCTACAACGTGCCGAGCACGGTGAGCGTGCATCAGCTGCACGCCGACGGCTCGGTCGGCGCGGAAGTTGCGCAACCGTCATCCCCCGACTTTGCGGTGTATGCGCATCAAGTGCGTGTCGCACCGTCGAACACGCGTGCGCTGGTGGTGACGCGCGGCAATGATGCCGAGGCCGGCAAGCCCGAGGACCCCGGCGCGCTGCTGCAGTTCGATTATCGGCAGGGCGTGTTGTCGCAACAGACCCGTATCGCCCCTGGCGGTGGCCTGGGTTACGGGCCGCGTCATCTGGATTTTCATCCGCGTGAGCCCTGGGTGTATGTCTCACTCGAGCGGCAGAATCAATTGCAGATGTACGATTTTTCCAACGAGGTGTTGAGCGCTTCGCCGCGTTACACCAAGGGCACGCTGGCGGATCTGCAAAACGATCATCGCGCGCAAAAGCCCGGCACCCTGCATCTGCATCCCGATGGACGCTTTGTTTATGTTGCCAATCGCGCACGCGCCAGCCGCGAGTTCGACGGGCGTCGCGTGTTTGCCGGCGGTGAAAACAACATCGCCGTCTATGAGATCGATGCCGCTACGGGTGAACCGCATTTGATCCAGCACGCCGACACACGCGGCATCGCACCGCGCACCTTTGCCCTGGAACCCGGCGGTCGCATGCTGGTGGCGGCCAACCTGATGGCGATGCCGGTGGCCGCTGCGGCGGGTGTAAAGACGGTGGCGGCGGGGCTGGCGGTGTTTGCGGTGGGCGACGATGGTTGTCTGACCTTTATGCGCAAACACGATATCGACACCGGTAGTGGTCAGCTCTTCTGGATGGGCATCGTTGCGCTGTGAGGCTGAGTTCAGGTTGCTTTTACGTTTCTTCGGCGTCGCTTCGAAGACCCTTCGAAGACCCTTCGAAGACATATCCACGCTACGCTCGCGCCACAGGTGCGGCAGGCTGGCGGGGCTGCCGCGTGTGACGGCGTTACTAATTGTGCGGTACTCTGAATGTTATTGATGGGAAGGGTAGAGGAATGAAGAGTTCAAGCAGCGGTTCGCATCGCATATACGCGGCGGCGTTTTCCGCAACGTGCTGTTCGGCGCTCGCACTCGCAGTAGCGGTAACACCTGCGTTCGCTGCCGATCAGCCCTATCCGCAAAAACCGGTGCGCATCGTTGTGCCCACCGCCAGCGGTGGCGCGGGGGACATCATCGCGCGCCTGCTGGCGCAAGCGCTGACCACGCGGCTTGGTCGTCAGGTGGTGGTCGAGAACCGCACCGGTGCGGGCACCATGATTGGCGGCGAGCTGGTGGCGAAATCGCCGGCCGACGGTCATACGCTGTTGATGGGGCTCTCGACGCTGGCGACCAATCCGACCGCTTACCGCAAAGTGCCCTATGACGCTTTGCGCGATTTCGCGCCAGTGACGCAGGCGGTGATCATGCCCAACCTGATCGCGATGCATCCCTCGGTGCCGGCGCGCAGTGTGCGCGAATGGATCGCGCTGGCGCGTGCGCGGCCCGGTGAGATTCTCTATGCGTCGTCGGGCATCGGCACCAATCCGCATTTGACGATGGAGTTGTTCTCCAACATGGCGCAGATCCGCATGACGCATGTGCCGTATAAAAGCAGCACCAGCATGATTGATCTGATCGCCGGTCACGTTGCCGTGAGTTCACTGCCGATCCTGCAGGCGATGCAACACACGCGTGACGGTCGCCTGCGTGCGCTGGGTGTGACCAGTGCGATCCGCGTGGCGATCGCGGCTGACATTCCGACCATCGCCGAGAGCGGTCTGCCCGGTTTCGAATCGGTGCAGTGGTATGGCTTGCTCGCGCCGGCGGCAACCCCGCGCGAGATCATCGAGCGTTTGCATCGCGAAGTCACCGCCATCCTGCGGCTACCCGAGGTGCAGGCGCGGCTGGCCGCTGATGGCGCGGACCTGGTGGCCGGCACACCCGAGGCGTTCGCACAGACGCTGCGCAGCGAAACCGATAAATGGGCGCGGGTGGCGAAGGCCGCCGGCATCGTCCCCGAATAACTCGCGTATCATTTCGCTTTTTTCGAACCGAACCAATGGAGAAGACCATGGAAGCCCGCTTCAATATCCTGCCCGACCGCATGCCGCCGATCCCCACCGAGAAGATGACCGATGCGCAAAAGAAAGTCGCCGCTGACATCATTGCCGGCCCACGCGGCAAGGTCGAAGGCCCGTACTGGCCGATCATTCGCAGCCCTGGGCTCGCCGACGGCTTGCAAAAAGTGGGTGAGTATTACCGCTATCGCTGCGGGCTTGATCGCAAACTCAATGAAATGGCCGCCTTGATCGCCTCACGCGCCTGGACCCAGCAGTTCGAGTGGGACGTGCATATTCTGCAAGCGCTCGATGCCGGCATGACGGTTGACCTGGCCAACGCGATTGCCGAAGGCCGGCGTCCATCTGTGATGACCGAAGACGAAGCAGTGCTTTATGATTTTGTCACCGAAGTGATGGCAACCAAGGGTGCCAGTGACACCACCTATGCCGCGACCGTCGCCAAGTTTGGCGAAACCGGTGTTGTCGATATTCTTGGTATCGTCGGTTATTACGCGACACTGGCGATGATCATGAACGTCGCCCGCACGCCGTTGCTCGAAGGCCGTCCGCATCCGATCGTGCCGTTGCCGGTGCAATTGGGGCAAATCGAAGGCTCGCCGACGCGCGGCCGGAAGTAACAAGCAGGGTGTGGGCTGGCCTTGGTGCTTCTGCGCCCCCATCCTATCCTTCCCCCGCTGGCGCGGGGGCAGGGACCTTCTAACCAGGTTGGTTTGGTAGGGTGCGCACTGCGCACGCGGAACAGGCGATTGATGGCGCGCTTCGCGCACGCCGCTGGCCGATGATGGCGCGCAGTACACATCCAAACTCGCGAGACTGTCACAACACGATCCCCTCCCTTGCGCATGCAATGCGCGGGGGAGGGCCAGGGTGGGGGCGTCGGGCGTTCGACTTCCAAGAAGCATAATTTAAATGCGATGTTTCGCAGTATGGATCGCACGCACAGCCGATGATTGACGGTGTGCGGCCGAACTGGCCTCGGTGCTTCTGCGCCCCCATCCTATCCTTCCCTCGCTGGCGCGGGGGCAGGGACCTTCTAACCAGGTTGGTTTGGTAGGGTGCGCACTGCGCACGCGGAACAGGCGGTTGATCGTGCGCAGTGCGCACCCTACGAGTGATCGGGTTTGATGCGCAATAGCGCAAACCCTCAAGAACAAATTGTCTATTCCGGCCGGATGTTGCCGGCCCGGATTAGCTTCGCGTATTTATCGATTTCGCGATTGAGAAACGCCGCCAGTTCCTGCGGCGTGCCTGTGCTGACTTCAGCACCGGTGTCTTCGATACGCTTTTTCGCATCCGGTTGCGCCAGCGCGCGCACGCTCTCTGCGTTAAGGCGCGCGATGATCTCGGGCGGGGTACCCGCCGTGGCAAACAAACCGACCCAGCCGACGAGATCGTAGCCGGGCACGCCCGATTCGCTCATCGTCGGCACATTGGGTGTAACGGCAAAACGTTTCGGCCCTGTGGTGGCCAATACACGCAGGCGTCCCGCGTTCATCAACTCCATGGTGGCCGGCCCGCCAGTAAAGGCAAAGCTGATTTGTCCGCCCACCACATCGGCCAGCGCCTGTATACCGCCCTTGTATGGAATATGGTTGGTGCGGATGCCGGCGAGCATGTTAAGCAACTCGCCGCAGATATGCGCCGGACTGGCGATGCCGGCCGAACCAAAGCTCAACTGGCCGGGGCGCGCTTTGGCCAGCGCCACCAGATCGCGCGCGGATTTCACCGGCAATGAAGGGTGGGTCACCAGTACCAGCGGTGTGGTGAAGATGAGTGTCACCGGTGCGAGATCGCGTCGCGCATCGTAGGGCAGCGACGGATAAAGACTCAGATTGGTAGCGATGGATGAATTGGTCACTAGCAAGGTGTGGCCGTCGGCTGGCGCTTTGGCAACGATGTCGGTGCCGACATTGGTTGCACCGCCGGGCCGGTTATCGACCACCACCGCCTGCCCCAGAGATTCATTGAGCTTTTGTGCGAGCGCGCGTGCGGCATTGTCGTTCGCACCTCCCGGTGCGAAGGGCACGACGATGCGGATGGTGCGCTGCGGATAACTCTGCGCCGCGGCAAACGGGGCACCGGCCAGGAGGCCGGCGACACCGAAGGCACTGGCGATGACAGCAATGACACCACATCGGGTTTTCATCGTTGCATTGTAATGCCGCCTCGGGGCAGGTGGTATCTGCGAAAAAATACCGCTGCAACTGGGGGGAAGGGTGAGCTTGCAAACTCGCGAGGGTACTCCTGCGCCCCCATCCTATCCTTCCCCCGCTGGCGCGGGGGCAGGGACCTTCTAATCGGGTTGGTTTTGTAGGGTGCGCAGTGCGCACGCGCTACGACGATTGATGGCGCGCAGTACGCATCCAAACTCGCGAGAGTGTCACACCGCGCTTCCCTCCCTTGCGCGTGCAATGCGCGGGGGAGGGCCAGGGTGGGGGCCTCGGGCGTTTGATAGCGCGCGGTTGTAGGGTGCGCATCGCGCACGCGTTACGACGATGGATGGTGAGCCGTTACGGTATTGCATGCTGCCCACTCATCCCCCCCACGCGCTACACTCCGAAAAAACCACCGGAGACTCGTCGCCATGACTGCCAAACCAAAACCCGCCAAGGCCAAACGCAAACCCGCCAACGCCAAATCGCTCGCCGATCAAATCGCCCAACGACGCGGCAAACGCTATCCGGCGCATGCTTTTATCGCCGAGCATTTTCCCGATTACATGGAGGTGCTGCTCGATCTGGATCACGTTATTCGTGAAAAGCCGCGGCGCTTCAATGAAAAAATGCACGAGCTTTTTCACATCATCGCGCTGGCCGTGGAGATGTCGAACCCGGAGAATCAGCCGCATCTCAAACAGCATTTGAAGAAGGGGCTGCAGATGGGCTGGAAGCCGGAGGAGATTGCCGAGGCGTTGATGGTGTGCGTGAACCCCTGTGGCATGAAGGTGCTGACCTATGGCGTGACCTGCATGCTCGAAGCGATGGAAGAAATCAAAGTGGAGAAGGCGGAGAAGGCGGCAGCGAAGCCGTCACGCCGGCGCTAACGAGGGTTGCGCTGTGTGCGAGTGGCTGCCGCAGCGCACTGCGCCGCGCCGCGCGGCCCATCACCGACCGTCACCGCGAACGACCGAACATCAGGCCCACAGCCCAACACCGCCCAGCACCCCGCAACGCACAAAATCGACCGTGTTGGCGCCCTGCGGTTATGGCAAACTTTAGCCCCCGCCGCGCCGCGCTGGCAGCGTCAAGAATTTAAAAGGTGCCCACATGATCGAAGTACACAACAAACCGCCGTCGAGCGGCCCCACCATCCGTCTGCATGTATCGGACAACGTGCTCATCGCGCGCGCCAACATTCCACTCGGCGCCAAGCTTGGCGACGGCCTCACCTGCAAGAGCCAGGTGCCCTCGGGCCACAAGGTGGCCGCGCGCGCCATCACCAAAGGCGAGCCGATTCTGAAATACAACGTGACGATTGGTTTTGCCGAGACGGATATTCCGGCCGGCACCTTCGTGCATTCACACAACATGGAGTTCCGCGAATTCGACCGCGATTACGCCCACGCGCGTGATTACAAACCGGTGGAGATGGTGCCGGAAAACGAACGCGCCACCTTCATGGGCATCGTGCGCGCCAACGGCCAGGTCGCCACGCGTAACTATATCGGTGTGCTCTCAACGGTGAATTGCTCGGCCACCGTGGTGCACAAGATCGCTGAATACTTCACGCCGGAACGGCTGGCCGACTATCCGAACATCGACGGCGTGGTGGCGTTTGCCCACGGCACCGGTTGCGGCATGGAAATGACCGGCGAGCCGATGGACCTGCTACGCCGGACCATGGCCGGATATATTCGTCACGCCAATCTCGCCGGCGCGCTGGTGGTGGGCCTGGGGTGTGAGCGCAATCAGGTCAGTAAGCTGTTCAAGGAGCAGGAGCTGCAAGAAGGCCTGCGTCTTAAAAGCTTTGTCATGCAAGACGAAGGCGGCACTACCAAGTCGATCGCCGCCGGTGTGGCTGCGGTGAAAGAAATGTTGGCCGATGCCAACCGCGTGACGCGCACGCGTGTGTCAGCGAGTCATTTGTCGATCGGTTTGCAGTGCGGCGGCTCGGATGGTTTTTCATCGATCACCGCCAACCCGGCGCTCGGTAATGCGATGGATATTCTGGTGCGCCACGGCGGCACCGCCATTCTTTCTGAAACCCCCGAGATCTACGGCGTTGAACACACGCTGACCTGCCGCGCCCGCACTCGCGAAGTCGGTGAGAAGCTGGTTGAACGCATCCGCTGGTGGAAAGATGTCTACACGGTGGGGCGTGACACGCAGATCAACGGCAACGTCAGCCCGGGCAATCAGACCGGCGGGCTGGCGAATATTTTTGAGAAGTCGCTGGGCTCTTCGATGAAGGGCGGCACCGGGCCCTTGATGGAGGTCTACCGTTACGCCGAGCCAGTGACGCAAAAAGGTTTCGTCTTCATGGACACGCCGGGCTTTGATCCGTGTTCAGCCACCGGCCAGAT
>CAMDSO010000086.1 GCA_945906935.1 Bordetella parapertussis
AGCGCGGCCACCATTGCATTGGAAAACTCAAGCCGGTCGGCAACGGCCTTGACGACCATGGCGTGAAAACGCGCGGCCGCTTCGGGATGGGCGGCCTCGATTTCCCGCATGGCTGTGATATTCAGCTGGTAGAAGACTGCCGCCTCCTCGACCACCACGTCGGCGCTACGCAGGGCGGAGCGGTACAAGCCCATCTCCCCTAACAGGGTTTTGGGCCCGAGCGTGCGCAATCGCCGTACGCCGGCGCCTGCCACATTTAATTCGATGGCAACGCGCCCGCTCTCGATGAAATACATGTCGTCGGCGGGCTGACCCTGGCGGCAAAGAACTTCCCCCGCCGCGAGTGTCCGCCGTTGCAGATACTGCAACAGGGTATCGGCGCTGGCGCCGACCTCGGCGCGCAGCCAGTCGCGGATGACCTCGCCTGATTCCGCTGGCGCTGCACGACGCGCGTTGACCACCGCCATCTCGCACCACTCGGCCCCGGCGTCCAGCTCGGCAAAATGCCGTATCCACAGCAGGTCCGGGTCGGCGCGACCCTCCCACTCGGCGACCTGTTCCGGGCGCATGCCGGTAATCACAAGCTGTGCCCCCGCCACGCGCGTGCTGAAACTGATTTTCTTGAAGCTGTCGATGGCTGAAGCGTCCACACCGTGCACCAGTCTGAGGTCAAGCACGACGAAGCGCGCCTTGCGCGCCGCCGGGAACGCCGACTGCAGGACCGTTCGGTACAAGCGGTCGGCCATGCCGAAAAATATGAACCCCTGCAGCACGAATATCCTGATGTCGTCGCCATATTCGGTCAGCAAGGCCTTGTCCTCGGCCGAGCGCTCGTGACTGCTGCGGAACTCGCTACCGCTGAAACTGAATTTGACGACACGGATTTTGCTGTAGGTCACGACAAACATGACGCAACCCACCAGCACACCCAGGACCAACGCGTAACCAAAACCGAATCCAACCGTCACACCCAGAATAAGCAACAGGGTCCAATACTCGGCGCGCGGCAGATGGCGGCGCGTATCAAAGGCCCATTTTTGCAGCAGCAGAATGCCGAAATACAGCAGCAGACCGCCGAGCAGCGAACGCGGCAGATAGCCGACCAGCCCCATGCCGGACAAGGCCAGCGCAATGGCGACGATGGCAAATACGATCCCGCTCAACGAGCTGGTGGCGCCGAGCCTGAAGTTCATCATGCTGCGGTTCATCGACAGGTAACCGAGAAACCCGCCGAGTAGCGGTGCAACGATATTAGCCGCTCCCTGTATCACGAGTTCGCGGTCGAGGTTGGCGTCGGTGCGCGTCTCCATCTCGAGGCCGGTCGCGTTAATCAGCACCGTCAACGTCGTCACCAGCACCAGGGTGCCGATGTCGCTGGCATGGCCAAGCAACAGATGCCATTCGGTTTGTGCAAACCCGGTGGTGTGCCACGGCATCCACGGTGAAGTTTCGAGGGGCGCCGCAAACAGCCAGCCCTGGGTGCGCGCGTCTTCAATCGAAAGGCCGGCGGCAACCAGCACGGCGTGAAACCCCAGCATGCCGGCAATCTGCAACAGCGGCAGGACGATCGCACTTTTTACCCGGGGCAGCACGAAAAAGAGCAATGCCGCCCACAGAATGCCGGCCAGAAACTGCAGTTGCAACGAATTATCCGCCAGCAAGCCCAACGTACCTGGTGTAACCGGCACCCCGCCAATCACGCGTATCGCGCCAAGCACCGTCAAAGCGCCGGCCGCGGCAATCAGCCCGCCGACTACGGGATAGGGAATGAAGCGAATCCAGCGTCCAGCACGGGAGACGCCCATGGCCGCAAGGCAAAGACCGGTGATCAGTGTGCTGAAGGCCAGCAGGTAGAGGACATTGCTGACCGCCACGCCCGGCGCGGCATTGAACGACAGGTCGCTGGCGATCGCCGCGGCCATCGCCGCCATCACCGCACAGGCATTGGCGTCGGGGCCAGACACGGCAAAACGGAAAGCGCTGAAGACGGCCACTGCGAGCGCAGTAACCCCCGTGCCGATGAGCAGCGCGCTGAGGCCCTGTGCAAAGCCGCCCGCCGCGCCACCCGAAAAAATCAGCGCCGCGAAGCTGAGGCTGTAGACCAGGGAGATGACGGAGGTGACCGCACCGCTGGACACATCACGCGTGACTTGCCGGAATGATTCCAATGAGTTCGCTTAATGATCTGGATGGATGCCGGAATCGCCGGCGGCGCAACAATACCGCCCGCGCAGTTTAATGGCAGAAGCCGGCAGCGTCCACGCGAAGAACGTTGTCCACAGACCCGCCGCAGAAATGCTATCGCTTGCCCAGACCCCACAGATACGCCGAAAAACCGCGCGCCGTTTCCGATGTTTGAGACCGTAGGCGACGTGAGACTAGGCAATTTAAACCACATTTTCCTCTACTGGTGACCATATCGTCGGCCCCGCAAGCGGTCAATCGCGCGATGTTTGGTGAAAATTCCCCGCTCGCGATGACTCTTTGAGTCCTACATCGTCCCAAATCGCCTCACTCCGACCGCTACACGCGAGCGCGGGCCGCGCGGGATCGGCAACGACAGCACCCATTGCCTGACCGGCACCTGCGGGATCCCCTCGTCGACCCGGTGCGCAGCGCTCCCGGCCATGCGCCGCGTGCCGCAGGAGGGGCAAAACCCGCGTCGTTTGCACGAGAACGCCACCAGCTTCTCGTGCGCGCAGTCAGCACAGCGCACGCGCAGGAAGCCGTGCGCCAAAATACCGCATTCAAGAAAAGCCTCGCACTCATCTTTGACAAACACTGGCAAACCCGCGCCGGTTTGCGCTTCGGCGTGGGCGAGGAAGGCCTCCAATTGTTCCTGCACAATCTTATAGAGCGTCGTCTCTTCAGGGCGCCGCCGCTCGCAGGAACAGGTTGCCGGCATGCCGGCCGCAGCGCTTCGCCACGTGACAAGAGGGAATGGCGATCGGCATACATCTCGTGCCACCGTTCACCTCTTGCTGAAGGGGTTCTCCCGGCGGTCACAAAATGTGCGCCCCTCCGTATCGTCAGTATAAGCTGCCCCGTTTACACTGAATCGTGGCAACCCGCAAAGAGACAACGACTGCGCCCCGGACTCTTCTGACGCCCGGACGGGCAGTCAGCCGCTTGCCGCCGTCATCGCGAACACATACGGATATTCGCCTCGGTTCAAGATAGTGCCTGTTTACCAGTCAAAAAAAACAATCCCGAAGTTGCCGCTAGGACTGCTCCTGTTCCAGGCGGATGGACCGGCCGCGAAATCGCAGGCGCCGGAGCAACGCGGGACCCGCAAGCGAAAGCAGTGTCAGCGCGACAAATGTCAGCACAATCGGCCGCTCCAGCAACGCAAGCAGATTGCCCTGCGTCATGATCATCGATTGTCTCAAGGCCTCTTCGAAGCGGTTGCCCAGCACTACGCCAAGGATCACCGGCGGCAGGGAGAAGCCGTATTTCCTCATGTAAAAACCGAGAACGCCGAATCCGCACAGTAGTACCAGATCGAGCGTCGCCTGGTTTGCGCTGTAAACACCGATCACGCTGACTACCAGGATGAGCGGCAGCAATAGCCGCATTGGTATATACAACAACTTCACAAAGAGACCGACCATGGGCAAATTGAGGATCAGCAGCATGACGTTGCCAAGATAAAGCGCCGCGATCAGCCCCCACACGACGTCTGGACGCTGTGTGAACAATAGCGGCCCCGGCTGCACATCAAGCGCCGCAAGCGCCACCAGCAGGATCGCTGCTGTGCCGGAACCGGGCACACCCAGCGTCAGCATCGGCACCAGCGCGCCCACGCTTGACGCGTTGTTCGATGCCTCGGGCGCCGCAACACCGCGTATATCACCATGACCGAACTTCGAGGCGTCGCGGGCGACCTTGGTCTCGATCGAATAGGACAGAAACGAGGCCACTCCCGCGCCGACGCCGGGCATCACGCCCAGAATGAAACCTGTCACAGTGCCGCGAAGAATCGCCCCAAGACTGATGACAATTTCACGCATCGTAATAAAGATTCGATGCTTGACGATCGCCTTCTGAACGCCGTCGGCGATGTCCCTCGCATTGATCAGCACCTCGGATACCGCAAAAAGCCCGATCGTGATCGCCAGAAATTCGAGGCCGTCCAGCAGTTCCGGAAAATCAAAGGTAAAACGTTTTACACCGGTCACGTCGGTGCCGATGGTTGCCAGCATCAATCCGAGCACCATTGCCATCAGACCTTTGACAAGGGAACCGCCGGCCAGACTGGCGACTGCGGAAAGTCCGAACAACATCAAGGCGCAATATTCGGGCGGGCCAAAATTCAAGGCCCAGCCGGCAATCGCAGGTGCGAACAGCATCAATCCGACCACGCCCAGGGTGCCCGCGATATAAGAGCCGATTGCCGCAATGCATAGGGCCGGGCCGGCGCGGCCCTGCAAGGCCATCTGATGGCCGTCAATACAGGTCACGACCGAGGATGTCTCGCCCGGCACATTAAGCAGGATCGATGTGGTGGACCCGCCGTACATCGCGCCTGAATACACGGCGGCCAGCATGATGATGGCACCGACCGGGTTCATCGTCAGCACAATCGGCAGCAGGATGGCGAGGGCTCCCTGCGGTCCGATCCCGGGTAGCACGCCAATGACCGTGCCCAAAAAACAACCGATCAGGGCAAACGCCAGATTTTCCGGCCGTAATGCGATCTCGAAACCGTTCAGCAGCAGTGGCAGAACTTCCAAAGGTACTCCTCTACTTGAGAAAAACGAGGGGTCCCAACGGCAATTTCAAGCCAAGACCGTAATAAAAAATCGCAAAGATGGTGACCGTGAACATGAGGCTCCAGCCAGCAGCGCGCCACCAGTTCCCCTCGCCCAGCAACCTGAAGCTCACGGCCAGAAAGACCACCGTGGCCAACGGAAAACCCGCCGGCTGCAGCGCGAATACGTAGCCGAGCAGCAACAGGGCCGGCGCCACCGCCCCCAGATCGCGTTGGAGAGGAGGCGCGTCAGAATCATCGCCGGCGGCAGACGCCGCGGGTTTGAACAGGAGCATCAACCCGAGCACCAAACCGGCAAGCGCGAGGACGCGCGGATAAAAACTGGGGCCTACAACATCCGACTGCATCGTCGCGGTGAACTGCCAAGTTTGCCAGCCGTAGAATGCAACAACCAAAAGGAACAGCAGCGCCGCGACGCGATCAGCACCGAGCCAGGTTTTGGCGATTCCGGGTTTCATCGCGGCGCGCTACTTTACCAGGCCCATGTCCATATTGAGGCGCTGGTACTCCAGCTCTTCGCGTTCGAGAAACGTCGCCAACTCGCTACCCGTCATCCAACTGTCGACCAGCGAAGTCCTCCTGAGATACTCCTTCCATTGCGGCGTCTGCCTGGTGCGCTCCAGCAGCGCCAGATAAAACTTCAGCGCTTCCGGCGGGATCCCCGGTGGCGCGGCAATGGCACGAAATTGTTTGAGCAGCTTCACCTTGAATCCGGCCTCGGTGTAAGTGGGCGCCTCCGGAAACTGCTGCAGCCGCTCGGAAACCGCAACCACTTTCAGCTTGCCGGCCTGCACGTGCTGGGAAATTTCACCCGGATTTTCGATGATGAAATGGATATGTTTGCCAAGCAATTGCAGGATCGCCTCACCGCCGCCCTTGAACGGGGTGTAGGAAAAAGCAGAGCCGGTCGCCTCCTCCAACAGTTTGCCTGCCATCGACGCACTGCTGCCGTAGGCGCCGCCGCCTTGCAGCAGCTGTTTCGGCTTGTCCTTCGCCGCCGCGACCAGGTCTTTCAGCGATTTGTATGGGCCTTCGGCATTCACCAGCAGGACAGCCGGGTCGTTAGCAAGATTCGCCACCATTGTGAACTGCTTCCAGCGCGTGTCGGACTTCATCAACAACGGCGAATTCAAAGTCGACGGCGTATAAGCGGCGATGAAGTGCGGGTTGCCGCGGTTCTGGGTAATCATGTAACGGCGCATCTTCTCGCCCTGCGAACCCACCACATTCTCAACCGCCGCCAGCTTCGGCACAAAATTGTTTTTGTTCCAGATGTCAGCCAGTTCACGCAGCATCAACTCGTTGCCGGTGCCGGGGCTGGACTGCGACACCAGCGTAATGCGTTCGCCCGGCACCCAGTCAGCTGCGGCAGCACCATGAACAGACAGGGCGGCCGCCAGGCATAACCCAGTGCGACTACCGACGCTGGCCAATTCTTTCAAGTTCGTGATTGCCTTATTCATACCGCCACTCCGATTTCAATTGGGTGTGTTGCAAGATGCGCCGCCAGCGTCGAGGCCGGCCTCGACGCTGGCCTCGACGCTGGCCTCGATTAACTACTTGGCTACAGGCCGGAAGCCCGGCAGATAGATTGGTCCGTCCTCGATGCCATCGACAGGCGGGCCGCTCATGCCATGGCTCGTATCTTTGGCGACAAAGGTAACCACATCCCCATCCGCAGAGGCCAAGGCGCTGTGCTGAATGCCCGGCGGCAAATGCGTCACGCTGCCCGGCGGTGCACTGTCCTTGCGCCCATCGATTTCATACAGCATCGTTCCCTCGAGCACAAAACTGAACTGTTCGTTCGGATGGCTGTGCAGTTTGGTGCCCGACCCGATGCCCTTGTGAATGCGCCCCACGTGCAACCGCTCGCCCGTCAGTGCCGCACCGAATGAAGAGGATTTTTTCGAAATAAAGTTGTTCGGGGTTACTTTTGCACTGCAATCGCCTTCGGGTACTTCGTCGAGTGAATCGATTTTGTAAACGTAGCGGACTTTTCTGCCTGTGACATTTTTTGACTGCGGTGCGGGCAGACCACCGGCCGCAATACTGCTGCGTGAGCCGTCAAACGCTGCCGCCACCGGCACATTGCCAAGCGCATGCCGCGCGTCGCGGGCCGTATAGAAGATCGCCTCTTCGCCCGCTGCCGCCACCTGGCTATGCGGCATGCCTGCAGGAATGTGCAGAACGTGCCCTTTGGGAACACGCAAAACCTGCCCGTCGATATCCGCAATCAACGTTCCCTGCAGCACGAAATGGAACTGCTCGGCCGGATCGCTGTATAACGCCGAACCGCTACCGCCCGGTTCATGCACCAGCGCAACCTGCACGCGCTGCCCCTTGACCGACATGGCAACCGGTGCCGTGCGGCCAGCGCCATCCGCCCCGCCGTAGAGTGCCGTCTGCGGCATCAATTCACCGCTGCAGGGCCCTTCCGAGGCGCGATCGATGTGCTTGAAATCGTAGATATGTCTGACTTGCGTATGCTCAACCAACGACATCAATACCCCTTGTTGACATGTAGTGGATCTGCAGTCCCGTCGCGGCTCATCGACTCGTGGCCGAGACGATTTCCAAACCAGGAAAAATGGCCGCAACACACCTCTTGTTGTTAATGGCGAAGCATAGCATGGCGCCGTAGGTGCGGTGATACGCACAAGCCCGTGAACCATCTAGCAATCGCAAACGAAACCGAGTACCGGCAATTCAAACCATCTTTTTAATTAGCCCTGTTGGACAACCGCTCTTGTCTTGCCGATCAGCCCGTCTCGGAGAGATCCAGCCGCCGCGCGGGTGCACGTCAGTTGCAGCACAACGTTGCCCGCGCCATCGCGCTTCACCCGCTCGTTGGCGATCGCCGGGCGCGTGATGGTGCGGCACAGGCGTTCGAGCCCCTTGCGCTGATGCGCGCCACAGCGCACCGCGGCGTGCAGGCGAAAGCCCTGCGCGGCGGCGCACAGCGCCTGCGTTTCATTCTCGGTCAGGCTGGCCACGCTGCGCAGGCTCAGCACCTGCTGTCCAGCGCGCGGCCCCAGTGCGATGCGATAGGTGCACGCCGTCGCTTGCAATAACGCCAACGGATTATCTACATCCATGTCGGCGAGGTCGGTGATGCCCTGCTCTTCGCGCGTGATCCGAGAATTTCATTTCAGGCGAGCGAAGTGCGCGGTGCTTGGTCGCTTTACCCTTCATTCTTTTTCGCCACAATTTAAAAGAATCAGGTTTGAGTTCCGATCGCATTATTTTGATGACTTCAGATTCACTGACACCAATGCGTTCCATGATTGTTTCAAACGTCGTTCTGTCCTCCCACGCCATTTGAATCACAGCCGAGATATCACCAGCGCTTAGTTTTTTGATTTCCACTAATTTTTTGAAGCGAGGCATTAAAAATTAAATCCTAATTGTTGTTCTGGGTTCGTCTTTGTTGCCTTGGTTTTAGTTGCGCGGGGTAGTGTCTTCCGAGAAGCATGTTTTTCAATTACAGCTTCTTTTCCCTTACGCACTTCAGTTGTTTTGCGAAGTGCATGCAATTTATACTTGGATTCCCGCGTGGCAGTTGCCAGATCAACAATCGGCGGTGCAAGCTCGAGGCCCGGCTTAATTCCAACAGAATGCTGCAATTCGAAAGGCATTTTCCATGGCTCAAACAGCCAAGTGTTTGGAATGTGGCGCATAGCTGGAAGCCAGCGCCGAACAAATATGCCTTTAGGGTCGTGATCCTGCGCTTGCTTAATGGGGTTGTAAACCCGCGTTGTGTTGATACCTGTGGTGCCAGATTGCATTTGCAACTGGCTCCAGTGGATGCCGGGTTCATAGTCTAAAAACTGTGTGGCCAGCCACTCACCTACAGGGCGCCAATGCAGCCAAAGAGGATAAGCCGCCACTGAGACAAGCATGGCGCGCATGCGAAAGTTAAGCCATCCTGTTTCCCTAAGCATGGTGACACAGGCGTCCACCATCGGCCAGCCGGTACGGGCTTCTTTAAGCGCTTCAAAATTTTTAAAATCAAAGTCGTGTTCACGCAGGCCATCGTATCCGCGATGCATATTGCGCCACTCAATGGCGGGTTCACTCTCTAATTTTTGAATGAAATGGCAATGCCAGTAAAGGCGGCTGGTGAACGCAGTCAGTCCAGCGCGATGGCGGCTAGCAATTGGTGGAAGTTGCGCAATGTGTGCCCGAGTCTGCTGCACCACTTCTCGCATACTGATGCATCCGTAAGCCAAATAAGCAGAAAGTCGAGAACACGCATCTGGCGCAGACAACGGGGAGGAGATACCGCCTCGGTAGCCCAAGCTGCGAGCGTTCAGAAAATTGTGCAGTGTTTCTAATGCTTGTTTGCGTCCTCCCTTTTGTCGCTTCGGTGGGTTGTGCCGCAAATGGAGTGGGGCGGACATAACAAAGGGTTCAGGAGGTGGCGGACGCCAAAACGTCAACAATTCAAAATCTTGAATCGGTGAAGCCATATGCTTCTCCCATTCGCCTTGCCATCGGTTACGGTTTTTGAGTCGACGCACCACCCCAAACTGTACAAACTCTCGCCACATAACGCCGTTAGCTTGGCACCATGCGCCAACCTTAAGGTCACGGGCATAGGTAAACCCGTTGCCGGTTTCTTCGTGCGAATAAAGTCCTGAAAATGGTGCCTCATGCCAGAGTCGCATCAATACCGCTGGAAGTTCGCCTGTATGAATTTCTACACAACCACCCACGGTGCGTAACTGTGCATCCAGGACTTGTAACGACTCGCGTATAAATTCGTAGTGTTGAAGTGCGCAATCAGGCTGTAACCACAGTTCCGGCTCGATGACATAAATGCATCGCACAGGACCTTTCTTAGCCGCTTGAGCAAGCGCAGCATGATCTTGCCAGCGTAGGTCGCGTTTGAACCAAACCAAGGAATAACTCATGTGCTCTTAATAGGTGTTTTATTTTTTCTACACGCATCCGAGCAATAAAGCACTTGTGCCCAGTTTTTAGCCCAAGCTTTGCGCCACGTCATATCGCGCCCACAGGCCAGACAAGGCTTGCTTGGCAGGCTTTTTTTATTGCCTTTAAAAGATGTTGCAGACTTATCAGGAGTGCTCATTCGATGTCTTCAAGTTCTTGAAACCGGCCTCAGCTGCTCGAAAGTCACATAATCGAGCCCTCGGATATGGGTGCTCTCAAGCACAGTTTCAGGGGTTACGCCTGCATCAAAAGCTTGTTTCCATCTCAGTGCGCACAAGCACCAGTAAATCAAAGGGGCCAGGTTCGATTATTCTCGGCTAGAACGGTAATAAATAACCCAGATTTCAGCGCCCTGACAAGTGATTCGATATAAAAAAGGTTCTTCTGCTGCGTGAGGCGTTTTAATTTTTATTTGAGGCTGACCCCTTTAGCCCCTTTAGCCGCTTTAGCCCCAATTCGAGGCTGACCCCTTTAGCCCCAAGCCCTTGGGCTTAAGTAAGTGCCATTCGAGCCTAACCCCTTTAATTACCGATAACGCTTCCTTCAACAAGTTTTTCCACGCCATGCCGAGCTGCGGCGTGTACTACGCGCCGGCCTTGTACGAAGCCGGCTTTGTCAGCGCGGCGCACATGGCCGCCGACATTGAAGAGACGGTGGCCGCAGCGGCGAAGTTTCTCAGCGCGCGCTGAAAGCGTTTGTGCCCATAAAAAAGCGACCCGCGGGTCGCTTTTTTCATGCACTTGCGGCCCTCAATGCCGGAAGTGCCGCACGCCAGTCATCATCCTCACAAAATCACAGCTGCCGCCAAGACTCCCCCGGCATGGCGCGCAGCATGAACTGGTCAAACAAAGGCACGGTAAATGCTGTGTCGCCATGGCTGGGGCTCCAGACCATACCTTTGTTAATCAAGCTGCTGCGAACCGGGCCCAGCGAATTTACGGGGCGGATCAGCGCTCGGGCTATATCGCCCGAGCGGTGTGGCCCGGCACCCAGCGAGGCCATGGCGCGCAGATAGAGTCGCTCCGAGGGTTTGCAGCGCTCAAAACGTGTCTTGAAAAAGCTTTCGTCCAGATCGGCCATGGTCAAGGGAGCGGCCCGCCGCACATCAGCACGAGTGACGGGACTGTGGGAGGCTACGTCCCAGCTGTATTTGCTCCACATTTGCAAAAAGTAAGGATAGCCTTCAGTGTCTTTGTAGATCTCTTCAACGGCCTCGGGCAGAAACTCCACGCCCTGCGCTTCAGCAGGCTTGATGATCGCCACACCGGCATCGTATTTGGACAACGGGCCGATCATGGGAAAATCAAACAAGCGCTCGGAATAAGACTTAGCCTCGCCTGCCCGTGCCAGCAACTGCGGCAGGCCAGCGCCAATGACAGTGACGGGCAGCTTAGCTTGGGCACAACGGTGCAGGGCCGTGATGAGCGCGGCAAGTTGAGGCTCGGGCACATATTGCAGCTCGTCAATGAACATGACTACGGCGGTGTTGGCGCTGTGCGCGGCCAAACCGACCTGCTCCAGCAACACAGCAAGGTCGCCCTCCAGATCGCCGTTATCGGCCAAGCCTGGCTCGGGCTCAAAGTCAAACCCCACCTCGATGTCGCTGAACTTGACCTTGAGCGCTTTGGCAAAACCCGCCAAGGCGCGCAATCCGCGTACAGCGAAGTCTTTGGCTGATTCGATGGCACTAAGCTTGAGTAAGATCAGCCGCAACTGTGGCGCCAGCAAAGAGGGCAAGGATCGGTCTTCAGGCGCCTCAAGTTTGAGAGTGAAAACGCCAGTGGCTTCTGCCTCGCGGCGCATTTGGTCCAGCAGCACGGTTTTACCCACGCCACGCAGTCCCACCATGAGCACGCTTTTGGCCGGGTTGCCGATGCGGATGCGACCAATGGCCACGCGCACTTTTTCACGCAGCTCGTCACGGCCGGCCAGCTCGGGCGGCGGCGTGCCTGCACCAGGTGAATAGGGGTTGCGAATGGGGTCCATGCCAGCGATTCTAACTAAGTTATCTATGTATAGCAATTTACTGTAATTTTTATAAGATCGCTATAAAAACTCCGGGCATGGCCATTATTGAAATGGATATGATTAGGCCGAATTGATTATCCTGTTCGCCATATAGATACCTCCGAAGTGCATTGCAGTAGTTCCAGAGTTTTTGAACGTTCGTTGCGGAGTTCATGGCGTAGGCCTAAGGTTGATGCCCGCACTGAAGGCGGCGAGCAATTTTCTTGTTTGGTCAGGGTTACCGCTCTGTATTTCGCCAACGTACGCTAGCGGCCCGTCGGGGTCAGTTTCGCGTTCGAGCATTTTGTTGAGTGTCGCAAGAATTTGCGGCAAACGCTGGCTGTGTGCCTCCAGCGTTGTTCTCGCATCGCGTCCACACATCCACGCGCCGGCCAAATCATAGTCGTAGGCTGGGCTATCCAGCAGATGCGCCGCTTCTGTGTACAGGCGTTCGCCATTGCCTGCTTGCAGGTAGTTGCCCAATATTGCGTCTAAGTCTCGCGAATCTTTTCGCGGTTCAGTGCGATGGCGCTCGATCCATGCAAGCACCTTTAGCACAGCCAACATCGGTAGCGAAACCATTGCTATCTGCTCACCGTCCGGTAACTGCACTGTGATCGCAGCTGCACGCGCCTCGCGATAGCCGATCAAGCTCATCACTTCCGCATTTTCTGGCGGCCAGGCGATATTCCCACGCGAATCTTCAACACCGGCAAATGGGATCAGGTCGATCGGAATGTCTGGCGCGACATGCGCCAGCTTATGCAATATCGTGGTTCTCGAAATGAATTTTCCCGAGGCCAACATTGCGTTTCGCAACTGATGAAACGCCGCCCAATCGCTGACGGCGAGCGCTATATCAACATCGGCGGTGGCACGAGGGATCTTGACGCCGTAAACGTGCAACAGCAGCACGTCACGCGCCATCGCCCCAACGAGCATCACGTCTGCTGTTGCGTCGACTGCACGCACGTCGCGAACGAGTATCGCAAGTGGTCGCAGGTCTTGGTTACTGGACAAATCGAGCAACAATGCCTCCGTATAGCTCTTGCGCTACTTCGTTACACCGTGCGTCGCCCGTTGCGAGCAGATCTGCGTAAACCAAGATGGTAGGTGCGAGGTCGAGTGGATCGTTTTCAAATTCCCAGAATCGTGTGACCAACTCAACATTGCCCTTAGGGTTGGGCCTCAGGCGCGCTACGCGGATGAGGGCGGGGTCATGTTGGCGAACGTAGAGTGTCGTGATTTCTGGGCGGAGCATGTCGGTCATTTTTGCAGCCGCCATTTCGCCCCCCCACAGCGCTCCATATTTCAATGGATCGAGCGTGGCCTGCCAATTTGGCTCGGCGGTATTGGCGGGTCTCCCGCCGAATCTATGGGTTAGGCCAAATCCCATTTCACCGGCTTGCCTTGTTGCGGGCATGGTCATCGGATCGTGTTGATAACGTCCCACTAACAGCTTCGGCCGGAGCTTGCGCGCATAGGCCTCCACCCACTGCCGTAACAGCCGCTCTGGTTGCAATAGCCGCCGCTTGCCGCCGATTTCCGCGAGAAAACCTAAGTCAGGCAACTCCGCCATTACCCAACCGACCGTGCCGTGCGCCACGCCCGCCTGCGCTGCGATGGTTCGATAGTTTTCATTTATGAGCCCAGGCTTACACAGCAATGCAAAGAGCACACGCAGCCCGCTTGCCTGGAAAGCGCGGCCTTTCTGCTCCAGCGCATATGCACCCTCGGTCGGCTTTTCGCCCTTTACCCAGACCAGCATATTTGGCCGCTCGATGTAGGCGTTCCCGGCTGCATCGGCAAAAGCAATGTTGAGTGCCTTCAGTTGTATAGCGAGCTGTGGCGTGACGTAGTCGGCTATAAGCATCGCGGCGTCGCCGTGCTTCTGTAGATGAAAGATCGCCGCGCCGACGTTGCCCGGACGTAGGCCACGTTTGATCTCCACTGTAAACAGGGCGTCATCTGTGCCCCGCTTCAGTCGAATCAAGGCATCGGGCCGATGCTGGGCCCGCCCAATCTTCGGTTCGCGTTCGATGATTTCGCCTTCGACACCGAGCCCGCGCAGGCGCGCTAGCACGTCGTCTAGGAGCTTTTGCTCAGTGAGCGGGGTCTGGTTGTCCATAATTATGAATTATCCATGAAACATGGACAGGTGTCAAATGTGGACAAAACAAGAATTCTTTAGATTATGCGATAGATACCCACAAATTCTAATTGTCCATGAATCGTGGTGATCGACAAATTGTGGACAAGATGAAGGCTAGACTGCTTTGTTGGTCATTGCCCTGTTCATAAATCGTGAACACATGAAAAAATGAACATCGCAGAAGTAAATGGACTAAAAAAGGCGAAAGCCTATATTTGACGGGCATTCCGGCACAAAAAGGCGTGAAACGGCAAGCTGGACGGACACTTTTTGAAAAATGCGAGCCCGTTTAATTCCTAACAAAGAGTATAGGTAATTCAAACCATTTTTTTCGCTATTCGCGACTGTATCGCCGGCTGGGCCAACGGCCAATCGCACGGTGTTTGCTAAAAATCCTCCGTTCGCGATAACTATGTGAGCCCTTTCACCGGCCCGAATCGCCTCACTTCGACGTTGTTTGACCGCTTCACGCGAGCGCAGGCCGCGCGGGATCGTCAGCCCCGCTGCAGAATCGCTCTTGTCGTGAGGATCCTGACAATCACCGCCGGTTCCTCGATGGCGGCGATGATCTTCAACTCGCCGCCACACTGCGGGCAGTGTTCGAGGTCGATTCCGAAAACGCGCCGGAGCAGGCGCGCCCAGCTCATGCGCGCCGGTGCTTCATGCGCGTCGTGGGCTGCATCATCGCCGGGTTTCTGCGGCGGACCCGGCACGACCGCCGCGCGCAGCCCGGCATTGGGTGCAAGCACGCCGTGAAAACGGATCAGATGCAGGCGCGGGCGCGGCACCAAGGCGGCTAAGCGCTGCATGAATTCCAGCGGCAACATCCTGATGTGCGTGGTGCCGTCGCGCCACGCACTCTTCAGTTGCAGCACAACGTTGCCCGCGCCATCGCGCTTCACCCGCTCGTTGGCGAGCGCCGGGCGCGTGATAGTGCGGCACAGGCGTTCAAGTTCCTTGCGCTGATGGGCGCCGCAGCGCACCGCGGCGTGCAGGCTGAACCCATGCGCATAGGCGCACAGGGCCGTCGTGTTTTTTCCTCCCGGCCGGCCACCGTTCGCAGGCTCAGCACCTTCTGTCCGGCGCGCAGCCCCAGCGCGATGCGATAGGTGCACGAGGCCGCTTGCAATGACGCCAACGCATTATCCGCATCCATGTCGGCCATGTAGGTCATGCCCTGCTCTTCGATGAGATAGCCTAGCCGCGTCAGCATTTTCAGGAGGCGCGCGATGATCTTCTCGAGCAAAGCCGCCAATTCATCGCGGCTGGGTGCGCGCGCTTCCTGGAAGACCGGTTCGCCCCCGGTGCGCCGATACACTCCATCGAGCACCAAACAGTGCAGATGGATGTTCAAGTTGGCTGCCGAGCCGAATCTCTGAATCAGCGTGACCGCGCCTGTATCGGCTGCGGCACGTTTCAGGCCAGCCTGCTTGCGCAAAAACCCCGCAATGACGCAGTGGATGATGCGCAGCACCAGCGTGAGCAACTCGGGGTGAGCGGCGAACAGAATACGCAGCGGGATCTGAAACGATAGCACCCATTGCTTGATCGGCGCCTGCGGGATCACCTCGTCGACCAGGTGCGCGGCGCTCCCGGCCATGCGCCGCGTGCCGCAGGAGGGGCAAAACCCGCGTCGTTTGCACGAGAACGCCACCAGCTTCTCGTGCGCGCAGTCAGCACAGCGCACGCGCAGGAAGCCGTGCGCCAGTATGCCGCATTCGAGAAAGGCCTCGAACTCGTCTTTGACAAACACTGCATGAGGCCTAACCGGGCGCTGAAATCGGACCTTCGCAAGCGGGCTTCGCCCGTTGCTTCGGCCGGTTAGCGCGATCGTTATACCTCACCATTCGCACCGCGAAGGCACTAGACAGTACTACGGCAGTGCCGTAGTATCGGGTCATGTTTGAGTTTATCGAAGCACCATTTTTCACCAAAGCCCTTGATCGGTACCTCGATGACGGCGAGTACCACGAGTTACAGAGCCATCTGATCAAGTATCCCGAATCCGGAAAAGTTGTTCCGGGTTCCGGGGGTGTACGAAAACTTCGTTGGGCGGCCGAAGGGCGTGGAAAGCGCGGAGGCTTGCGCGTGATCTATTACCTAAGATTGGCCCATGGGCACATTTGGATGCTTACGATTTACGGCAAGAACGTAAGTGAAGACATCCCAGCACACGTCCTGAAATCAATGAAAGAGGCAATTGACGATGCGTAAAATGACTGAAAAGCAATTGAAGAAATGGGAGCAATCCCGCGATATTAGCGACGAAATCCTTCAAGGAATTCGTGATATCAAAGGCGGTCGCATCGGCCGCCGCTATACGACCGAGTCCTATCCAATAGTCCGAGCTAGGGAAAAGTCAGGGCTGTCGCAGGCGGAGTTTGCTCAATTGCTGGGTGTCTCGATTAGGACTATCCAAGACTGGGAGCAAGGGCGTCGAGAACCCAATGCCGCTGCAAAGACCCTGATTAAAGTTGCAGAACTTCACCCATCGGTGCTGCGTAAGATTGCAGCATGAAGCGGAATAAGAAATTTAAACGCCTTTTTTGACGTCCGCGACTATATCGCCGGCCCGACAAGCGGTCAATCGGACGGTAATTGCGGAACATTCCCCGATAACTCCCCGCTCGCGATGCCTATTTGAGCCCTACATCGTCCCCAATCGCCTCACTCCGACCGCTACACTTGAGCGCAGGCCGCGCGGGATCGTCAGCCCCGCTACACAGGGCCGTTCTTGTCTTGAATATCAAGCCGCCTGGAAGAGATCCAGCGGCCGCGCCAGCGAGCGCGGCGGCGCGCGCGCCGGCAAACCCAGGTGCGTGAGGATCCTGACAATCACCGCAGGCTCTTCGATCGCGGCGATGATCTTCAACTCGCCGCCACACTGCGGGCAGTGTTCCAGGTCGATTCCGAAAACGCGCCGGAGCAACCGCGACCAACTCATACGCGCCGGCGCGCCGTGCGCGTGTTCGTCTGCGGGCTCGCTTGTATTCTCCGGTGGACTCGGCACGATCGCGGCACGCAGCCCGGCATTGGGCGCCAGCACGCCGTGAAAACGGATCAGATGCAGGCGCGGTCGCGGCACCAAGGCGGCTAAGCGCTGCATGAACTCCAGCGGTGACATCTTGATGTGCGTGGTGCCGTCGCGCCACGCGCTTTTGAGTTGCAGCACGACATCCCCCGATCCATCGCGCTTGAGTCGTTCATTGGCGATCGCGGGGCGAGTGATGTAGCGGCACAGGCGTTCGAGTTCCTTGCGCTGATGCGCGCCACAGCGCACCGCGGCGTGCAGGCTGAAGCCGTACGCATCGGCGCACAGCGCCGTCGTGTTTTTTTCGTCCCGGCCGGCTACCGTTCACAAGCTGAGCACCTTCTGTCCGGCGCGCGGCCCCAGCGCGATGCGAAAAATGCACGAAGCCGCCTGCCATGACGCCAGCGGATTGTCCGCATCCATGTCGGCTATATAGGTGATGCCCTCCTCTTCGATGTGATAGCCAAGTCGGGTCAGCATTTTCACCAGGCGCGCGATAATCTTGTCGAGCAAGCCCGCTAATTCATCGCGGCTGGGCCCACGCGCTTCCTGGAAATCAGCTTCACCCTCGGTGCGCCGATACACTCCGATCGTTCTGCACCTCGCGCTGTGCTTCGGCCTGCAGCTCGACCGTGTTGTAGCGCGGCGTATCGGCCGCTTCGGCCCACGCCGTCGCCACTACACAGAGGGCAGTCAAAGTGCAAGTCAGCATTATTCTTAACATAGCGTGTAACGCCATGATTTAATGTGAGTTATCGGTGATGCGGCGACGGCCCTATATTACTCGACTATTAACGCGCCCATTCAGCAAATGGGGTTAAGCGCAGACTCCAGAAATTCGGGATTCTGGAACGTCAGAACTTTTGAATTTGGCAGCGTCGGCCCGCAACTCGCCTGTCAGTTTTCCAGTTTGATGTTGGCTGTCTTGATAACTTTTGCAACCCGCGCCGTTTCCGCCTTGAGCAGTGCCGCGAACTGTTCGGGGTTTGAAATGAAAGCGTCCATACCCTGCAGCGCCAGCTTTTCCTTGATATCAGAAAGGGTCAGGATTTTGCCTATCTCGGCCGACAGCTTGTCGATGATGGCTCTGGGCGTTGCCGCCGGGGCAAGCACTGCCTGCCAGTTCTTGACCTCGAAACCGGGCAGGCCGCCCTCCGTGAATGTCGGCACCTGGGGCAACGTCGGCGAGCGCGCTGCTCCCGAGATGGCAAGCGCGTTCAGCCGGCCGCTTTTGATGTGGGCAACAAAGGTGCTCGCGTTGTTGAAGAACATATGCACCTGTCCGCCCAGCACGTCGGTAAGGGCGGGACCGCCGCCTTTGTAGGGGACGTGATGTATCTTGACGCCCGCCATGATGTTGAATAACTCGCTCACCAGGTGATTCGATCCGCCACTGACTGACGACGCGTAGTTGAGCTGTCCGGGCTTCGATTTGGCGAGGCCGATCAATTCCTGAAGGCTATGGGCCGGGACAGACGGATGCACGACGAGCACATACTCGCTGCTGTTGAGCGTGGCGACCGGCGCAA
>CAMDSO010000087.1 GCA_945906935.1 Bordetella parapertussis
GAGAAGGTTTCGATCAGCGTCGGTATGTCGAAGATCAACTGGCTGACCAGCGCATCCTGCCGCAATTCACCGTTCACTTTCGTCATCAAGCGCAGTTGGGTCACATCCTTGATCTCGTCTGCGGTGACGATGCATGGCCCCATCGGGCAATAACTGTCGAGGCTCTTGCCGAGAAACCACTGGCGATGCTGGTTCTGCAGCGTGCGCGCAGTGGCGTCGTTGATGACGGTGTAGCCGTAGACATGGTCATAGGCATCCTTCTTGGTGATGCCGCGGCCGCCGGTGCCGATGACAACACCGAGCTCGCCTTCGTAGTCGGTTGAGTTGCTGTAATCGAGATAGCTCAGAATCGGCTCGCCGGGCCCGATCACCGAATTGGGCCATTTGGTGAACGGAATCGGCAGTTCAGGAATCGCATTCTTGCCGGCACTCGCATCGACGCCGCTGTTGTGAAATTCATGCGCGTGGTCGTAATAATTCTTGCCCACGCACAACACGTTCTTCGCTGGCCGCGGGATCGGCGCCAGCAGTTTTACACTGCCAAACGCCAGACGTCCGTCGCCGCTCTTCACCGCAGTGCGTGCGCGTTTCAACCCATTTTTGCCCAGCGCAATAAACGCCGTCATGTCTTTCGGCAGGCGGGTCGTCGCCGCCAGATCAACGATGCTGTTGGATTCAACATCGTGCACGCCGATGCGCGCAGCCTTGTCATCGGAAAAAGTAACCAGCCGCATTGAGGTTCTCCATCATTCAAAAACAAAATCGACTTTGTTCAATCGGCACGCGCACCGGACGCCTTGACCACCTTCGCCCATTTGGCGATGTCATCATTGAGATATTTCTCAAACTCGGCGGGGTTCATGCTCATCGGTTCGGCACCCTGCTCGTTCCAGGTTTTCTTCACATCAGGACGCGCGGCAATGCGCACGATCTCGGCGTTCAGGCGGTCGATCACCGCTTTGGGCGTGCCGGTGGGCACCATCACGCCGAGCCAGATCGTCGCCTCATAATCTTTGACGCCAGCCTCGCTGACGGTGGGCACGTCCGGCAGCACGCTCGAGCGCTTAAGCCCGGTGGTACCGAGTGCGCGCACGCGACCCGCCCTGACCATGGGCGTCATGGTGGTGATCGCATCAAACATGATCTCGACCTGCCCTGACATCACACCGGTGCGCGCTTCCGAACTGCCCTTGTAGGGCACATGCGTGATATCAACGCCGGCCATCGACTTGAACAACTCGCCGGCCAGATGATAGGGCGTGCCGTTGCCCGACGACGCATAGTTCATGCCGCGCGGATTCGCCCGCGCGATGGCCACCAGTTCCTTCACCGATTTGGCCGGCACCGAAGGATGCACCACCATCACCAGATCCGAATAATTGATCGGCGCCACCGGCACGAACTCCTTCATCAGCGCAAATGGCTTTTTCAGGATCAGGGATTCATTGATGGTATGGGTATTGGACATCAGCAACAGCGTGTAGCCGTCGGCGGGTGAACGCGCCACCAGCTCGGTGCCAATGATGGAGCCGGCACCGGGACGGTTGTCGATGACAAAGGACTGTCCGAGCGGCTCCTGCAAGCGCTGGCTGAGATAGCGTGCATAAATATCCGCCGGGCCACCGGCCGCGAACGGCACGACCACGCGCACCGATTTCGACGGGTAGGTTTGTGCCTGCGCGAGGACTGCTATAAAAACCAGCGGCACCAGGGTCAATGCGGTGCGAAAGGACAGGTTCATCAGGGGCTCCTCACCATTGCGGGATCGCGGAAAGGTGCCAGTATCCGGCCCGACCGCGCTGCGGTCAACCAAGCCGGCGACGTTTCGCGCCAGCAATTGACCGCACACGGCGGTTACAGAAAGCGTCCGCAGATGCAGCGCCTATCGTCGTCCCGCATGGCCCGTCCGCGCGTCGCCGCAGCGGGCTTGCCAGCGACGCTGGCGATGGCTAATCTAACCCCTCGCCGCCACAGCTAAACGGCGGCACATCTCGCGGCTTCGGGTGCTATGAAGCGCGCTTGGCCGCACACAAGAAACGAGACGACGCACCCCACGACAAACGCGCAGCGAAAATTGTTGCCGTTACGACAAAGGCTCACGGATGGATACTGCAGAACACAATGTCATGAAGCGCATGCTGGGTCGCGTCGTCGCAGCCCGACCCCATGAAATGCGCGCACTGCTGTGGTCCTTCGCTTATTTCTTCTGTCTGCTCGCCGGCTATTACGTGCTGCGACCCGTGCGCGACGAAATGGGGCTCGCCAGCGGCATCAAGAATCTGCCCTGGCTGTTTACGGCGACTTTTTTTGTCATGCTGGCGGTGGTGCCGGTCTATGGTGCGCTGGTGGCGCGCCTGCCGCGCCAGCGCTTTATCCCGCTGGTCTATCACTTCTTTGTCATCAACATTCTGATCTTCTGGGTCTTGCTCACACAGGGCATCGCGCTGGCTGTTACCGCGCAGGTGTTTTTCGTCTGGATCAGCGTCTTTAACCTGTTTGCCGTGTCGGTGTTCTGGTCGTTCATGGCCGACCTTTACGGCGCCGAACAAGGCAAGCGGCTGTTCGGCTTCATCGCTGCCGGCGGTTCGGCCGGTGCGCTGCTCGGCCCATCGATTGCGGCCGGACTCGCCGAACCGATCGGGCGCGCCAATCTGCTGCTGATCGCCGCTTTGCTGCTCGAATGTGCAGTATTTTGCGCGATGCGGCTGGAAGCAGCCGCAGCCGTCTTCAAAGCCTCTGCACAAGAGAGCACACCCACCGCGCCCGTATCGAAAGGCTTCGGTGGCAGCTGGATCGGCGGCATCCTGATGATCGTGCGCTCACCTTATCTGGCCGGCATCGCGACCTGGGTGGCGCTGCTGTCACTGGCGGGCACCTTTTTATATTTCCAGCAGGCCAACATCGTCGCCGCGCTGACCGACGACCCCAACAAACGCACCGCCATCTTCGCGCGCATTGATCTGGCGGTCAGTTTGTTGACGGTGATCGTGCAGTTTCTTGCCACCGGCAAACTGATTAAACGCTTCGGTGCAGGACCGGCGACCGCCTTTCTGCCGTTCGTGTTTGCCGCCGGCTTTATCGCACTGTGGGCGACCCCCATGTTGTGGGTGGTGATCGCCTTTCAGGCCTTGCAGCGGGCAGCCAACTTTGCCATCGCCAATCCGGCGCGCGAGGTCTTGTTCACGGTGGTCGAGCGCGAGGAGAAATACAAAGCCAAGAACGTCATCGACAACGTGGTGTTTCGCGGCAGTGATGCCTTGTCCGGCTGGCTGTTCTCCGCCCTGCGCGGACTCGGTCTCGAACTCGGGTCGATCTCGCTGGCGACGGTGCCGGTGGCGGCGTGCTGGCTGGGGCTGTCGCTGGCACTCGGCCGCGCGCATGAGCGCAAGGCTGCAGGCGAAACAGCCGCGCCCTGACGCTCAGGCCGTTTGCAATAACTTGAGCGCGCGCTCGATCACGTCATCGGCAATTTTTTTCAACTCGTCGGCGCTGCGGTTCTGAATCGGGTGCGGCGTATAAACCACCGCCGGCTCAAAACCCAGCGCACGCGACTGCACCTCGACTGCATCGCGAAATTCGGTCGTGATGATGGAAACACCGGCGATGCCGCGGCTATCGAAGTTCATCAGGTCGTGCAGACTGCACGACGTGCATGAGCCTCAGTCGGAAAGCCCGATCATCACCACATCAACCGCGGCGGCGATTTTCTGCAGGTTCTCCGTTGTCGCGACCTTGGCGTTGGTCGGTTTACCAACACGCACGGTGTTCAAGCCGCGTTCACGCAAGCGCAGCTCGACCTGATTAAAAAACTCGTCGGTACGTGTCTTGCCGATATCAAAGAGACCGATGGTTTTTCCAGCCAGCGATGGCGGCGGCGTCAGCCGCGCGCGTTTGACCGGTGACATTTCCGACGTCGGATCCCGCATCCAGTTCATTCCCCAATCCCCCTAATATCCCTAACTTCCCTGGTCACCAACTGCAATTCAGCTTTGTTGCGCCCCGCCAACCAGCCCGGTAACACCGCTGAAAACAAACCGGCCTGACCGCCGGCACGCACCACGACAATGCCGTCGTCGTGAAACTTCGGAATCATTTCGTCAGCACGCCCCGCCGCCACGCCCTCACCGATGCCGTCGAGGCCGGCAAGTATCTCGCGCCCCGGCCGTATCGTTGCCTCATACAACGCGCGTTCGATCTCGCGCCGTCCCCAGCCCGCTTCCCTGTAGATACGGTAATGCTCGGGCGAGAGTACAACAATGGCGCGCGCCGATTGGGTCAGGCGCAAATGCCCCATACGCACGAGATGCGTGGCGAAAGAACGCGACAGCCCCGCAGGATCGCGCGTCTTTTGATCGACAAACGCTTCCACCCCATGCCCCTGAAACAGCGTCACCGCCGAGCGGCCGCGCGGAATGCCCCGCGCCACCGACAATGGCTCCCAATCTGGATCAGTTTCGTCCTCGGCAAAACACAAGGTAATCTTGCTCGGCGCACCGAGTGTGGCGCGGTCGGCCTCACCGGGCTTGCCGCCACCGACGTTGCGCACGATTAGATTCAGTGCGCGGCCGATCGTCAGGTTGGCGCGATTACCCTGCCCCAGCGCATTCACGCCTGCATTCATGCCGATCGCCTGAGTCACCGGACCGTTGACGATAATCACCGGCGCTGAAAAATAGGTCGTCGCCAGCACCCCGTGCAGCGTGAACAAAGGGTCCAGTGCCGCATCCAGTGCCGCCAGCAACACCGGCATGTATTCGGGCTTGCAGCCCGCCATCACCGCATTGATCGCCACTTTCTCGATCGTGCACGGCGCCAGATACGGCGGAATGTTGCCGATCACCTCGGTGGGCTTGCGACTGGTGCCCTTCAACATACGCAGCACGCGCTCATCGGTCGGCGGCGTCACCGGCAGACCATCACTCCAGCCCCGTGCAAAGCAAATTTCCATCGGGTCGGCGTGCGCGCTGTATTCGATCGTGCGTGCCGCCAGAACGATGCCGCCCTTATGCTTGGCTTCCAACCGCTCGGCCACCCCGGGCTCGAGAGTCAACGAACCTCACCCGGGCTGGGTTGCGGGCAGGCCATCGCCAAGGCCGGCGATACCGGTCAGACGCCGCCACGCCGCGCGGTCCCACCCCATCACGCGCTCGACTTCCAGACCGTCTTTGTAGCGTATCAGCGTCGGCGTCGCCTCGATCGCATTCAGCCATGAAACATCCAGCGCACGATCGTCGAGCATACGGGCGACGCCGCCGGGAAATTGTGGGTCGTCCTGCGAGACCACCTGAAATTGCATTGAATGCGCAGCCGCCTCGCGCAATTGCGGCACGATCATCGAGCAGGTCGGGCAAGCGCGTTTAACGAATGCGGCCAGCCCGTCAGCAATAAGAGGGTTCGGTTCCAAGGTTCATCCTGATATGATTTGTGCGTGAATGCGCGACGCCATGATAGATCATCCTTCCCCACCATGCAGCCTGCCGTGCCCCGATGTGCAGCGGCGACGACTGCTGCAATATCTCTGCACCGCCTCACTAGCCGGCGCAAGCGGTGTCATGGCGGCTGAAACACCCATTCTGCTACGCCGTGCGGTGCCGCGCAGCGGCGAGCTGCTGCCGGTCATCGGGCTGGGCACTTATCTGGTTTTGGATGTCGCCGCCGATGCGCCTGAGATGGGCGAGTTGCGGGACGTCCTGCGTGGCTTTGCCGATGGCGGCGCCAGCGTGGTCGACAGCTCGCCAATGTATGGCATGGCCGAAGCGCGCACCGGCGACCTTACCGCCGCGCTAAAGCTGCGCGAGCGGCTCTTTCTCGCCACCAAGGTGTGGACCAGCGGCCGCGAGGCGGGCATCGCGCAAATGAAAAATTCCCTGCGGCTGATGCGCACCACAAAGATCGACCTCATGCAGGTGCATAACCTGCTCGATACCGCCACGCACATGAAGACCATGCGCGAGTGGCAACAGGCCGGCACCCTGCGTTATCTCGGCATCACGCACTATCATGCCGGCGCCTATGCGGCCCTGGAAAAACTACTGAAGACGCGCGAATACGATTTTGTACAATTCAACTATTCGCTGGCCGAACGCGAGGCCGAAACGCGCCTGCTCGATGTGGCCGCGGAGAGCGGCACGGCGGTGATCATCAACCGGCCCTTCGCCCAGGGCGAACTGTTCCCGCGCGTGCGTGGCAAGCCACTGCCTGCATGGGCGGCGGAATTTGACTGCGAGAGCTGGGCACAGTTCTTTCTAAAATACATACTCGGGCACCCGGCGGTCACCTGCGTCATCCCGGGCACCGGCAAGCTCGCGCATTTACGTGACAACCTCAAGGCCGGTAGCGGACGCCTGCCAGACGCCATCATGCGGCGGCGCATGGCGTCTTACATCGACAGCCTTTAAATGGCTCGCTTTGCACGCTATGGGCGCTGCTGCTGGCTCTTCGCCGCGCTGCTGCTAGCGGGCTGCAGCACACTGCAACTCAGCTACAACCAGGCCGACCTGCTGCTCGGCTGGCGCGCCGACCGCTACTTTGATTTTGAATCCGCGCAAAAACGCGACTTTCATCAGCGCCTCGAGCGCCTGCTGGCCTGGCACCGGCGCGAGCAACTGCCGGAATATGCTCGTTTCATCCAAGGCGCGGTCACGCGTGCCCGCGACGGCGTCAGCCGCGAGGATATTCTCTGGCTCATCGGCGGCATGAAGAATCATTACCGCAGCATTGTCGACCGTGGCATTAACGACGCCGCCGAGCTGCTGGCCACACTCAACGCCGAACAGCTTCCAGCGCTGCAAAAACAATGGGCCAAAGACAATCACCGCTTTATCGAAGAGCACGAACTCGAGTCCAGCGTCGAGCGACGTAAACGTGCGCGCCTTAAACGCACGCTGGGCCAGATATCCGACTGGACCGGCAACCTGTCGCGCGCGCAGGAGCAACAAATCGAACAACTGATCGAAGCTATTCCGCTGTTTGAACATCTGCGCTACCAGGATCGATTACGGCGCCAGATGGAATTTTCCGAGTTGCTAAAACTGCGCACCCAGCGCCAGGAGTTCCAGCCCCGGCTGCATCACTGGCTGCTCGAATGGGAACGCGGGCGCAGCGCCGAATACGAACGCGTCGCCGCCGAGGCACAGGAACGACGTATCGATTTTTTTATTGCGCTTGAAAAATTGCTGACGCCGGCGCAACGCGAGCGCGCGTTAAAACGTCTTGAAGGCTTCGGCAACGACTTCAAAACGCTCGGCGATCGCGCAGCGGCAACCGCCCTGACTGCTACAATCGCCGCGCTATAACTTCCACCAACGGTAACACCATGCCCGCCTATCGCCACCCTATCGCGTCCAAACTGCCGCAGGTCGGCACCACAATTTTTACCGTAATGTCGCGACTGGCGCAGGAACACAACGCGATCAATCTGTCACAGGGCTTTCCCGACTTCGAATGTGCGGCCGAATTGCGCGCACTCATTCCGAAATATTTCAACGCTGGTCTGAATCAATATCCACCGATGGCCGGTGTGGTGGCGCTGCGCGAAATTATCGCTGAAAAATCTGCCGCACTCTACGCCACCGATTACGATCCCGAGCACGAGGTTACCGTGGTGCCCGGCGCCACCTACGGCATCTTCACGGCGGTAAGCGCCTTTGTGCGACCGGGCGACGAAGTCATCGTATTCGAACCAGCCTACGACAGCTATGTGCCGGCGATCGAGGTTAACGGCGGCAAGCCGGTTTTTGTGCGTCTGCAATATCCGGATTACAGCATCGACTGGCAGGCGGTTGCGCGCGCCATCACACCGAAGACGCGTATGTTGATTATCAACACGCCGAATAATCCGACCGCCAGCGTTTTGTCCGCGGACGATATGCGGGCACTCGAAAACCTGTTGCGCGACACCAATATCATTATCATCAGCGACGAGGTCTATGAACACCTGATCTACGACGGCGCGCGGCATGAAAGCGTCTCGCGTTATCCGGGGCTGGCCGAACGCAGCTTTGTCGTCTCCTCGTTCGGAAAAACTTATAGCGTCACCGGCTGGAAAATGGGCTATGTGCTGGCGCCGAAGGAATTAATGACCGAATTCCGCAAGGTCCATCAGTTCAACGTCTTTGTCGCCAACGGCCCGCTGCAGCATGTGCTGGCCGAACACATGAAAGACCGCGACGCCTATCTTTCGCTCAACGCCTTTTACCAGCGTAAACGCGATTTCTTTCTCGAACAATTGCAGGGTTCGCGCCTGCGGCCGCTCGCTTCGCGCGGCACCTTTTTCCAGAACCTTGCCTACGACGCCATCTGCGACGAAAAAGACAGCGATCTGGCGGTGCGCCTGACCAAGGAAAAGGGGCTGGCGGCGATTCCGCTATCGGTTTTTTATCACGATGCGCATTGCGACCGCGTGCTGCGTTTCTGCTTCGCCAAATCTGAAGCCACACTCGAACGCGGTGCGGCCATCCTGCGTTCACTTTAAGCGCGGGCTACTGTAGCCAGTGTATTTCCCGCGCTGTCGCAGCGCCTATCGTCGTTTGCTCCAGACTGCGCGGAATATCCGCTTCGCTGCGTGAGCGCGGAATGCGCCCGCCCATGATCTCGGCGCGTTGCTGCGGCAACACAGGTTGCGCATCGGGCTCGGCGAAACCATCAGGATAAACAGGCATGTTGGTCGCCGGGTCGTATTTATCCGTAGCGCCGAAGGTATGCAGCAGTTCGTGCGCAATGACGACATTATTGGCGCCCTCTTGTTCTGCACTCGCAAACGCATTGGCGATCACGATCATGCCCCCGCGCAAACCGAGCGAATGGGCCAGCGCACGATCGGCAAGCGGCGCGAAATATTGCACGAACACGCGGACATGCGGACGCGGCCCATCGTAGCGGTCATGACGCCACGCCCACCAGCGCAAGCGCAAACTCCACGCCGCATTTCCAATCGGATTGCCGTGCGCTGGCGCCGGCGGTGGCCGGTCGATCACGGCCGGCGCAAGATAGACCTCGATGGGCTCGCGCAATCCGGGGCGATGGTGTTGCGCCTGCTCGCGCATAAACAGGCGTAGCGGCTCGATCACGTCACGGTGCAAGCCGCCAATATAGGCGGCGGAGGCTGCACTACCGTCACCGTTGATCGGATAAACCACCACGCGCAGGGTTTCCGACCATTCTATGGTGCGTTGCCGCGCTTTCCATGCGCTTTGCGAAACGGCGAGCAAGACCAATAGCAGCAACGAAATACGGATTGTTTTTGCCATTGGAAGCCATCAATGCTGGTTTGGGTGCAAAATCACGATTATGCTTGCTACCGTTGAACTTTAGAGGAGTCATCATGCACCAAATGCTAACCCGCTGGACCCTGATTTCCTGCGCCCTCGTCGCCGCACCGGCTATCGCACAGCAATATCCCGCGAAAGCGGTGCGCATCATCGCGCCATTCGCCCCCGGCGGCGGTACCGATTTCATCGCCCGCGTGGCAGCCGCCAAGCTCACCGAAACGCTCGGCCAAACCGTCATCGTCGACAACCGCCCGGGTGCCGGCGGCACGCTGGGTGCGGAACTCGGCGCCAAGGCAGTGCCGGATGGCTACACGCTGACCCTGGTCGCCGGCAGCTATGCGGTGAACCCCAGCCTCTACAAGGTGAATTTCGATTCGAATAATGACATCACGCCAATCATCCAGCTCTCACAAGGGCCGTTTCTGGTGGTCGTGCATCCGGCGTTACCAGTCAAAAATATCAAAGACCTCATCACGCTGGCAAAGAAAAAACCGGACGGCCTCACCTACGCCTCCAGTGGCGCAGGCAGCATCATCCATCTGGCCACTGAACTCTTCAGCGATATGGCCGGCATCAAAATGGTACACGTGCCTTACAAAGGCACCGGACCAGCCTTGACCGACACCATCGCGGGGCAGACACAGTTGCTGTTCAGCAGTATCGCGGTGGCCGTGCCACAGGTGAAGAACAACCGCCTGCGCGCAATCGCCGTCACCACGATGAAACGGGTTGACGCGTTTCCTGATGTAGCGACGGTCAATGAATCAGGACTTAAAGGCTATGAAACAGTGTTGTGGCACGGCTTGATCGGTCCGAAAAATCTGCCGCGCCCGATTGTTGACCGCGTGAATGCGGATCTGAACAAGATCCTGCAGGCCAAAGATATGCAGGACAAGCTGGCGGGCGATGGCGTCACGGCAGCGGGCGGCACACCCGAACAATTCGCCGCCACCATCAAACGCGACATCGATACCTGGCGCAAAGTAGTGCAGAAAGCCGGCGTCAAAGCAGAGTAACCGGCGGCAGCACAACAATCAAAGGGGGCGCCAGCCCCCTTTTTTTGTTTTAACGCTCAGGCCAGACCGCGCGCGAGATCGGTCTTCAAGTCAGCGACAGCTTCCAACCCTACCGCGACGCGCAACAAGCCGTCCTTGATCCCCGCAGCAGCGCGCGCCTCCGGTGTGATACGACCATGGGTGGTGGTGGCTGGGTGAGTGATAGTGGTCTTGGTATCACCGAGATTGGCCGTGATCGACAACAGCCGCGTGTTATCAACGACCCGCCAGGCGGCGTCCTTGCCACCCTTGACATCGAATGCGACGATGCCGCCACCGCTCTTCTGCTGGCGCATCGCCAGCGCATGTTGTGGGTGCGAAGGCAGACCCGGATAGTAAACGCGCTCGACGCCGGGCTGCTGTTCCAGCCAGCTCGCAATTTCGAACGCTGCGGCCGATTGCGCCTCCATACGGATGCGCAGTGTCTCCAAGCCTTTCAGAATAATCCACGCATTAAACGCCGAGAGCGTGACGCCAGCGGTGCGCAGAAATCCGAATACCCCGGCATGGATCACGTCGCGTTTACCGAGCACCGCACCGCCCAGCACACGGCCCTGACCATCAAGGTATTTGGTAGCGGAATGAATCACGATATCCGCGCCGAGTGCGAGCGGCTGTTGCAACGCCGGCGAACAAAAACAGTTGTCGACCGCCAGCAACGCGCCGTGTTTGTGCGCGATCGCAGCGATTGCGGCGATATCCGAAATCTCGGTCAGCGGATTTGACGGCGTTTCCAGAAACATCAGTTTGGTATTGGGCTTGAGCGCTTTTTCCCACGCTGACACATCGGTCGCCGAAACGAAGCTCGACTCAAGACCAAATTTCTTGAAAATGTTCACAAACATCTGGATCGTCGAGCCAAACACGCTTTGCGAAACAATCACGTGATCGCCGGCTTTGAGCAGCCCCATGGTCATCGCCAGGATCGCCGCCATCCCTGAAGAAGTGGCGATACAACACTCGGCCCCCTCCATTGCGGCGAGCCGCTGCTCGAACACATTCACCGTCGGGTTGGTAAAGCGCGAATAGATCGGGCCCTGCTCGCGCTCGGCAAAACGCTCGGCCGCCTGTGCCGCCGACTTGAAAACAAAGCTGGAGGTCAGATACAGCGCCTCGCTGTGTTCGCCAAACTGGCTGCGTTCAATGCCGGCGCGCACGGCCAGTGTATCGAGCTGATATTTATCGTCCATGTCGTATCCCATCCTTCAAAAACAGAAAACCCGGACAGCTTGCGCGGACCGGGTTATGGCTCGCTTTAGCCGTATTTATTGATCGCGGAATGTCTGACTATTCAGAAAACCGCGGCGCCCGCAAGCTGATTCTCAAATCGGCGCATTGACGAATCTAAACGTCCGACCTCATATTGTCAACGCACCCCGACGCGCAGCGCCTTCGCTAATCAATAACTTCCAGATTAAGGTCAAGCTGCGACGCCGATGAACGCGCTTGTTTGGCACCGTCGCGGCGTTGCGTTTCGACACCGTCGAGATACTCACGAGTCACATCACCGGTAATGTAATTGCCACTGAAACAGGAGTCTTCAAACCGCGTCACCATCGGGTTCACCGAACGCACATCATCAACGAGCGCGCTGAGATCCTGATAGATCAACTGGTCGGCGCCGATTTCGCGCGCGATCTCACCATCATCACGTCCGCAGGCAATCAATTCATCACGGGTCGGCATGTCGATACCATAGACATTCGGATAACGCACGGGTGGCGCCGCCGAGGCGAAAAACACCTTGCGCGCACCGGACTCGCGCGCCATCTGTACAATTTCGCTGCTGGTGGTGCCACGCACGATTGAATCATCGACCAGCATCACGTTTTTGCCCTTGAATTCCATGCCGATCGCATTGAGTTTTTGTCTGACCGACTTACGCCGTGTCGCCTGACCCGGCATGATGAAGGTACGGCCGATATAGCGGTTCTTGATGAAACCTTCGCGGTATGGAAGGTTAAGACGGTTTGCCAGTTGCATGGCCGACGGCCGACTGGAATCAGGAATCGGGATGACCACATCGATATCAAGGTTCGCATACTGGCGGCGTATCTTGTCGGCGAGGCTCTCGCCCATGCGCAAACGCGTCTCGTAGACGGAAATCCCGTCGATCACAGAATCCGGGCGGGCAAGATAAACATATTCAAACAGACAGGGACTCAATGACGGTTTAGTCGCGCACTGCTGCGAGTAAAAGTTGCAGTCTTCGTCAATAAACACCGCCTCACCCGGCGCAATATCGCGCACCACCTGAAAACCCAGCGCATCGAGCGCCACCGATTCCGAGGCCAGCATGTATTCTGTTCCGGCGTCAGTTTCAAGCTTGCCGTAAACCAGCGGACGGATCCCGTAGGGATCGCGGAATGCCAGCAAGCCATAGCCGGCGATCATCGCTACCACCGCGTAGGCGCCGCGGCAACGCCGGTGTACGCCCGACACCGCGGCAAAAATCGTCGCCGGGTCGAGCTTGTAGTTGGCAGTGGACTCCTGCAATTCGTGCGCCAGCACGTTGAGCAGCACCTCGGAATCCGAGTTGGTGTTGACGTGGCGAAGATCCTGACGGAAAAGTTCGCGCTTCAACTGGTCGGTGTTGGTCAGATTACCGTTATGCCCAAGCACGATACCAAACGGTGAGTTGACGTAAAACGGTTGCGACTCTGCAGCCGATGAAGCCGAACCCGCCGTCGGATAACGCGTATGCGCAATACCGCAGGTGCCTGGCAGCGAACGCATGTTGCGCGTGCGAAACACATCGCGCACCATGCCGCTACCCTTGTGCATATGAAAGGTCGCGCCTTCAGCGGTGGCGATACCCGCCGCGTCCTGTCCGCGATGCTGTAGCACCAGCAAGCCGTCATACAACAGCTGGTTCACATGGTTCTTTGCAACCACACCCATAATGCCGCACATAACGTTATCTACCCATAGTTGATGTGCTTCGATAAATCGGACGGCAACCAGACCTTTACCGTGTTTGCCAATGCCTCAAGCGGTGCGCTGGTCAGCGCCTGCCGCCATTCCGGCGTGCTGGGCAAGGCGGTCAGCCCCGCCAGCAGCACCATCACCATCACGACCGCCAATCCCCTGACGAGTCCGAAGACGGCGCCAAGCAGCCGGTCGGCAAACCCCAGGCCCACACGTTTGATCAAACCGGATATCGCATTCGCGAGCAAGGTCGATGCCAACAAAACCATTAGAAAGACCGCCAGAAAGCCCACCAGCAGACGTAAGGATTGATTGCTTAGATTGGCGGGCAGCATCGCCGCCACCTCAATCGCGAAGTACTGAGCGACAAGGAAAGCCGCAACCCAGGATGCCAGCGACAACAATTCACGCACAAAGCCGTGGATGACGCTGAAGAGGACCGATACGCCAATGATTGCCAACACTGCGTAATCGATCCAGGTCATGGCGGCTATTTGGCCACCACGTTGCCGTTGAGGCCGGCCGCCTTCAAGCGGTCTCGCGCTTTCTCCGCCGACTCACGGGAAGAGAAGGGACCGGCGCGCACACGCGTGACGTCGCCGTTGGAAGTCGGCACGACTTCGGTATAGCCCTTAACCCCGGCGGCGACTATCTGCTCGCTCAGCAGTTTAGCCTTGCCCGGGTCAGCCAGCGCGGCGATCTGCACAACGTAACCGGTACTGTCGGTGGCCGCGGGCTTGGCCGGCTTGGGTTTGCTCTTCGCCTCAGTTTTCGCTTCAACGGCCGGCGGCGGTGTAGGTAGCGCCTCGGCGTCAACCACGACGGGCGCTTTGACCTTGGGCTTGGCCTCTGGTTCGGGCGTTTTAACGATAGCGGGTTCAGGGCTTTTGGCGGCAGCCCGCACAGGTTGAGCGGTTGGTGCAACCTTCTGCGTTTCTACCGGTGCGGCAGCCGGTGCCGGTTCGGTGGCGGGCGACCCAGCCTTGTTGGCGGCAACTGACTGCACGATTTTGGAGGTGAAGACCCCCGCGTTTTGCGACGGGATCTGGATGCTAATGTCCTGGTTGACCGACTTCTGCTCGTGATCAAGGATCATCGGCAAAAACACTGCGACAACAGTCACCAATGCGATGGCGCCGATCAGGCGACGGCGCGCGCGTTTCTTCAGCTGCAGTTCTTCTTCGCTAATCGGTGTCGCCATAAATTTGGAATCCGGAAGCCTTACCCAGTGCAATTAACCCGCGACCCGCACGCTGCTTCAAGCGTTGATTTCTCGCATGACTGTGGCGACGGTAAGAAACGATCCAAAAACAATGATTTTATCATCGTCGCGTGCATTTTTGCAGGCTTCGCGCCACGCTTCAGCGATATCGGCGAACTCAAATACCGGCGCCTCGATACCGGCCTGCAGCAATGCAGCGGACAGCTCACCGGCAGTTGCGCCGCGCGGCCCCTCGCTACTGCCGATATGCCAGCGCGTAAAAGAAGTCTTGAGCGCCTCCATCACGCCGGCGATATCCTTGTCTTTGAGCATGCCACATACCGCAATGATCGACCCCTTGGAATCTGGCAGTTCCGCAAGGTTGGCGCCAAGCACCCGCGCGGCATGGGGATTATGGGCGACGTCCAGCACCACCAGCGGCCGCCCTGGCAAAACCTGAAAGCGTCCGGCAATATCAGCAGTTAACAGGCCGCCACGCAGATCGGCGGCGGTCAGCGGCAAACGCTCGCGCAACGTGTCCAACGCGGTCAAGCAGGCTGCAGCGTTGGCAATCTGACAACCACCGCGCAATGCGGGCCACGGCAAGCCATTGCGTTTGACGCGCGGCCCCCAATAACGCCACTGCTGACGATCGGCAACGCCGCCAAAATCACGATCAATCAGCATGAGATCAGCACCGACGGTGGCGGCGTGTGCAATGACGGTCGCGGGCGGATCGGCATCGGCACAAATCGCCGGCCGGCCGGGGCGAAAAATACCCGCCTTCTCGTAGCCGATCGCCTCGCGCGTCTCGCCAAGAAAAGCCTGGTGATCGAGATCCACGCTGGCAATGATGGAACAATCGGCGTCGAATATGTTGACCGCATCAAGACGACCGCCCAGTCCCACTTCGAGGACGATCGCGTCGACCGTCTCAGCGGCGAATATGAGCATCGCAGCAAGCGTGCCAAATTCAAAATACGTCAGCGAAACATCGCGGCGTGCCAGCTCGATTCTTTCGAATGCGGCACACAGCGCGGCGTCATCAACAACGGCGCCGCCGACACGCACACGCTCGTTGTAGCGCAACAGATGGGGCGAGGTGTAACAACCAACACGATAGCCGCCCTGCGCGAGCATCGCCTCGAGCATGGCGCAGCACGATCCCTTGCCGTTGGTACCGCCAACCGTAATGATCGGACAAACGGGATTGATGCCCAGCGCGAGGCGCACGGTCTGCACGCGCTCGAGGCCCAGGGCTATGGCCTGCGGATGCAGTTGCTCCAGATAGGCGAGCCACTGCCCTAGCGTTTGTGGAATCAAGCTTGGGCTTGCCGCAAATTAAACGGGAGCAGGCTGGCGCAGCAACAGCGTGATCAACGCGCTCAGCCTCGAGCGCATTTCACGACGGTCGACGATCATGTCAATCGCGCCATGCTCGAGCAAAAACTCGGCACGCTGAAAACCTTCGGGCAGCGTTTCTCGCACGGTTTGCTCGATCACACGTGGCCCGGCGAAACCAATCAGCGCCCCTGGTTCAGCGATAACCACATCGCCAATCAGCGCGAAGCTCGCCGAAACTCCGCCCATCGTCGGGTCGGTCAACACGGAAATAAAGGGTAATTTTTTCGCGCTCAATTGCGTCAACGCAGCGCAGGTCTTGGCCATTTGCATCAGGGAGAGCAAACCTTCCTGCATGCGTGCGCCACCGCTCGCGGTGACGCAGACGAACGGCATATTCTGCTCGACGCAAACCTGCACGCCACGCACAAACCGTTCCCCGACCACCGACCCCATCGATCCGCCGAGAAAGCGGAATTCAAATGCGGCGGCTACCAAAGGTAGCGCATTGACGCTGCCCTGCATAACCACCAGCGCATCGTCCTCTTCGGTCTGCTTGCGCGCATCCTCAAGGCGTTCGGCATAGCGCCGGCTATCGCGAAATTTCAGCGTATCGACCGGCAGCACCTCGGCACCAATTTCAAACCGGCCGCCGGCATCGAGGAGTGCGTCGAGGCGCTCGCGTGCAGACAGACGGTCATGGTGCCCGCACTTGGGGCAGACGAACAGATTTTTTTCAAGGTCGGTCCGGTAGAGAACGGCCTCACAGGCGGTGCATTTGCTCCATAAGCCTTCCGGCACGACCTTTTTAGGACTACCGGTGTCGCGCTTGATCTTCGGTGGCAACAGTTTCTGTAACCAGCTCATGGCGCCCCCTTATTGGCGATCGATGGCTGCGCGGATATCCCCGACCAGAACGGATATGTTTTGCAGCACGCTGTCCGCACTGCTCTTTTCAATTTCTTCCACCAAGCGGCTGCCGATGACAACAGCATCTGCAATTTCAGCCACCGCGCGCGCGGTCTTGCCGTCGCGTATGCCGAAGCCGACGCCGATCGGTATTTTCACGCGTTGCCGCAGCTGCGCAATCTTTTTCCGTATTTCCTCGACGTCCAGGTTCGCCGAACCGGTAACGCCCCGCAGGGAAACGTAATACACGTAACCTCGTGCGAGCAACGCAATCTGTTCAATCCGCTGATCGACCGAGGTGGGCGCAATCAGAAAGATCGGCGCAACACCATGTTCCTCAAGAAGCGCGGAAAGCTTGACCGATTCTTCGGGCGGATAATCGACCACCAACACACCGTCAACACCCGCGCTGCTCGCCGCCGCGGCGAATTTCTCATAGCCCATCGCCTCGATCGGATTGGCGTATCCCATCAGGACCACCGGCGTGTGGTCATTGGTTTTGCGAAACTCGGCGACAAAACCGATCACCGCACGCAGGGTCGTACCCTTTTGCAATGCGCGTTCGCTCGAACGCTGGATCGTCGGACCGTCCGCCATCGGATCAGAGAATGGAACACCCAGCTCGATCACGTCTGCACCTGCTGCCGCCAGCGCATGCATCACAGGCACCGTCATCGCCGGGGCGGGATCCCCTGCGGTAAAAAACGGAATCAGTGCCTTGCGCTTTTGCCTGGCCAGGTCGGCGAAAGTGTTTTCAATTCTCTTCATGGAATCGCGCTACTTTATGATGCGTGTAAAAAACCCCGCGGAACATGCCGCGGGGCGCTGCTGCGACCGTTAAACACTCGCTAAAACGTAAGCCCCGATTTTTCAGAGACCGTATGCATATCCTTGTCACCACGACCGGATAGATTCACCAACAGTATTTGGTCCGACTTCATGTGGGGCGCAATTTTCGCCGCATAGGCGAGCGCGTGACTCGACTCCAGCGCCGGGATAATACCCTCGAGACGGCACAGGTCATGGAAAGCCGCCAGCGCCTCGTCGTCGGTAATCGAAACGTATTCTGCGCGTCCGCTGTCCTTGAGCCAGGCATGTTCAGGACCGACCCCCGGATAATCAAGACCGGCGGAGATCGAATGCGTCTCGATGATCTGCCCGTCCTCATCCTGCATGAGGTAAGTGCGATTACCGTGCAGCACCCCGGGCCGGCCGGCGGTTAGGGTAGCGGAATGTTTGCCGCTCTCAATCCCTAAGCCCGCAGCCTCAACACCGATAAGACGCACATCCTTGTGCGAAATATAAGGATGAAAGATACCCATGGCGTTGGAGCCGCCGCCGACACAGGCCAACACCGCATCCGGTTGACGGCCGGTCTGCTCCTGCATTTGCTGAATCGACTCGCGTCCGATCACCGACTGAAAATCACGCACCATCATTGGGTAAGGGTGCGGTCCCGCCACGGTACCGATGATATAAAACGTGCTCTCGACGTTGGTTACCCAGTCGCGCATCGCTTCATTAAGCGCATCCTTGAGTGTTTTTGATCCAGACTCCACCGGTATTACAGAGGCGCCCAGCAACTTCATGCGATAGACGTTTTGCGCCTGTCGCTTGATATCCTCGGACCCCATGTAGACGACGCATTCCATGCCGTAACGTGCTGCGATGGTGGCGGTAGCAACGCCATGCTGGCCGGCCCCCGTCTCGGCAATGACACGCTTCTTGC
>CAMDSO010000088.1 GCA_945906935.1 Bordetella parapertussis
ACACAGGCGCACCATCTTGCCGGCGTCGGTGACCGAACCACCGCCGAAGGTGACGATCAAATCAGCCGCCGCGAGGCGCGCTTCGGCCGTCGCAGCCAGCACCGCCTCACGCGGCGTGAATGAAGGGATGCGATCAAAAACGCCGGCGCAACGCGCACCCAGCGCTTCACACATGCGCGTCACCTCATCGGTGTTACGGTTGAGACTGCCGCTGGCCAGAATGAAAACACGCTGCGCCTGACGTCGCGCCGCCTCGGCGGCCACCGCCTGTGCCGCGGGCTCGCCATAGATCAACCGTTCAATAACGGGGAATATCAATGTGCCTGACTGCATGGTGATCCCTGAAAAATGTAACCGCGCTGTGCGGTGATTACTGTTCGATACCCGTGCCGATTTTCTGGATCAGCTTGCCGTAGCGCTCATAGTCATTGCGCAAGGTGGTGGTGAACTGCTCGGGCGTGGCAAAAATCACCTCGAGACCGGCGTCCTCCCAGATGCGCTGGATCTCCTTGTTGGCGAGTATCTTTTGGATCGCCGCATTGAGCTGGGTTACGACCTCGCGCGGCGTTCCGGCTGGCGCGAGTATGCCCTGCCAGCCGGCAATCTCGAATCCCGGCAGTCCACTCTCGGCGATAGTGGGGATCTCCATCGCCGAGGCCATACGGCGGGCACCGGTGACACCGAGCGCACGTAACTTGCCGGCACGCACCTGTGGCAATAAAAACACCGGGCTGTTCATCCCCAGATCGGTGCGACCGGCAACGAGATCCACCATCGCCGACGAACCGCTGGTGCCGTAAGGTACGTGCAAGAGATCGATACCGGCCTGCAGTGCAAACATCACCGTCGCCAGATGATAGGCGCTGCCCACACCGGTGGTGCTATAGGTCATGGCAACGCGCCGCGATTTGGCCAGTGTAATCAGATCGCGCGCCGTTTTCACCGGCACGCTCGGATGCGCCACCAGCAAAAAAGAAAACGTTGCCGCCGGCGCCACCGGTGCGAAATCGCGCAGGGTGTTAAACGGCACCTTGCGCAAATGCGGCGTGCTGCCCAGCACCGAACTCGGGCTCGCCAGCAGGGTATAACCGTCGGGCGCGCTCTTCGCGACAAAATCGGCGGCGATCGTACCGGTCGCGCCGGGCTTGCCTTCGACAATTACTTGCTGACCAAGCATTTCCGTCAAACGCTGCGCCAAATGCCGCGCATTGGTCTCCGACGAACTGCCCGGATAACCATGCACGATACGGATTGGTTTGTACGGATACGGTTCGGCGGCACAGACAACGCCGGCGCTGGCGGTGAAGACGGCGGCAAAACAAAAACCGGCGACGACGTGCCGGCGGTGGAGAATCAACATCAGGGGGTTTTTCATAGGGCCCGAATCTATTATTCCGTGTGGCGTGCGTCAAGGAAACTTTGCCGATGATGTGACCCTGACGTATGCTCAGCCCCGGCGCGCACACCAACAAACACCTGCTAAAAAACATAGGAACAAGCATGCCCACCATTGCATTGAGCAACGATCTGAACATGCACTACGAGATCGACGACTTCACCGATCCGTGGAAACCCGCCGAAACCATCCTCATGTTGCACGGTAACTGTGAAAGCGGCGCGGTATGGTTTGGCTGGGTGCCGCATCTGGCGCGTGATTTTCGCGTGATACGCCCCGACATGCGCGGCTACGGACGTTCAACGCCAGTGGCGCGCGATTTTCCGTGGACCATCGATGTCGTCATCGACGACTTCATCGGCCTGATGGATGCACTGGGGATCGAACGCTTTCATCTGGTCGGCGCCAAAATCGCCGGCTTCATCGCACGGCGTTTTGCCGCACGCTTCCCGCAACGCGTTAGCACACTCACCGTGATCGGCACGCCGCCGCCAGTCTACGACGTGGCGGCCCGCGTTGAGTCATTGACCGCCGAAATCGAAGAGGTCGGCATCGAAGCCTGGGCGCGGCGTTCGATGGCGGGCCGCCTGGGCAGCGGCTTCCCCACCGCCGGCGTCGAGTGGTGGATCAAACAGATGGCAAAAACACCGGTGTCGAGCCAGATCTGTTTCGTCCGCAACATCCCGAAGGCCGATATCACGGCCGATCTGCCGCGCATTCAATGTCCGACCCTGGTCATCACCACCGAAGGCAGCGCCCTGGGCTCGGTGGAAACGACGCGTGCCTGGCAGCAAATGATTCCAGACTCCAGACTGCTGGTGCTGCCGGGAGACTCCTATCATGTCGCCGCCAGCGATGCCGATCGCTGCGCCGAAGCAACGCGCACGTTCATCCATAACGTGCACCACGGCCATCACGTCCATCACGTCCATAAAGCGCGCGCCTAGAAGCCGCCGCTACTGCGGCTGTATCCCCATCGCGGCGGTGAGCTTCTTGTTCAGCGCGAATTCTTCTTCGATGATTTTGGCCAGCTCCTGCGGCGTCGATCCCACACCCTCCAGCCCCTGCTCTTCGAGCTTCTGCTTGACCGAGGGTTCACGCACCGCGCGCGCCACTTCGCTCTGGATGCGCGCGACGAATTCGGGCGGCGTGCCGGCGGCAAACCACAATCCGTACCAGCCAATGTATTTATAACCATTAACACCAGCCTCGGCGAGGGTCGGCGTCTCGGGCATTTTGTTCCAGCGTTTTTCCGCGGTAATCGCCAGCACGCGCAACCGGCCGGCCTGCGTAAAAGGCAGCGCCGAGGGGGCCGCCGGAAAACCCATCTCAATCTGACCGGAGATGGTGTCGCTCAACGCCGCCGGCACACCGGTGTAGTGCACCGGCATGAGCTTGATCGCCGTCATATGCGCAAACAATTCAGCCGCCATCTGCATGACGCTACCGACACCGGCAGTACCGTAATTGAGTTTCGACGGATTGGCTTTCGCCAGCGCCACCAGCTCACGTACATTGCGCGCGGGCAGGCTCGGGTTCACCACCAGCACATAGCCGACATTGCGCGCAGCAAGCGTGACCGGAATCAGATCCCTCGACGTATCGTAGGGTACGTTTTTGAAGAAATACGGATAGGTTGCGTACGCCGCCGTTTGCAAGAGCAGCGTGTAGCCATCTGGCGCGCTCTTGGCAACGATCTCGGTGCCGAGCATGCCCCCGCCACCACCGCGATTTTCAAAAACGATATTGGTGCCGAGCGCCGGGCCGAGCTTTTCAGCAATGATGCGCCCCACCACATCGGGACCGGCGCCTGCGCCATACGGCACCACGATGCGGATGAATTTGCTCGGATAATCCTTCGCCGCCAAGGCGGCGGCCGTGTCCTTCGCCGCCAAGGCGGCGGCCAAGGACGGCGCCGGCTGCGCGGCCAGCAGCGACATGCCCGCGATGATGAGTATCTTCCTGTTCACAATAGTTCCTTTCAGCACCACCGGATCGGCGGCCATGATCGATGTTTAATCCACGCTCAAACGAAACTGTTGAACGAGTTTACCCAACTCCGCAATCTCCGCCTTAATGAACGACGCGAACTCCTCGCTGCGATCCGCCACCGGCACATAAGCGATTCCGGCCAGCCGCTGCTTCACCGCCTCATCGCCCAGCGCCGCCACCACCTGCTCGCGCAAACGCAACACCGTCTCGCGCGGCGTCTTCATCGGCACCAGCAGGCCATACCAATTGCCCGACTGATACTGCGGCAAACCTGACTCGGCAATCGTCGGCAGTTGCGGCAGCATGGGCAGGCGCTTGCGCGTTGTCACCGCCACAGCGCGCAAACGCCCCTGACCGACATAGGGCAGCACAATGCCGGCCGCTGCAAAATACACCGAGGTCTCGCCAGAGATCACCGAAGTCATCGCCTCACCGCCGCCCTTGTAAGGCACATGCACCATCTCAACCCCGGCTTGTCCTTTGAATAACTCGGCGGCGAGAAATGTCGGCGTACCGGTACCCGCCGACGCATAGTTAATCGCACCGCGGCGCGCCTTGGCGAGCTTGATGAGATCGCCCACCGTACGCACCGGTAGCGACGGATGCACCACCAGCATCGAGGGCGAAGTGGCGATTTGCGTCACCGGCGCAAAATCGCGCATCAGGTCGTAACCAAGCTTTGTATATAGCGTCACATTGAGCGCATGCGTCATGCTGATTTGCAGCACCGTGTTGCCATCGGCGACCGCCTTCGCCGCGATTTCGGCGCCGATGTTGCCGCCGGCACCACTACGGTTTTCCACCACGACCTGCTGCCCCAGTCGCACCGCCAATGCGCCGCCCAGGATGCGCCCCAGCACGTCGGCGCCGCTGCCGGGTGAACCGGGCACGATGTAGCGTAGCGGCCGCTCGTGAGTGGCCTGCGCGTACGCCGCCTTACACGTGCCAAGACACACGCCAAAACACGCGCCATGACAGGCCACCGCAGCGATCAACGCCGTGCGCTTAGTTCGTCGGCACATTCGCCACCTTGACCGCCTCGCCCCACTTCGCCAGGTCGGCCCTGATAAAGCTGGTGAATTCAGCAGGTGTGCCGCCGGCGGGGTCGAGTGCGAATGAAGCGATACGCTCACGCACGGCACTGGAGGCCAGCGTGTTGACGATCACCGTGTTCATCCGCGCCACAATCGCCGCCGGTGTTTTCGCCGGTGCCGATAGCCCGTACCACGCGGTAGTCACCACCTGCGGATAACCCTGCTCGGCATAGGTCGGCACTTCGGGCAGCACACCGACGCGTTTGGCGGTCGACACTGCCAGCGCGCGGGCCCGACCGGCGCGCACCTGCGCCACCGCCGAGGGTGTTACCACCGAACTCAGATGCACCTGCCCCGCCACCATGTCGGTCATCGCGGCGATGATCGATTTATACGGCACATGCACCACCTTCAGCTTGGCGCTCGCCATGAACAGCTCACCGGTGAGCATGGGGCCGGAACCCGCGCTCGTTGATGCGTAATTAAGCTGTCCCGGTTTGCTGCGCGCCAGACTCACCAAATCGGAGAGCTTGTTCACCGGCAGCGAAGGATGCGCAAGCAATACGAACGCCGTCGTTGCCAGTAACGAGACGTGTTCGAAATCGCGCAGAATGTCGTAGTTCAATTTATAAAAGTACGGCGTCACCGCAAGACTGCCGGTGGAAATCAGAAAATGATAACCATCCGCCGGCGCCCGCGCCCCCACCTCGGCGCCGATCGTACCGCTGGCACCCGGGTGATCTTCGACATACACCTGTTGACCCAGCACCGGCACCAGTTCCCGCGCCAGCAAACGTGGCAGTGCGTCATCCGCGCCTACTGTGATAAACCGTATGGACTTCGCCGGATACGCCTGCGCGCACACCACCGTTGCACCCACGCAATGCAAAAAAAAGACTGTTGCCCCCAACGCTTTGAGTTTCATCCGAGCCTCCCCCGAGTTTGGATATTGTTTTAATTTTGCCGGCCCGTGAGCCGGGTGCTGCAATGACTGCCCGCTACGTCTAACTCCCGCGTCTAACCTCTCTTCCCCAACATTCAAACACCTGCACCACGCTCGGCGACACGCGCCACCGCGCCTTCATTACGTGATCGGCCAGTCCAGCCACTCGCAAAAACCACGCCCCATGATCCATTCTTTATCTTCTTCGCTAAACCATGGAATTTCGGCGGTAAAGAAACGAATCGCCTGTTGATAGCTGCACGGCATGCGCGCCAGATCCGTCCCCCAAAACATGCGGCGCGGCCCGAAGGCGTCGTAAATTTTTCGCACATAAGGCAGCAAGGGCAAAAACGGATAGGGCGCGCTGGTATACGCCGGCAACGCGCTGACTTTGACCATCACATTCGGCCGCTGCGCCAGCGGCAATATCCGATCGAAGTCACGAAACGCCGCCGCGTCTTTGTCTTCGGTCGGCAGCGCCAGATGACAAATCACCAGTCGCAGTCCCGGGAAGCGCGCCGCCACCGCATCCACCAGCGGCAACTGCGCCTGACTCACCATCAAGGCGATGCGCACCTGCGCTTTTTCCGCCGCACGCCACAGCCAGTCGACGCGCGAGGCTTCAAGCGCCTCGGCCCAGCGCGGCAAACTAAAGCTAATGCGAAAACCACGCATGCCCGGCTGCTCGCACCAGGTCGCCACCCGTTCGGCGGCATCTGGCGCATCCAGATCGAAACGCCCCATCGCGGCGAAACGCTGCGGGTAGCGCTGCGCCGCCGCCAGCACAAGATCATTACGATCGGCATCCCACGACGGCGGGATCAATACACAGCGACTGACGCCCGCCTCGTCCATCAAACCGAGCAACTCTTCCGCACCCAACGCCGTCTTGCGATGCGGTTCACGCCCCGCCACCCAAGGACGCTGCGGTGAATGGGGCGCCCAGATATGCGCCTGTGCGTCGGCAATAAACATACTCATTCCCTTGCCACCGTTTTTCTTGAGGTATCGATCAGGCGCGCAACAGCGTCATCAACTCGGCCACCGATGCAAAGTCTTCCAGCGTGCCGACCGCCGCCACCACTTTTTCAATGCGTTCAGCGGGCAGACGGGCTTTGGCATACAAACGAAACTTGGCTTCCACCTGCGCGCGTGTCAGCGCCCGCTCGGGCGAACCCAGCGGATGCTCGCAACGCTCAGACAATTTGCGGCCGTCGGTGGTTTCCACTTCGACGATCGCTTGCACGCCGGAGAGCGAAGCGTCGGCCACCACTTCAACCTGTTCGGCAGAGAATTTGCGCAACACCGGATCGTCGTAACGATTAGGCTCGAATTGTTCGAGCGACAAATTGCGATCATGCAAAATCGCCGCCGCCGCATAATGCGTCGACAGCAGCGCTTCGAACTTCGCCTTGTAGCGCGGGAAGATGCCGTGCAAATCAACCGCCGTCTTGCCCATCGCGACGCGGATCTTGCGCACGTCGGCGGGCTTGAGTTGATGTTTTTCGACCAGATCAAACATCGCGGTAATCATGCCCTGGATGGTCGAAGCCGAGGGCCACAAGCGCAGCGCGATGTTTTCCATTTCCCAACGCTGACCCAGCGCCGCCACACTGTCCTGCGGACGCCCGCCGTTCGTGTAGGTGGTGAACAAGCCGCCATCCGGTGCGGTGAGAAATTCTTTGGTTGCGACAAATTTTTGTTCCGCCAGCAACGCCGCCATCAAACCCGACAACGCGCCGCGACACTGGTGAAACTTCACCGTCGGCGTGCCCCAAGCGGCAAAGGTGCCGGCTGATTGGCTGCCGGCCAGACCGAAACTACGCGCCATCGTTTCAGCATCGAAATTGCGCAGGCGCCCCACCGCCGCCGCCGAACCAAACAACCCGAACACACCGGGCCCGTGCCAGCCGCGCTTGCGAAACTCGGGGAAATCAAGCCCCAGACCGATGCGCGTGGCAACCTCGCAACCGGCGACCATCGCCACCAGCAGATCACGCCCCGACAAGCCATCGCGTTCAGCAATCGCCAGTGCCGGCGGCACCACCTCGGGACTGATATGCGTGAGCGTCGAACGATGCACATCGCACATGGTCACCGCAGTGATCAGAAAACCATTGAGCAGCGTGGTGCCCGCCAGCGTCGAGCGCCCGCCGCCGATAATGCTGACGTCTTCGGAGTGCCCCAGCGCACCGGCCATCGCGGCGATCTGCGCGGTCTCTTCGCCCAGATGACCGGCCACCGCACAGGCCAGGGTATCGAGCAGCAGGACGCGGCAGTTCTCGCGCACGCGCTCCGGGATGTCTTCAATTTTGAGGTTGGCGGCAAATTGCGCCAGTGTCGCAGTTACGTCTGTGGTCACGCCTGTGCTCATCCTGGTTCTTCCGGTTGGTGGCAACGGGGGGCCGTCGCCGCGTTGTGATGCACATTTAAAGTTTCGGATTGTTTTCGCTGGAGACCATCACCTCGACCAGCACCGGCTGCGTCTTCGTTGCCGCCTTGGCGGCACGCATGGCATCGGCGAGATCCTTCGCATCGGTGACACGGATACCCTTGCAACCGCTGGCCTCCGCGTATTGCGCGAAGTTCGGGCTCGTGAAGGTGGTGCCGAAGGTGTGGCCATAAATATTGGTCTGCTGCATATAGGTCTGGCCGTAGGTGCTGTTGTTGTGCACCACCATCAGGATATTGGCGCCGTATTCAGCAGCCGTCGGCAGATCACCGATGGTCATCAGAAAAGCGCCGTCCCCTGCCAGTGCTACGACATCACGCTGCGGATACTCCAGTTTGGCAACAATCGCCGTCGGCAACGCGAAGCTCATCGCGTTCCAGACGCCCGACTGCATGAAAGACTCGGGGGTGGCGATCTTGCGATACTGGCGCGCCCACATCTGACAGAGCCCGACGTCACTCGCCACCACCGCATGGTCGTCGAGCACCGCGTTCATCGCCTCCATCACGAGGCCGGGATAGATCGGTTTGTTGCCGCGGTTGGCGTCGTTCAACGCGGCGAGCTTGAGCCGTGTATCCGCCTTGACCTTGGCCAGTCGATTAACCAGCGCGGTGTCGACGGGCTTGCGGAAGTCACCCAGTTCGGCGAGCAGCGCATCGACAAACAACTTGGGGTCGGCGACACGCTGATCGTCGCCGCGGTAACGCGACTCCTGCACGTCGTCAAAGCCGATCAGGATCTGCGGCGCCTTGGTAACCGAATTGAGTTCGGTCATCTCGGCGGTGCCCGCGCGCAAGCCAATGCCAATGACCAGATCCGCATTCTTCATCGCCTCATCACAGGCCGGATGACTGCGGCCGGTCTTAAAGTAACCGGCGAACAAGGGGTGACTCTCGGCGATCACACCGATCGCGTCCTGCGCGTTAATCACCGGCGCCTGTAACTTCTCAGCAAGCGCGATGATCCCGGCCAGCGCGCCCTGTCGAATCACGCCCTTGCCGGCGGCGATCACCGGTGCCTTGGCCGCCTTCAGGCGCTGCGCAAAACGTGCAACATCCGCCGCGACCGGCTGATGCACCACGGTCGGCAGACGTTTGTATGCCGGCAACACGACTTTTTCTTTCTGCAGAACGTATTCACTTTCGTCGGACTCGCGCGGCAATTCAACGTGCACCGGGCCCGGACGGCCGCTACGCGCGATATGAAACGCTTTCGCCATCACCTCGGGAATATCCTCGATGCGCTCGACACGCGCACTCCACTTGGTGATGTGTTTGAACATCTCGTGAACGAAGGCCGGGTTATCAACGCCGTGAAAGGCCTCCATATCCGCCTTTAGCGGCACCGCGCCGCCGATATGCACCATCGGCGAAGCCGCGCCGTAGGCCTGCGCCACGCCGGCCATCGAGTTGACACCACCCGGCCCCGCCGTGACCAGACAGACGCCGGGCTTACCGGTGAGACGCCCATACGCATCGGCCATCAGCGACGTATTCGGTTCCATCTTGCAGGTCACGAAGCGCATCGGTTTGATACGACTGATGCCGTCGTAGATCGGATGGATGTGCGAACCCGGCACGCTGTAGATGCACTCCACGCCTTCAGCGTGCAATGCCTCTGCGACTGCCTCACCCGCGTGCATTGCCTGTCGTTCCGCCATGATTCCTCCTGTTAGGATCTGCCTGTTGGGCCTGTTGGGCCTGTTGGGCCTGTCGGCTATGTTGGGTATGTCGGGCGCCGAGCGCCGCGCACACCCTCTCGTTATGCGGCGACGGCAAACGCCGCCATCACCAGTTTCTCGTGCGCGATCAGACGTTGCACACTGGCACGCCCCTGCATACGTTCGAGGTGCGCGTGGCAATGCGTGTAGCGTGCGACGTCAAGACCGAATGAAATGGCCCGCCGGAAACACCAGAAAAAATAGGCGTCGGCAGCGGTGAAGTGCTCGAAAAACCACTCGCGGCCGGCCAGCATTTCATCGGCAATCCGCAAGTCTTCGAACAACATGACGTTGGCCACCCGCTTGACCGATTCTTCCGACCCCGGCAGATCGCAATAATTACCGGGCCGCGCATTGGGCGTGAGATGCGGGTGGATGCCCGAGGCGCACCACGCCAGAAACGAAATCACCTTGATTTCGCTGCGTGGATCGGCGGTCAATAATTTCGCCTGCGGAAACTGACGTGCGATCCAGATCTGGATCGCCACGTTTTCTGTCAGCGGCTCGCCGTCGATCACCAGCACGGGCACCTTGTGCTTGGGATTGAGTTTGAGAAATTCTGGCGACATCAGCTGGCCGCGGCGCGAATTCATGTCGATCACACTGAAATCTGCACCCGCTTCGTTGAGCGTGATGTAGGGCACGGTGGCGCAGGTTTGCGGCGCGTAAAAAAGCTGTAGGCTCATTCGTCGGTCTCCTCCGGGAATCCTGCCATGTTAGCGGAACATTGGTGTGCAGACCAGCACGCAAGTCGTCACCGCGCCACGCCGCGGTTCCTATCATTAACCTCTTTCAGGTCACGGCTGCCAACACCATGCCTGACCAACAAACCCTCGGCAAATTACCACGCAACGCCATCCGCCTCTTTGCGCTGCCGCAACTTGTTCCCGGCAGCATCGAGGGTTTCAAAGCACTGGTCGATCTCACCGGCACCATTTCAGACGCCATGCACGAGCTCGGCCTCGTCGGCATCGTGCCGGCGTTTGAAATGCCGCCGGTCAATAACGGCGAGCGTATCGTCGGCCCCGCCCTGACGGTACACAATATCCGCCACAGCACGCAGATACACAAAGCCGCGATCGACAAGACCAGTGGTCAGGAGAAGACCGAGGCACACAATCTGGCTACTTCAGGTGACGTGCTGGTGATGCAGGGCGTGATGGGCTACTCGAACATGGGTGGTCGATCGGCCACGCTATCCCGGCGTGAAAGTTGTATCGGCGCCATCGCTATCAGATCCCGCCACATCCGCTGCGCGCAATCCTGCGCGTCTGGCGCCGTCGAGATTTGACTCTGCGCCAGCGACAGTGCAATCTTCGGCCGCACGCTGCAGCGGCCCAATCTGCCGCAGCAATCCCATCAATCAGAAGACACAACGCAAGGAGCCAGGCATGCCGCTCTACGAAAAAGGCAGTGTCCGCATTCATTACGAAGAAGCCGGCAGCGGCTTTCCGCTGTTGATCATTCCGGGCGGCGGTCTGAATTCAACCATCGCCAATCTGTCGACCAGTTCGCCAATCAATCCGATGACCGAATACTGCGACGAGTATCGCTGCATCAGCGCCGATCTGCGCACCGCGGTCGGCGGCGCCTCGGGCGGCCCGCTCGAAGCCGATCGCCCCTGGGATGCATTCACCGACGACCACCTCGGGCTGATGGATCATCTGGGCATCAAAAAATTTATGGTCATGGGATTTTGCATTGGCGGACCGATGATCTGGAACCTGCTCAAACGCGCCCCCGAGCGCGTAGTTGCCGCCGTGCTGGCGCAACCGGTCGGTTCGCGTCCGGAAGCACGCGATCTGTTCTACGACAATAACTCACGCACCTGGGCGCCAGAGATACTCAAACACCAAGCCGGCCTTAGCGCGGAGTTAGTCGATCAATTTATCACCAAGATGTACCGCAGCAACGCCGACTTTGTCTTCACCGTGACGCGCGATTTTGTACGCGAGTGCAAGACCCCGCTGCTGGTACTGCCCGACGACATCCCCTCGCATCCATACGCGGTGGCGATGGAAACCGTGATGCTCGCACCGAATTCCGAAACCAGCATTTATCCGTGGAAGGAACCGAAGGAACGCATCCCGCTGGCGATTCGCCAGGTCCGTTCGTTTTTGCGCGCGCACCGGCCGGCACGCTAAGCAATTTAGAAGAAAGGCCGCGCTGCGAGCGCGGCCTGCGTAGCTATCCCAAAGTCGAATTAAAGCGCCCGCCGTCGAGCAATAAATTCTGCCCGACGATGTAGCCGCTATGCGCCGAACAGAGAAAGGCGCACGCCTCACCGAACTCAAACGGATCACCGACGCGACCGGCCGGAATATCGGCTACTCGTTTCGCAATCATTTCTGCGTGCGTCTGGCCGCTTCTGCGCGCCACTGCAAGCAGCCCCGTTTGCATACGCTCGGTCAGATGCTGGCCCGGCAGCAAGCCGTTGATGGTGACGTTGTGCGGCGCGAGCTTGCGTGCAAGCCCGGCACACACCGCGGTCAGACCGGCGCGCGGCCCCTGCGACAAGGCGTGATCGGGCAGCGGCATTTTCACCGTCCCTGAAGTAATGTTGACGATGCGGCCAAAGCGTCGTGTGCACATGCCATCCATCACTGCCTTGATCAACATGAGAGGCGCGATCATGCTGAGGTTCACCGCCTGCATCCAGGCGGCTTCATCCCAGTCTTCAAAATCGCCACGCGCCGGACCGCCGGCATTGTTGACCAGAATATCCGGCGCTGGACAAGCCGCCAGCACACTGGCGCGACCTTCCGCTGTGCCGATATCGGCGGCCACGACCGTCACGCTGCGTCCAGTGGCGGCGCGTATCTCGGCGGCGGTGGCTTCGAGGTCAGCGAGCGTACGCGCATTGATCACCAGATCAGCGCCGTTTTTTGCCAGCGACATCGCACAGGCTTTGCCCAGCCCTTTGCTTGCAGCGCAGACAATCGCTTTTTTACCTGCAATGCCCAGATCCATCCTCTGTCCCCAATTGTCGATTGCGACCGTTGCGTCAACTCCGCTAGAAATTTCCCGCAGCGCGCGCCTAAACGCCAAACCGCGGCTTCTTAACCACGCGCCCTCAGGCAATGCGCAATTTCTCAATCACCGCCATGTCCGGTTCAACGCCCAGTCCCGGCGCCTGCGGTACGCTGAAACGACCGTTGACCGGATTGATCGCCTCGTGCATCGGGTTGACCGCAAAATCGATGTCGTAACGCTCGACGATGGTTTCGGTCTGCATCGCCGCCGCACAGTGCAGCGTCGCAATCAGACCCGGCCCGAAGTAGGCCGAATGCGGCACCACTTCCACGCCAAACGCTTCGGCCAGCGCGAGCACCTTGCGAAACTGCGTGATGCCGCCGACGCGCGCAACGCTGGGCTGCGCATAGCTCAGCGAACCGGCCTGGAACATGCCGTAGAAATCGCTGAAGGTGGCATTCTCGCCCGCTGCGGTGGCGACCCCGCCCTCGTGCCGCGCGCGTGCGATACCCGCAAAATTCTCCGGCGGCCACACCGGCTCTTCGATCCATTTAAGATCGAGCGGCTCGAGTTTGCGCGCCATCTTGATCGCATCATCGACATTCCACGCGCAATTCACGTCCACCATCAGCGGAATCTCGGCGCCGGCGGCATCGCGTCCGGCCTTGATCGCCGGATAAGTAATCTCATGCAGCTTCACATGGCGATAACCGCGCTTCAAGCCGCGCTCGGTATAACGCGCCACGATATCCGGATCGCTGTAACGCAAAAGACTGGCGTACCCCGGCAGATCGCGACGCAGCGAACCGCCAAGCAAACGATACAAGGGCAGCCCCGCAATCTTGCCCGCGATATCCCACAGTGCGATATCGATCGCCGACATCGCATACCGCGACACGCTGCTGCGGCCACTGCCGCCAAGTGTGCGCTCGATATGATGAGCGATATCGGTGATTGCCGTCGGATCGCGACCGATGCACATCGGCGCAATCAAGGTGTCGATCGCTGTCTTGGTGGCTGGCAACAAACGGTTCGCCGACGCCTCACCCCAACCGCTCACGCCCTCGTCCGTATCAACGCGCAGCATCAACACTTCCACCGCAGTCATCGGGCGTCCGCCCGGATGCGGCACGGCATTACCCTCGACGAGCATGGGCATTTTGACGACGATGGTTTCTATTTTTGTGATCTTCATGGCTTGGGCAATCTTTTCGTTCAGACGGTTGGCAATAAATAGTGGATGAGGTGGATGACGATCCTCGATCCCGGCGCATATTATTCTTGAAAACGACGCCTTGCGCTGCGCTTTACTCGGCGGTGATACCGGTCGCGCGGATCACCCGGTCCCAGCACCAGCAGGCCCGGTCAAGTTTGGCGATCAGGTTTGCTTGATTTGCGACTCGTCAGAACAAGCAGGGGGTGGGCATCGATTATTGATGCTACCAATAATCGAAACGCCCCCTGAGTTTCGCGTCAGGAAAAGGTGCTTTACTTCAGCCGATCCTGAATCTTCGCCAGCGCTTCGCGCGCGCAGGCTTCGTCAAACTGACCGCCCGGTGCGCCGCTGACGCCAATCGCACCGATGATCTGCCCGCCCGCCTTGATCGACACGCCGCCCTGCCCGTAAGTCACGTTGGGCAGTTGCGTCGTCGGCACCGTGGAGGCGGGCGACTTGGCCATCCGATCAAAAACTTCCTTGGTGCTGCCTTCATTGCGACCGAGCGTGATCGAGGCCGCCGAGTAGGCCTTGTAATAAGAGTTATCTTGCGAGTGCATCGGCGCGCCGTCGCCGCGCAGCAGAGCCTGACGCGTGCCGTCGAGATTGACCACCACCGCCCACACCTTGTAGCCCTGCTTGGCGCAAATAGCGACCGTATCGCCGACCAGTTCATTGGCAAGCGCGGCCGAGATTTGCGGTCGGTTGACGATACCCTGCGCAAAAGCGCCGGTCGAAACGGCTGCAGCAATAAATCCCAGCGCCACAGTGGTGCCTTTGATACCGGTTGAAAACGAAGACATTGGACTCCTCCTTTTTTGTGTATGAACCGCGGAAAAAAACGATACCGTTAAACAAACTGTGGGGCCGTTGAGTCCTGCCCTCTGATTATTATTAATCTGCTCTCACGGCATAATCGCCCAGCGCCGAATATCAAAGTCGTCGGGCACCGGAATGATCAGGCTCTCGCGCGGCCCGAGCAATTCACGGTTGGCATGACCTTCACCGGTCAAGTCTTCGGCAAACAGCACATCGCCGGGACCGAAGCAGCGTTTGCCGCCGCCGCAGCTGATTTCCACCGCTCCGAACAGCGTGATGACAAATTGACGCAGCTTGGGGCAATGATATTCGCCAGAACGCTCGAGCGGGTTTACGCGGAACGACAACCCCGCCACCGGCAGCAGGGCCGAGCGTTGCGAGACGCGCTCGCCAAGTTTGAGTTCATTCATCGGCACGACGAGGTCCTCGAAGTGCGAGCGGCCGTCATCCCCGGTGTAGATGCGTATGATTTTCTTGTGCGACACATCGAATCCTTTTTTTGGTCTTGACTGAACCAGCGACGTCTCGTCGCCCGCGTATCAACCGCGTTTTTGTAACCTAATTTCCTTGCCGACCGGATAACCCAGCACGCCGTTGTGCGCGAATACATAACAGCTGTTCCTGCCCAGATCGCCGGTGACGACGATCATGAAGTCATCGGGCTTCCAGACCAGCGGCACCATGCGCTCGGGATCATCCGATTCATGGAACACTTTTGGAATGTGACCGGCGTTGAATTCTTCGGTCAGATTCCAGATCGGCTTCTGTGTCCAGTCGCGCAAGATGCTCTCGAATTGTCTGGCCGGGATACGCGCCTGTTCGAACAACTGTTCCTTGAGCTTCTGCTTCGACCAACCGCCTGCAGCGATGGTCTCGGCCATGATCGGCGACAACAATATCAAGGGCCGCAAAGTGCCCATGCCCTGACCGACCGTAAACATCAGTTGCCAGGTGTATTGCCGCACCACCGCATCGGCCATATACGGCAATATCGCCTCCGGCGTCGCCCCGGAAATCGAAGAGATGTGATTCCCCCCCGTGTAGCGCCCGACCGACAGCGCGTTACTGCCAGCGGGAAAGCCGAATTCCGTGCAATTGGGCGGCCAACCGATGTTCGCCAGCACATCCTCGTTTTCTGCGACCACCACCCGCCAGGTATTGCCGAAGGTCGCCTTATCGTTCTTGTGCGGCAGAAAGCCGGCGACGTTGCGCAGATAAAGCCGCCAGAAACGGCCGATCGAGGTGTTGGCCTGAAAGCCGTCGCGCATCACACCCTGCGTGTAGTTAAAGCCCAGTTCTTTGATGATGGGGCCGTTCAAGACGATGAGGTTATCCCCACCCGGTGTGTTGCCGCTGTGCTCAACCCCGTATTCGGGGTCGACCATCGCCTCGACCGCCGCCATCAGCACCGGCATGTATTCCGGCCGGCAGCCTGCCATTACGCCATTGACCGCCACGCTCCACACCGTCGCCGCGCGGTTGTCAGGCAGCATCACGCCGAGCACTTCGTCCGCGTCGCGATCGACGTGTTGCAAAAACGCGTCCACCTTGTCGATGGTCGGCGGCACGATCGGCAAGCCATCGGAAAACTCATGCGCGAGGAAATATTCGTTGACCTCTTCAAAGCTGCCCCTGCACACGATGTCGCGCGCCGCGGGTTCGCTGCCGAGCATCGCTTTCGCTGGCAGCGTGCGCAGGTTTTCAATCACCTGTGCCAGCGTCACTTCGCGGATGTTCTGCTGCAGCACTTCCTTGGTTTGCACACCGGGATGCCCCGGCACCCCCGCCATTTGAATATTCGGATAACCGAGGCCGATCGACGTCGCCTTGGCGAGCGTCATGAAACTCTCGCAGATCAGCGTCGACGATGGAATACCGGCGGCTTCGGCTGCTGCACTGACCCGCAACACGGCGGGTGCACAGCTCCCTCAACAGCCCATGCCAGAGACGACGGCGTCGACCCCCAGCGCTTTGAGTTTGTCGGGCAAGGCGGCGACGACTTTGCGTTCATCGCTGCCATGCGTGTTGCCGAACTCGCTCCAGTGGACGAATTTGGTGCCCGGATATTGCGTGGCAAGACTCGCCTCGAGTTGTTCGAAGACTTCGTTACCGCGGAATACATAGTCCCACACCCAGGCGATGGTTTTACCTTCGAGCGTATCGAGCCGTTTCGCCAACGGCTTGACCTTGGTCTGGCGCGGGCTGCGCGGCCACAAGGCTGCGTATTGCGCGTTTGCGGATGTCACCTTGCTAGTCGTATTCATAGGAACTTTCAAATCTTTGGCTGCGCTGGAAATCCCCTGTCTTGGCTGAAAACAGGGCTTAAGACGATCTGATTATTTTACGCGCTTTCGTCACAAGCCAACGCTTACGGGCGAGTGCGAAACGTCCCCAAAATCACATGGCGCACTGACAAGTGGACGCGCGCAACAAACCATCAATCCGCCCCGACCCCGGGATATTTGAGATCGTTGTTCTGGTCCACACCGAACCGCTACGTGCCCCACAGGCCGCCGGTTTCATCGTATGCCACGAGAAGAGGCGTTTGCCGTAAAGGTCGTCTTGGTAGAACTTAAAGTTACCGCGACCATCCGACATCCAAACCTGGGGCTTGATCAAAATTTTGTGCACACGGCCCTGACCGGGCACGTTAGCGTGATCGGGCTTGAACAACGCGTTCCACAGCGTCCGAGACTCTTGCCGCTTGCCCTTGCTGTCCCACACCGTGATGATGTGCGCCCAGTGGCGATCCTTGCCCCCGGTGCCACGATCAGCGTCGGTGGCTTCGCCGGGACTCGGATCAGTGCCAACCGAGGCGTTGCGCACCTACATGCCACGCCCGATTTCATGCAGTTACCGTCCCCGCATGGCGAACGCCGCCACTACGCAAAATGTTACGATCCCACCCCTGACCGGCCGTCATTTGATGGGCAACCGGTTACGCGGTAATACGCACCGGAACACGCTGGTTTCGGCGATAAATCGCTTACTTTTATTTTTTACAGGTGGAGTCATGGCAGAACCCAGTCGTATCAAGGAAATACCCGAAAACGAAATGACCGCAGAACAGAAGAAGGTTTTCTTGGACCTCGTCGCCGGCCGCGGCAAGATGCTCACCCCCTACAAGATCTGGATCCATTCCCCCAAACTTGCGGCGGCGCTGGAAACCATCGGCACCTTCCTCAACAAAAAGGGCTCGTTGAACGAGCGCGAGGTCGAGTTGATCATTTGCATCACCGCCAACCACTGGAAAGGCGAATACGTTTGGGCCGCGCATGTGAATATCTGCCTCAAACTCGGTTTCCAGCCAGCGATATTCGGCGCCATCCGCGCCGGCCAAACACCGGTGTTCGACCACGAGCGTGAACGCGTGATCTACGAACTCGCCGCCATTGCCATGGCCCCTGGCGGCGGTTCCGACGAAGTCTATGGTCGCGCCGAAACGCTGCTCGGCCGCAATGGTATTGCCGAAGTCGTCGCTCTTTTAGGCTATTACAGTTCGGTCTCGATGGGCATGAAGCTGCACCGTGTGCCGGTGCGCGCGCCGGCGTCTGCGTAAAACGCAGCAGGGTGGTCGCAAGCTAAAAAATGAAAAGGGGTTGCATTTCTGCAACCCCTTGTTTGTCTGGTGCGCCCGGAGGAATTCGAATCCCCTACCCCTTGGCCATCGTTACGATAATTCGTATGTCGGTGCTTTTAATGGAACTGACGACGCAGTTTGGCGGTGTGAGGACGAGTTTAATTGGACAAACTGGCTTCAATCGGACAAACAAGAAAAAAGGACTTAGAGGGTAATCTCTAAGTCCTTGATTCACTGTTGTATTTGGTGCGCCCGGAGGAATTCGAATCCCC
>CAMDSO010000089.1 GCA_945906935.1 Bordetella parapertussis
CCATCACGGCATGCCGCGGCGATGACGAGATCTTCATCATCGGCGGCGCGCAACTCTATGCCGCCGCGATGCCACTGGCGAACCGCCTCTACCTGACCATCGTTGCAGCAGATGTTGCAGGCGATGCTTACATGCCTGAATTCGATTTAACCGAATGGCACAAGCAATCGTCGCATGCGTTTACTGCCGACGACAAAAATCCATATGATTACGTACAGACGGTTTACGAAAAAATACGCTAGCAAGAGGAAGACTGAGCTGAGGGGCTAGGCTCTGCCATCCTTCAACAACTGTGCAATCAGAGGGTGCTGTTCCCGCGGACACGACGGGTAATAAAAATCAACCAGCACACCCGCGTGATGGTGGACGGACCCGACACCAAATTCCTTTAGTATCCGCTCGACCAAATCCAGATCATTATGCCGCCTGTCGGGACGGCTGTTTGATTGGCCCGCGTTAATTTCGACGCGTCGCGGATGCGCCGTGTTCCACAACGAGTTCAAGCGCCTGAATACACTTGTACGGTGGACGATTTCGTTGGTGTCGATATATTGCGAGACGCCAAGCTGACTAACCTCCAGACCGGCGTGTGAAAAAACCGTCCAGTCACCGCCCTCCATCACAAGTTGGCGTTTATCCCTGGCGACCACTGCCGTCTTTTCCGCAGCCGAATAATGGTTACGCGAATCACAATGAGCGAGTTGCAACCTGGAATTTTGAGCGAGCACCCGGTTCATCGTTTCAAGAAATCGCGCAGACCAGACATTATCCGCATCCAGATATGCGATTACCGGCCCAGTCGCCAGCGCGAGTCCGTCGTTTCGCGGCTCCCACTCGACAGGCCCCCGCCTGCTATTCCTGGCGTTACGAACGCATTTCACGCGATGATCGAGCAGCAAGTAATGCCGGATGATCTCTGCAGTCAGGTCGCTCGAAGCGTCATCGACAATAATCAGTTCGAAATCCGATAACGACTGGCACAACACGCTCTCAACAGCGAACGGCAGCGTTCTCTCGGCATTGTATGCCGGCATGATTACCGATACGGCTGGCGTGCCGTTGTTAGCATCAATCATCTGGAAAACCCCGGATGCGCGTATTTTCCGCGAATTCAAACAGCGTCTATTTCGCTGCGGAAATCTTCGTACTTTCCGCCACTACTACGTGGAATGCTGTCGCCATAAAAAATGGCCAACTCGAAAGGATAGCCGAGCCTGCGATGAACAATTTCCCGTAGCACCGGCTCAAGGTTGCGCGAGTACTGCGGGCCGACAACAAGCCGTAAATCAAGATGCTCGTGGCTTTTCTGGACAAACTGATACTGCAGGATGCCCGGCAGCTGCGGCTCCTTGACCAGATCGCACAAGGGCCAGCGTTTGTCGCCGTTCGGCAAGTGCATCATGTTGCGCTCGCGCCCACGAATTTCGCGGATCGTTGGCAGGCCGCGTCCGCACGTACACGCCTCGCCTGGCACTGCATAATCGCCAATCTCATAGCGAATCAGGGGCATGGCGAACTTATGCAACGCCGTCAACAGCACCCGGCCGGCCTGTCCCGGCGCGCAGGGTCTGTTGCCTTCATCGACAATTTCCACCAGCACATTCTCGGACTGAACGTGATAAACATCCCGCTCCGGACATTGCAGGGCAATATATCCGACCTCCTTCGCACTATACATGTCGGTGAGTGGCACATTCCACGCCCCGCGTACCAGGGTGCGCAATTCCGGCCCCACCACCTCGGATACGCTTCTGACCTCACGCAAGCGCGGCAGACGCAAACCGCGCGCCATGAATGCAAGTGCGAGCTGGCGGATATTTGAGGCATAACTCAACAGATAAACCGGATCCCGTTCGCACAGCCAATCGACCTGTTGCGAAAGATCCGTGTCGATGTGCAGGATTGCACAATCGCCAGTCACAAAGGCCGCATCGGTGGCCGGTCCCCAGCCGGCCGCAGTGCCTCCTGCTGGCGCATAACGAACGGCAGCGAGCCGGCCGCTTAGATCGCGGCGATGCCACAAATGGTCACGCAGCGTAAATGCATTCCAGAACAACTGCTCGAGCAAGGAGCTCCGAAAAACCACCGGTGCCCCGGTCGATCCGCTGGTCTCGCCGGAGGCAATGCCGCCATGCTGGGCCGGAATCGAAGCGGCAAACAAAGCGGCCCCGGCCGACTGCACATCTCTTCGCGTCAGCGCCGGCAGGCGGGCAAAGACCTCAGGCGTCAATACACTGCCCGCGTTAAATCCAATCTCAGCGAACCGCGCCTGGTAGTACGGCACCTGTGCGACGGCGTGGCGCACCATGCTGTTGAGCTGGGTAAATTGGAACTGCGTAATGCGCTCGACCGGCCACCACTCACTTTGCAGGAGCTGATACTGAAGGGCTAGCGCGAGTGCTCCGGCATTGTCCGGCACCACAGGCCAAACCTGTCCGGGAATGGACGAGCGCAAAAGGCCGCTGTTGTCGTAGGCGTCGCCTTGATTGTGAATACGACTATCGTCCGAAATCATCCGATCGATCCTGCCATGGCCAGACGGCAATAGGTCACACGCCGTATCAAAAACTGTCGCTCAGCAGGGCGGCCTGCTTAATTCTGCGCCACGCAATCGACGTAATAGCGCGAACGCCGGCTGGTTTCATCGGCCACCAGCCCGTGGATATCGGTATCAAAGCCAGGGAACTTCTGGTTGAACGACTTGGCGAACTTCAGATAGCGCACGATGATCGCGTTAAATCGCTCGCCGGGAATCAACAGCGGAATGCCGGGCGGATACGGCGTCAGCAGGACGCTGGTGATGCGCCCTTCAAGGTGGTCGATTTCAACGCGCTCGATCTCGCGGTGCGCGAGCTTGGCCCACGCATCGGCCGGACGCATCGCCGGTTCCATGTTCGACAGATACATCTCGGTGGTCAGGCGCGCAATGTCGTTGGCTTTGTAAACGCCGTGGATCTGCGAGCACAAATCACGCAAACCGACTTTTTCGTATTGCGGATACTTGCCAACAAACGCCGGCAGGATGCGCCACAGCGGACGGTTGTTGTCGTAGTCGTCCTTGAACTGCTGTAACTCGGTGACCAGCGAATTCCAGCGGCCCTTGGTGATGCCGATGGTGAACATGATGAAGAACGAATAAAGACCGGTCTTCTCGACAATAATGCCGTGCTCGGCGAGGTACTTGGTGACCACCGAGGCCGGCATGCCGGGGTTGGAGAACGCACCCGACACATCAAGGCCGGGCGTGATAACGGTGGCCTTGATTGGATCGAGCATGTTGAAACCCGGCGCCAGATCACCAAAGCCGTGCCAACGATCATTCGATTTCAACACCCAGTCTTCACGGTTGCCGATACCCTCTTCAGCGAGTTGCTCAGGGCCCCACACCTTGAACCACCACGACTTGCCGAACTCATCGTCGATCTTGCGCATGGCGCGACGGAAGTCGAGCGCTTCGAGTATCGATTCCTCAACCAGCGCGTTGCCACCCGGCGGCTCCATCATCGCCGCCGCCACATCGCAGGAGGCGATAATCGAATACTGCGGCGAAGTCGAGGTGTGCATCAAATACGCTTCATTGAAAGCGTGACGATCGAGCTTGCGCGTATCACTGTCCTGCACCAGGATCTGCGAGGCCTGCGAAAGGCCGGCGAGCATCTTGTGCGTGGACTGTGTGGCAAAAATCATCGACTCTTTGCAGCGCGCACGATCGGTGCCGATGGCATGCATGCCGCGGTAAAAATCGTGGAAGGTGGCGTGCGGCAACCAGGCCTCGTCGAAGTGCAGGGTATCCACCTTGCCGTCGAGCATTTCCTTGATGGTGTCGACGTTGTAAACCACACCGTCGTAAGTGCTCTGCGTCACCGTCAACACACGCGGCTTCGATTTTGATTCACGCGCAAACGGATTGGCAGCGATTTTCTTCTGGATGTTCTCCCACTTGAATTCCTCGAGCGGAATCGGGCCGATGATGCCGAAGTGATTGCGCGTCGGCATCAGAAACACCGGGATCGCGCCGGTCATGGTAATCGCATGCAGGATAGATTTATGACAGTTGCGGTCGACCAGCACCACGTCGCCCGGTGCCACCGTCGAGTTCCACACCATCTTGTTGGAGGTCGAGGTGCCGTTGGTCACAAAGAACAAATGGTCGCAATTGAAAATGCGCGCGGCATTGCGTTCGGAGGCCGCCACCGGCCCCGAGTGATCGAGCAACTGGCCAAGTTCATCGACCGCGTTGCAGACGTCGGCGCGCAGCATGTTCTCGCCGAAGAACTGGTGGAACATCTGCCCGACCGGGCTCTTCAGAAAAGCCACGCCACCGGAGTGCCCCGGGCAGTGCCAGGAGTACGAACCGTCCTGCGCGTAGTTGGTCAGCGCGCGGAAGAACGGTGGCGCCAGGCTGTCGAGATAGGAACGCGTTTCGCGGATGATATGGCGGGCAACAAACTCCGGCGTGTCTTCAAACATGTGAATGAAGCCGTGCAACTCGCGCAGGATGTCGTTCGGAATATGGCGCGAGGTCTTCGTTTCGCCATAGAGGTAAATCGGGATGTCGGTATTACGAAAGCGGATTTCTTCGATGAATTTGCGCAGGTTGAGCACCGCCGGATCGAGTTCGGGGCCCGGCGTAAATTCCTCATCGTCGATCGACAGAATGAATGCCGATGCGCGCGACTGCTGCTGCGCAAACTGCGAGAGGTCGCCGTAACTGGTCACCCCAATGACCTCGACGCTCTCTTCTTCGATCGCTTTGGCCAGCGCGCGTATGCCCAGTCCACTGGCATTCTCCGACCGGTAGTCTTCATCAATGATGATGACTGGAAACTTGAATTTCATCGTTGTTCCTTCTGAAGGCCGACCGGCCGGTCGTTGTTTGCGCGTGACCGCTAGGTGTTCTGCACGACGATTTTGGGAAACGCCGCCGAATGATCCTGCTGTTTCTCAGCGATCTTCACGGCCACGCGGCGGGCGATCTGGCGGTAGATTTCAGCCGCACGCCCGTCGGGGTCGGCGACTACCGTCGGTCGGCCAGAATCAGCCTGCTCGCGAATTTTGATGTCGAGCGGCAGTGAACCGAGCAGATCAATGCCATAGTCCTTTGCCATGCGGTCGCCGCCACCAGAACCGAAGATGTCTTCTTCATGGCCGCATTTCGAACAGATATGCAGGCTCATGTTCTCGACCACGCCAAGGATTGGAATGTTGACCTTCTCGAACATCTTGAGGCCCTTGCGCGCATCCATCAGTGCGATGTCCTGCGGCGTGGTGACGATCACCGCACCGGTGACCGGCACGCGTTGTGCCAGCGTCAATTGAATATCGCCGGTGCCCGGCGGCAGGTCGACCACCAGATAATCGACGTCGCGCCAGTTGGTTTCGTTCAGCAGTTGCTCGAGCGCCTGCGTCACCATCGGGCCGCGCCACACCATCGGCGTTTCGACGTCGATCATGAACCCAATCGACATTGCCTGTATGCCGTGGCCCACCATCGGCTCGATGCGCTTGCCATCTTTGGATTCGGGTTTACCCTTAATGCCCAGCATGGTCGGCTGCGACGGCCCGTAAATGTCGGCGTCGAGTATGCCCACCGAGGCGCCCTCGGCGGCCAGCGCCAGCGCCAGATTGACGGCGGTGGTCGATTTACCCACACCGCCCTTGCCCGACGCCACCGCAATGATATTTTTTACGCCCGGCACCAGTTTGACGCCGCGTTGCACCGCATGCGAGACGATTTTCATCGTCACATTGGCACTCACCGTGCCCACCCCTGGCAGCGCCTTGAGTGTGGCCTCGACGGCGGCGCGCCTCGGTTCGATCTGCGTTTTCGCCGGATAGCCGAGCAACACGTCGAGCGTGACGTTGTTGCCGTCGACTTTGATATTGCGCGCCTCTTTGCCGGTGATGTAGTCCTTGCCGGTGTTCGGATCAATCAATTCGCGTAGTGCGTCTTTGACCTGCTGTTCGGTGATGGTCATGGGGTGTCCCGGTTAACTGCAGTGAGGGCGGAATTCTAAACAATTACCACGGCAAAGCCCATAGGAAAGCCTTAAATCACACAAGCGGTTTGTTACAATCTCGCGCTTGATCCGCAAGCCGAACCCATGACCCGCACACCCGCTGCCAACACGGCCCTGCCAAATGCCCGCGCCAGCGCGCTTTGCGATCCGCGACGGCACACCACTGGCACACGCCCATGACCCCACGCAACATATTTGTCACCACGGCTCTGCCGTATGCCAACGGCTCCTTTCATATCGGCCACATCATGGAATACATCCAGGCCGATATCTGGGTGCGGTTCCAGCGCATGCAAGGCCATCAGCTGCATTTTGTCTGTGCGGACGACGCCCACGGCGCGCCCATCATGCTCAAGGCGGAGTCAGAAGGCATCACGCCCGAACAACTCGTCGGCCGCATCGCCGCCGAACGCAAGAAATACCTCGAAGGTTTCCACATCGCCTTCGATAACTGGCATTCGACGCACTCGCCGGAGAACACCGCGCTGTCGCAGGAGATTTACGGCAAGCTCAAAGCCGCCGGCCTGATTTACACGAAGTCGATCGAGCAATTTTTCGATCCAGTCAAGCAGATGTTCCTCGCCGACCGCTATATCAAAGGGGGCTGCCCGAAATGCAGCGCCGCCGACCAGTACGGCGACGCCTGCGAAGTCTGCGGCGCCGTCTATGCACCGACCGAACTGACAAATCCTTATTCATCGCTCTCTGGCGCGCAGCCGGTGATGAAGTCATCCGAGCACTATTTCTTCAAACTGTCCGATGCGCGCTGCCGCGACTTTCTCAAACAGTGGCTCGACGAGGCCGGACACCTGCAACCGCAGGTCGCCAACAAGGCGCGTGAATGGCTGACCGGAGACGGCGACAAGGCGCTGGGCGACTGGGATATCTCGCGCGACGCGCCCTATTTCGGCATCGAGATTCCGGACACCGACGGCAAAAAGTTCTTCTATGTCTGGCTCGATGCGCCGATCGGTTATCTGGCGAGCTTCAAGAACTATTGCGCGAAGAAGGGTATCGACTTCGACCAATTCCTCGCCGACCCGACGACCGAGCAGGTGCATTTCATCGGCAAGGACATCATCTACTTCCACACCCTGTTCTGGCCGGCGATGCTGCACTTTTCCGGCAAGAAAACCCCCAACCAGGTCAATGTCCACGGCTTCATTACGGTGTCGGGGGAAAAAATGTCGAAGTCGCGCGGCACCGGCATCAGCCCGCTGCGTTACCTTGACGTCGGCATGAACCCGGAATGGCTGCGCTATTACATCGCCGCCAAGCTCAATGCCAGCGTCGAAGACATCGACTTCAACCCCGACGACTTCATGGCGCGGGTGAACAGCGATCTGGTCGGCAAGTTCGTCAATATTGCCAGCCGCACCGCGCCCTTTCTGACCCGCCTCTTCGACCACCGCTTGTCGGCACAGCCGGGTGCCGACGACGCTGAAGCCAAACTGCTGGGTGAAGTGCGCGCCTCACGCGACCTCATCAAACAGCATTACGAGCAGCGCGAATTCGGCAAAGCACTGCGCGAAGTGATGCGTCTGGCCGATCTGGCCAACGAATATCTGGCGCAAACAGCGCCGTGGGCGCGCGCCAAAGACCCCGCCTTGCAGGCTTCAGTACAGCACATCTGCAGCACCAGCCTTGAGGTGTTCAGGCTACTGACGATCTACCTCAAACCGGTGCTGCCCGAACTCGCGCAACAGGTCGAAGCATTTTTGAATATTCCGCCGCTCGACTGGTCGCATGCCGACGAGCGCTTTGCGCTGGGCGGCAGCCAGATCAATGCCTATGCCCACCTGATGACCCGCGTCGAAGAGAAACAACTCGACGCCCTGCTCGATATCGAAAAGGAAACCGCCAAAGTGACGAATCCGACACCGCATCCAGCGACGCCTGCCAAGGCTGGGGCTACACCTTCACCTTCACCTTCACCCTCACCCCAACCCTCTCCCATCAAGGGAGAGGGTGAGAATGGTGGCACCCCGCAAATTTCGATCGATGACTTCGCCAAAATCGATTTGCGTGTCGCCAAAATAACGATGGCCGAGCATGTGGAGGGCGCCGACAAACTCCTGCGTCTGACACTGGACGTCGGCGCACTCGGTACCAAACAGGTCTTTGCCGGCATCAAATCGGCCTACGACCCGGCGACCCTGGTCGGCCGCCTCACCGTGATGGTGGCCAATCTCGCACCGCGCAAGATGAAATTCGGCATGTCGGAGGGCATGCTGCTGGCCGCCTCAGGCGATACACCGGGCCTCTTTATTCTGTCGCCCGACGACGGCGCGCAACCCGGCATGAAGGTGAAATAGGGCTGGATTTACGTCAGCGCAAAGACAAGACGGAGCAACCGGTGTATTCAATGGGATTGTCCGACTGCCGCCGAGGTTCCGCCATGCGACAGCGCCCATGAGCAGCTTCTCGCGTCATTTCGCCTTTCACCCGAAGCTGATCGACAGCCTCAAGGGCTATAAACGCGCCACCCTCATCGCCGACGTGCTCGCCGGCATCACCGTTGGCATCGTCGCCCTGCCGCTCGCCATGGCGTTTGCCATTGCCTCGGGGGTCAAACCCGAGGCTGGTATTTTTACCGCCATCATCGCCGGCTTCATCATTTCCGCACTTGGCGGATCACGCGTGCAAATCGGCGGCCCCACCGGTGCCTTTATCGTCATCGTCTATGGCATCGTTGCCACCTATGGCCTCGCCAACCTGCTGATCTGCACCTTTATGGCCGGCTGCATGCTGCTGGCGATGGGCATGCTGCGCTTGGGCGTGCTGATCAAATTCATTCCAGTGCCGGTGATCATCGGCTTTACCAACGGCATCGCCGTGCTGATCTTCCTCTCACAGATCAAGGACTTTCTGGGGCTGCAAACCGGCCCCCTGCCGGCGGAATTTTTTGCGCAAATCAAAACACTGGGTGGCGCACTGCACACCACCGACGGCTACACAGTGGCGACCGCCACTGCCTCATTGTTATTTTTGCTCTTGTGGCCCGCGCGGTTTAACAAAAAACTACCGGCCCCGGTTGCGGTGCTGGTGTTGGGCGGACTGGCCGCCGCCTTTTTCGAGCTGCCGGTCGAAACCATCGGCAGCCGTTTTGGCGGCATCCCGCAAACCCTGCCGGCCTTCGCCGCGCCCGACCTGAGTCTCGAACATCTGCGCCATTTGATCGTGCCGGCGGTCACCATCGCACTGCTCGGCGCGATTGAATCACTGCTCTGCGCGGTGGTTGCCGATGGCATGATCAAGGACAAGCATGACGCCAACCAGGAATTGATCGCGCAGGGCATCGCCAATATCGTGGTGCCGTTTTTCGGCGGCATCCCGGCTACTGGCGCCATCGCCCGCACCAGCACCAACATCCGCAACGGCGGTCGCACGCCGGTTGCCGGCATGGTGCATGCCATCACGCTGTTGATCGTGATACTCGTCGCCGCACCGCTGGCCAAACATATTCCGCTGGCCTGCCTGTCGGCTATCCTCATGGTCGTCGCGCTACACATGGGTGACTGGAGCCAGTTTAAGACGATGACGCACTACTCGCACGGCCGCATGGCTACGCTGCTGTCGACGTTTGTGCTGACGGTCGTCTTTGATCTGACCATCGCGGTGGAAGTCGGTGTGCTGTCAGCGGCGCTGGTGCTGATCCGCCGCCTTGCCCAGGTGACGGTGATCACACGTGTGCGCCCCGAAGACGATCCGGCCATCCCCGCCGGCGTGACGCTCTATGCGTCGCGCGGTGCGCTGTTTTTTGGCGCCGCCGACACACTGGAAATCCTCTCGCGCGCCCAACCCGAACCACAGCGCGTCGTCATCCTCGATCTTGAACATGTGATCTACATGGACTCCACCGCCGCCAACACGTTGGAGACGGTGCTCTACGATTTGTCTGCGCGCGGCATCACACTGCTCGCCTGCAATGCGCAGGTGCAACCGGCCTCATTGATGCGGCGCGCGGGCCTGCTCGACACCATGGGGCCGCACAGCCTGCAGGCCGACCGTGCCGGTGCGCTGGCACGGGCACGCGAAATGATAGACGCCGCTCAAACGGCTGGCGCATAAGCCGCCGGCGCGCGCCGCTTAAGGCCGTATATAGGCCCAGCCTTCGCGCTGACGCAGCATCAAAGCGGTAACCCCCGCTTTGACAAAGCCAATGTCGGGCAGCAAGTCGTTCTTTGTCAGCTTGCCGCCACGCATGGTGTTCTCGCAGGCAATTATGCCGGCGCCATTGCCCAGCGTTTCGGCCACCCGCGCCGCCACCGCCGAGTCCAGCTTCAGCATATTGAGGCCGGGACCGTAGACAACCAACTCGACCTCGACATTCTCACGCCCCAGATCCTGCTGGATATTGCGGACGTTGTTCAGCGCGAGGTTCCACTTGGCCGGGTCATTATCACTGACCTGGAACACCACCTTGTGACGTCCTGCCGCGGCATCCGCCGCCTGCGCGGCGGGCAACGCTGCGCACACCCAAAAAAAAGATACCGCAAAAACCTGCAGCCACTGCTTCATGTGTAACCCCCCCGGACTAGCCGTATAACACCTTGACGTTTTTTTCGTGCAGCCAGGCAGCCAGCGACTGCATCAGGTTATCGTTGATACTGATGCGCCATTCGGTGCCAAGCTGGATCTCGCAGCTCGCTTTTTGATTGTGATAAACCAGCGTCACCGGACAGCTGCCATTACGGTACGGCTGCAGCAATTCACGCAGCTTCGTCGCCGAGGACTGGCCGTTGCAGGTCAGGCGCACGCCACGCGCAAATTTGTTGCGCGCAGCCTCCAGATCATAAATTTTTTCCGCGGTAATGCGCACAAAGGTTTCGCCATCATCACCGCCGCGCGTGATGTTGCGCACCTTCACCTCCATCACCAACACCGCGTCGTCGACCACCACTTTGCGGTACTGGTCGAAGTTCTCACCATAGATGACGATTTCCTGCGTCGCATTGCCGTCGGAGAGCGCGATGATGACCAGACGCGAGGTCGCCGTCTTCATGAAACGCACCGATTCGACCACCCCGGCGATCAACTGCGCCGGCGCGCTGTTGCCATACCCCTGCGAGGCCTGCAAGCGGTCGAGGGTGGTGCGCACAAATTGGCCGATCTCATCCTTGTACGCCGAGAACGGATGCCCCGAGAGATAAAAGCCGAGCGCTATTTTTTCCTCGCGCAAAAACACCCGGCGATCCCACGCTGCGGCCTCGACCATGGCGGGACGCGCTTGCGCCGATTCGCCCGCCCCGCCAAACAGGCTGACCTGCTGCGCATTGCGTTCGTTTTGTTCGGCCGCCCCCAGCGCAACACCAACCGAAGCCAGCAGGCGCGCACGGTTTTCGTCAATCGCATCGAAAGCACCGGCGCGTATCAGCGCCTCGACGACGCGCCGGTTGACCAGCCGTTTGTCGACGCGTTCGCAAAAATCAAAGAGATCGCGGAAGGGGCCGTCCTTGGCACGCGCGGCAACCACGGAATTGATCGCCGATTCGCCGGTGCCCTTGACCGCACCGAGACCATAACGCAGCGTCTGCACATCAATCGGCACAAAACGATATTCGCCGCTGTTGATATCGGGGGGCAGTATCTTCAGCTTGTTGGCAAGGCTGTCTTCATAGAGCATCTTCACCTTGTCGGTGTCATCCATGGTGGCCGACATGTTGGCCGCCATGAAGGCGGCCGGATGATGCGCCTTGAGGTAGGCCGTGTGATAGGCCACCAGCGCATAAGCGGCGGCGTGCGACTTGTTAAAGCCATAGCCGGCGAACTTCTCCATCAAGTCGAAGAGTTCGTCGGCCTTGGCCTCCTTCAATCCGTTTTTGCCAGCCCCCTCGCGGAAGATGCTGCGATGCTCGGCCATCTCCTCGGCCTTTTTCTTGCCCATCGCACGCCGCAACAGATCGGCGCCGCCGAGCGAGTAACCGCCGATGATCTGCGCCATCTGCATGACCTGTTCCTGATAGACCATGATGCCGTAGGTCTCGGCCAGAATCGACTCGACACGCGGCTCCGGATAATCAAAGCGCTTGCCGTGTTTGCGCGCGATGTAATCCGGAATCAAATCCATCGGCCCCGGTCGATACAGCGCGACCAAGGCGATAATGTCTTCAAAACGGTCGGGCCGCGCCTGCTTCAACATGTCGCGCATGCCGCGCGATTCAAACTGGAACACCGCCGAGGTATTGGCGCTGGAAAAAATCCGGTAGGCCGCGACGTCATCGAGCGGCAGCAATTCGAGCGGCGTGTTGTAGGCCGGATCGAGGCGCTTGATGTAACGCAGCGTCCAGTCGAGGATGGTGAGGGTGGTCAAGCCCAGGAAGTCGAACTTGACCAGGCCCGCCGCTTCGACGTCGTCCTTGTCGAACTGGCTGACCGCCGACGATGAGCCTTCGGCCATGTAGAGCGGACAAAATTCAGTGAGTTTGCCCGGCGCGATCAACACGCCGCCGGCATGCATGCCGACGTTCCGCGTCATACCTTCAAGCTGGCCGCCGAGTTCCAGGAGGCGCGCCACCTCCTCTTCGTTCTTTTCGCGCTCGCGCAGCACCGGCTCCATGTCGCGCGCCATTTCCAGCGTGATCAGCTTACCCGGCTGGAACGGAATCAGCTTGGCGATCTGGTCGCAAAAGTTGTACCCCAAATCGAGCACGCGGCCGACATCGCGCACCACCGCCTTCGCCGCCATGGTGCCGAAGGTGGCGATCTGCGAAACGCTGTCGGCGCCATATTTCTGGCGCACGTAATCGATCACGCGATCGCGCCCGTCCTGGCAGAAGTCGATGTCGAAGTCGGGCATCGAAATCCGCTCGGGGTTGAGGAAGCGCTCGAACAGCAACTTGTAGCGCAGGGGATCAAGATCGGTGATGCCCATTGAATAGGCCACCAACGAACCCGCACCCGAACCGCGCCCCGGCCCCACTGGCACGCCGTTGTTTTTGGCCCAGTTGATGAAGTCGGCAACGATCAGGAAGTAGCCAGGGAACCCCATCTGTATGATGGTTTTAATCTCGAATTCAAGCCGCGCCTCATATTCGGCGACGCGTTTGCTGCGCTCTTCGGCATCGGGATACAGCTGGGCCAGACGTTGCACCAGCCCTTCATGAGCGCGCTCGCGCAGAAAATCGTCGAGCGTCTTGCCCTCGGGCGTGGGAAACAACGGCAAGCGGCTTTTGCCGAGTTCGATCGACAGGTTGCAGCGTCGCGCAATTTCATAGGTGTTGGCGAGCGCCTGCGGGATGTCGGCAAACAACTCGGCCATCTCGGCCTGCGTCTTGAAATACTGGTCGGTGCTGAAGTGGCGCGGCCGTCGCTGGTCGGCCAGCATCTGTCCTTCGGCAATACAGACCCGCGCCTCGTGCGCAGTAAATTCTTCAGTCTTTAAAAACTGTACCGGATGGGTCGCCGCCACCGGCAGCTTGAGTTCGGAGGCGAGTTGCAGCGTCTGCTGCACGCAATCCTCGATCGTGGCCGCACCGGCAAATGCCGGCAGGCGCTGCACTTCAAGGTAATAGCGCTGCGGTAACAGCTTCGCCCACGCCCGCGCATAGCTTTGCGCCTGTTTCAGGTTGCCGGCCAACAGCGCCATGCCGACGTCACCGAGATGCGCCCCCGACAGCGCGATCAGTCCGTCGCCGGCCGGTGCGGCCAGCCATTCGCGCTTGATCTCGGGGCGACCGCGGTACTGGTTGACGCGGTAGGCCTGGGTGACGAGTTCGCACAGGTTGCGATAGCCGTCACGCGACTGGCAGAGCAAGAGCAGGCGATGCGGCTTGTCGCGATCGGTTTCATTCTCAATCCACACATCGCAGCCGATGATGGGTTTGATGCCGGTGCTACGCGCGGCGCGGTAAAACTTGACCATGCCGAACACATTCGACAGATCGGTGAGTGCCAGCGCCGGCATGCCGTCGGCTTGGGCCGCCGCCACGGTGTCATCGATCCGCGCAATACCGTCGGTAATCGAGTATTCGCTGTGCAGGCGAAGGTGGACAAAAGGGGGCGTCGGCATGCGTTCATTTTAGCGTGTCCGTCGCCACTTGAGTACCTGTCTGACCTGTCATGCAAGTATCTGTTTGCACGACAACTGTTCGCAAACGCACGGTATGGCCACGCTTATACCAGCCGTTCCCGCAACAGCCGCTGCGGCGATCTTGACAGGCCACCGTTTCACCGTCAGATTGCAGCCTCTGCCGCACTACCACCCTGCGGCCAGCCCCTCTGCGGAGTCATCCATGCGCCTCACCTTGAGCCTTTTCATCGCGCTGTGCAGCGTTGTCGCAGCCGCCCAGACGCCGGCCCAGGCACCGGCGATTTACCGCTCGCTAATGCCGGACGGGCATATCGTCTTTGGCGACAAACCGGCCCCCGGCGCAAAGGAATCAAAACCGCTGGTCATGCGTCCGTCGAATATCTCGACGCCAGGACCGTCATCAGCGCCGAAACCGACGGCCACTGGCGAGGCAGCGACGGGTGGGACAGCCGGTCGCCAACAAAACATCGATACCGCCAACAGCGATCTGAACGAAGCCAAACAAAACCTGGAACGCGTGAAGGCGGTGCTGGAGAGCAACCGCGAACCCAAAGCCGAGGAACGCATAGGCACCAAAACCGGGGTTCGCACCACCGACGCCTACGATCAACGTATCAAAGCGCTCGAGCAGGATGTGGTCACCGCACAACGACAACTTAATGAGGCGCAAGCTCGCCGTAACGAATTGCGCTGACAATGCGGCGGGGCGCACGGCACACAGGCATCCGTTTGGCTCTCTGCACGGATTGCCGATGTGACGACAGGGCATAATGCCCGGCGCCGGTCTGTCCCTCAGAAACGGCAACTCTGCACACCATGGCCACCACACCTCATACACGCCGCGCAATCCCTTTTGTCTGCGCGCTTTGGTTTATCTGGTCTTATAACTGGATCGTCGTCAAAGAAGGCCTGGCCTTCAGCGGTCCGTTTGATTTTTCCGCGCTGCGCTGCATCTTTGGCTCGCTCGTAATGTTCAGCGTGCTGAAAATTTTAAAAAAACCGCTCGCACCACCGCCGTTGACGCGTACCTTTCTGCTAGGACTGTTTCAAACCACCGGTTTTCTCTGCCTGTCGAGCTGGGCGCTGGTCGAAGGCGCGGTGGGCAAATCCGCCGTACTGATCTACACCTTTCCTTTCTGGACACTGCTCTTCGCCTGGCTCGCCCTCGGCGAGCGCATCCGCGGCCTGCAATGGGCGGGCGTCGCGCTGGCTGGCTGCGGACTGACGCTGGTGCTCGAACCCTGGGATTTTTCTGGCAGCCTGTTCAGCCGTGTACTCGCCGTACTCTCCGGCGTGAGCTGGGCGATCAGCACCGTGATCGCCAAAGATTGGCGCAGCCGCAGCGATTTCGACTTGCTCACCGTCACCACCTGGCAGCTCTTCCTCGGCGGCCTGGTCTGTTGCGCGATCGCCCTCGTGGTGCCATCGAAACCGGTGGTATGGAACAGCTATTTCATCCTCCTGATATCTGCCAGCGGAGTGGTTGCCACTGCGTTAGGCTGGCTGTTGTGGCTGTTCATACTCAAGCAGTTATCGGCCGGCGTCGCCGGTCTGGGCATGATGGCGGTACCGGCACTCGGCATCCTGTTTTCCCACCTGCATTACGGCGAAAACTTCAATCGCGTTGAGATCGCTGGCATGTTGCTGCTGGCCGCCAGCCTGGCGCTGCTCTGGTGGCTCAATCTGCGCGGGCAAGGCGCGGCACTGCCACGCCCCTAGTGCCCTGCACCTGCAACGACTTGCCGAATCTCATGTGGCGCCGGCGGCGCCTTGATTTCCCTACGCGGCGCACACCATAAATTTTAATCGCCTCATTTTTCAAGCAGTCATTCAGCCGCACATTTCAAACACGGAGTACTAGCCGCCGACGCCCGAACGCGCGCAGAATTGGGATTTATCAAGGCACCGAGCCTATGCAACCCTGCAGCTCACAATTTCACACCATCCGCACCCTGCGCTATCACGTGCGCTGCTGGGGCGACCCGGCCGCACCGAAACTATTTCTGCTGCACGGCTGGATGGACGTCTCGGCCTCTTTCCAGTTTCTGGTCGATTGTTTGCAGCAGGAGTGGCATGTCATCGCCCCCGACTGGCGCGGTTTCGGCCAAAGTGCATGGGCGCACGAGGGCTACTGGTTCCCCGACTATTACGCCGACCTCGACGCACTGCTGCACCTCTATCAACCCGAGGCGCCAGTCAACCTCATCGGCCACAGCATGGGTGGAAATGTGGCTTGCACCTATGCCGGCATCCGGCCGCAGCGGGTGGCAAAACTCATTTCGCTTGAAGGCTTCGGCGCCGCGCGCACAGAAGCCGGTGCGGCGGCGCCACGTTATACGCGCTGGCTCGACCAGCTTAACGCGCCGCCGGTCTTCAAAACCTATGCCTCGTTCGAGGCGGTGGCCGCCCGCATGCAAAAAAACAATCCGCGCTTGACGGCGGCACAGGCCGCGTTCCTCGCGCCTCATTGGGCGCACGCAACCGCCGCCGGGCTCATCGAACTGCGCAGCGATCCCAAACACAAGATCGTCAATCCGGTGCTGAGCCGTCTGCAAGAACTGCTCGCCTGCTGGCGGCAAATTACGGCACCGGTTTTATGGGTGCGCGGCGATGCCTCGAGCGCCCCCGGCTGGCGTGGCGACGACGCCAAGCAATTTGCCGAACGCACAGCGGCCTTTGCACAGCTTGCGGAGGTCACGCTGACCGGCTGCGGCCATATGTTGCACCACGACCAACCGCAGGCGCTGGCGGCAGCGATCGAAGGCTTTTTGCGCTAGATCAAAGCACCGCAGCCAACGACAGGACGGAGCACGCATTTCCGCGTAGCATGTGCCAGCGCCCCAACAGCAGAACATAACTATGGTATCTTTAAGCTATATTTGTTCACAGTAGTGTCCGGTTAAGCTGGGTAAATTTGTAGTGAAAGCCAACGCTGGCGTGGCGTGGCCAGGCAGCCGACTTTATTTGGTGCCGATTTGAGATTTGTTTTCTCATTCTTGTGTAACTTTCAAGGCTCAAGCCCCTTGGAGATTTCTGATTGGAGTTCGTGCCATGGACAAGCCTTGCTCGAACCGCGGCTCGCGATGGCGGCGATTCGGGCGTGCGTCGCCTGAACTGCTCCGAGCAGTTTCGCGTCATGGCCTTTTGCTCAACTGACTAGGCGCGAGAGCCTGCGCGACATCTGGTGCGCCGTGTCCACCGACGTGCTCATTGCCATTGTTAAGAAGGAACTTCAATTGAACGCCTCGCTCTACACTTTGTTACGGATTTTGTCGGTCTCAATATTCGAGAAAACCGAGGTTTCAAGCGCCTGGCAGCTCGACAAGAACACAATCGACAATGCGGGCGACAGTAACCATTTGAATTTATTTAATTTTTAACTGGGCACTACTGATCTGATCAATGTGTAAAACAATAATTAAGGAGATTTTCATGCTTGCAAATTTGACGCGTGTCGCCGCGGCCTGCCTTGTGGCGGCGACATTCAACGCCGGGGCCCAGGACTACCCCAACAAATCCATCACGGTCGTCGTGCCATTCGCGGCGGGCGGCCCCACCGATACGCTGGCGCGCAATCTCGGCGTCACCCTCACCAACACGCTCAAACAGCAGGTGGCGGTGGAAAACACCGGCGGCGCCGGCGGCACCATCGGCATCAACAAAGTCGCCAAGGCTAGAAACGACGGCTACACGCTGCTATTGATGCACATCGGCATGGCCACCGCGCCGACGCTGTATCGCACGCTGCCCTACGACACCATGAATGATTTTGAATTCATCGGCCAGGTTGCCGACGTGCCGATGACCCTGCTCGGCAAGAAATCACTGCCACCGAATAATCTTCAAGAGCTGTTGCCCTATCTCAAGGCGAACAAGGACAAACTCAATTACGCCAACGCCGGTATCGGCGCCGCCTCACACCTGTGCGGTCTGTTGTTAATGAACCGCATCGAGACCGATCTGACCTCGATCTCCTACAAAGGTACGGCCCCGGCCATGACCGATCTGCTCGGCGGTCAGGTGGACCTGATGTGCGACCAGACCACCAACACGACCCAGCAGATCAAGGCCAACACGGTCAAGGTCTACGGCGTCACTTCGGCGCAACGCGTCGCCTCGCTCAAAGAAGTGCCGACGCTCGCCGAACAGGGCATGAAGGGTTTTGAAGTCGTCGTCTGGCATGGTTTCTATGCGCCCAAAGGCACGCCGAAACCGATCATGGACAAGCTGGTCGCCGCCTTGCAGGCCGCCGTGCAGGATGCCC
>CAMDSO010000090.1 GCA_945906935.1 Bordetella parapertussis
GCTAGGCCGACGGCGTGAGCGGCGGCGCGGCCAGCAAGCGCGCGAGCGCCTCAGCATCACAGGGCTGGCCGCAACGATAGCCCTGCATTTCATCGCAATCATGCTCGCGCAGGAAACGCTCCTGCGCCCCGGTTTCCACACCCTCGGCAACCACCGTCAGGCGCAGGCTGTGCGCCATCGCAATCACCGCGCGCGTGATCGCAATGTCATCCTGATCGTGCGGCAGCTTGGCGATAAACGAACGGTCGATCTGCACGCTGTCGACCGGGAAGCGCTTCAGGTAACCGAGCGAAGAATAGCCGCTGCCGAAATCATCGAGCGCCACGCGCACCCCTATCGCCTGCAATTCATCGAGTATGGCGACCGCGCGCTCGGCGTTTCCCTTAACCGCGGACTCCGTGATTTCGAGTTCGAGATGGCGCGCCTCCAAGCCGCTCTCACTGAAGCTGGCAGCAATGCGTTCGGCCAGTCCCTCGCGACCAAATTGCCGCGCCGATAAATTCACTGCCACCACCAAGAGTTGCTGCACGAGGTCGCCACGCGGCAACCACAACACGCCCAGACAACCCCAAAGGCAACCCCAAAGGCAACCCATCGCCAGCGCTCCGGCGACAAATACACGCCCCCACATCGACAAACCCGCCGCGGCCGCGGGCAGCGCGGCAAAACGCCGGTAGAGCACCAAGCGGCCACCGCTGATCACGCCGACCAGGGACAACCATCCCATCAACAGTGGTTGCGGCAGTAAGGTGTGCGCCGCCAGGCCGACCAGCGCCGCCGCCAGCAAGGTGCCGATAGAGCAAGCGCACGCGCTCGTCGTGCAGCGGCGCCTGCGTCTGTGCTGCAAACTCGTTGCCGGCGTTCGCTGTCGTCATCGCAATACGCGCCCATAAACCCGGCGCTGCCGGGGGGCTCATCGCACAGCTACCGCGGCGTTGGTGTCGTTAAGCCGCTGCGGGGGGTGTTGGCACCTTGAAGCCGCTGCGGGGGCGTTGGTAATTCACGCCGCCGCGGGGGCGTTGGTAATTCACGCCGCTGCTGGGGCGTTGGTAATTCACGCCGCCACAGCCGCGCGGGTATTTCACGCCGCCGCGGCGGCGATCGCCTCTGCCTTGCTGATGATGCTTTGCGCCATGCGGATGTTGGCGATATCGATCATACGACCGTCGAGCTGCGCCGAACCACGCCCTTCACGCGCCGCCTGCGCCATCGCCTCAACGATACGCCGTGCGCGCTCGACTTCGGCGGGCGCCGGACTGAAGACGTCGTTGACCGTATCAATCTGTGACGGATGAATCACCATGCGGCCTTCAAAACCCAGCGCCGCCGAACGCCGGCTCGAGGCGAGCAAACCGTCCTTGTCATTGAAGTCACTGTACGGGCCGTCGAGCGGACGCAGCCCATAGGCGCGACAAGCGGTGACGATGCGCGATTGCGCGGCGTGCCACGGATCGAGCGGATAAGAGCTGCGATGCCCCGCCGGATCGGGCTCGGACAACACCGCGTAATCGGGATTTAAGCCACCGATGGTGGTGGTGCGCGCGCCAGTCGAGGCAGCAAAGTCGCCCGAGCCGAAACACATCGCCTCAAGGCGTTTACTTGACTGCGCGATCGACTCGACGTTGCACAGCCCGAGTGCGGTTTCGATCATGATTTCAAAACCGATGCGTTTGCTGCGGCCGTGCGCGTTTTCAATTTGCGTCACCAGCACGTCGAGCGCGTAGACGTCGGCGGCAACGCCGACTTTGGGCAGAAACAGCATATCGACGCGCGGACAGGCCTCGACCACTTCGATCACGTCGCGATAGGTAAACGGTGTATCGAGCCCGTTGATGCGCACGCTCAGCGTGCGCGTGCCCCAATCGAGATCGTTAAGGGCGGCGATGATGTTCTTGCGCGCACGCGGCTTGTCGTCGGGCGCGACCGAATCTTCAAGGTCAAAAAACACGATATCGGCGGCACTGCGGCTCGCCTTCTCAATCATTTTCAGGCTGGATGCCGGCACTGCCAGCTCGCTACGATGCAGACGCGGCGTCGCCGCCTCATAAACAGTCAGACTCATTACTTTCCTCCGCGGCACGGCGGGGCAGGATTACCGCGCCGGCATCCTGCTAGTGTAGCGCAGGCCGCCGCCCGGGGCGCCCTGCGCGGGGCTGGCTATTTTGCGCCGCCGGCTTGTTCGAGCACTTCGATCATGCGCGAAAAATCCGAATACGCACCGCCGCGCCCGACCAGCGCATTGATCTGCTGCAGCGTCACCGCCGCCGCCGGCGACGGCAGACCGAGTTCGTGCGTCAAGCCAAGCACGATATTGAGATCCTTGTGATAGAAGCGCGCATCCACGCCGTGTTCGAAATCACGCTCGACCATGCGTTTGCCAAACAACTCGAGCACGCGACTAGCCGCAAAACCACCGAGCATGGCCTCGCGCACCTTGACCGGATCAACGCCGCAGCGCGCGGCGAGGTTGATCGCCTCGGCGACGCCCTGCAGCGTCACCGTCAGGCTCAACTGGTTGCAGGCCTTGGTGACCTGGCCGGCACCGTGGTCGCCCATGTGCAAGATGGTTTTGCCCATCGCTTCAAACAACCCTTTGACGCGTGCAAACACCGTCTCCGTGCCACCGGCCATGATCGACAGCGTGGCGTCGCGCGCGCCCATCGGCCCGCCCGACACCGGTGCATCGATATGTTCAATGCCGCGCGTGGCGAGGACCTCGGCAATGCGCCGCGCCGCCAGCGGTGAAATCGTCGCCATGTCGATCACCACCGCGCCGGCTACCGCGCCCTCGATGATGCCCTGCGCCCCCAGCGTCACCTGCTCGCAATCGGCGGCGGTGGTCACCATGGTGACCACGATCTCGGACGCGCGCGCGACTACTGCCGGTGTCGCCGCCAGCGCCGCCCCTGCCCTCACCAGCGCGGCGGCCGCCTCCGCGCGGCGTGCATACACGGTCAGCGCGTAGCCGGCCTTGATCAAATTAAGCGCCATCGGTTCGCCCATGGCGCCGATGCCGATAAAACCCACTGCCGGTTTAACACTCATGCTTTGCACTCCATGATCGCTGCCACTTTCGGATTCGAACTCCACGCACGCTCGATATGCCGGCGCAGGTGACCCAGCGTGGCATAGCGCAGCGGTGTCGTGATCACCATCGATTCAAGACGCGTGTGCCCGCCGGTGGTGACCGGCACCGGGTTGACGCGAAACACCCGCCAGTCGGCGATCGCCGTGCTGTCGGCGAAACTGCGCGCCGCAGTCTCGCGCTGCCAGCGGCCGGAGAGCGTCAATTCGCTGCGCGCATCCTGCGTATTTGCCCCGGCATGATTAAAGACCAGCTCGAAGGCCAGCGCATCGCCGTCGCGCGTGACGCGACCGCGCACACGCCACGGCGCATTGAAATCGAGCCGCGCCGCCTGGCTTTTTTGCACCTGCAGCGGGTTGGCCGCTTCGTCGAGTTCGAGGTTTTTTACAGCGACCACCGCCGCCGGCCCTTCAGGCACAGCGCGCGCCAGCAGGCGCAGCAGCATTTGCAAATGCAGCACCGGCTCATCAAGTTCGCGCATCTCGCGGCGCGGCACTGGCGCCACGCCCTGCATCAGCAGCGCGAGGTCATCGCACACCATCATCACGGTGGCGTTGAGCGCCACACCGGCGCGACGCTCCTCGCGGATCACGCGGTTGTCGCCGTTGTCGGCGCGATCAAACTGCCAGGTCGCGTTGAAATCGCGCGCCGCATCCGCCAGCCGCAGCGTGACGTGACCGGCGCGGTACCACTCCGCAGCGGGCGCGGGTTTGGGCGCCTGCGCAATGGCCGGCGCAGCCAGACCGCTTAGTCCAATACTTAAACCCATACTTAAACCAATACTTAAGCCAATACTAAATACGCTAAGCCGCACCGCCAACAAACTGATTTTTTTCATCCATCACTCCAGAAAACCGGCATCTTAAGGGCGCTGCCGGCAACGCGGCGGGTTGGCCCGACCAACGGCCGGCGTGCCCTCACCAGTGGATCGACCGCGCCGCCGCTTGCTCAACGCAACGCTAATGAATCAACCCGAGCGCCAGCGTCAGCGGCAATGTCAGCCAGAACAGAATTGTACTCCAGCCGATCAGCAAAGCCGCCGCCGCACTGTCGAGACGGAAGCGTTCGGCCAGTAGCAGCACGGTCATCATCGCTGGTGTGGTCGCTTCAATCGAGGCCGCCAGATGCGCCTCGCTCAGTGGTTCGAACAAGCAGCGCGCCGCCAGCGCCACCAATAGCGGCGCGAAGAGTAATTTGACCCCGGCCGCGGCGAGGATCTCCGGGCGCGGTGTGAGGTTGCGCCATGGGATGGTCATCCCCAGCACGAACAACACCAACGGGATCGTCGCCTGACCGATCATGTGCGCGGCGTTGACCAGCGGCGCATAGGCCAGCCCCGTGTATTGCAAGGCCAGGCCGGCGGCAAACGCCCACAGCAGCGGAATCGAGAACAGCACGCGCCACACCGACGGATAGGATTCCGCGCTGCCATGCGACCCCAGCCGCGTCGCGATCAACACGCCCAGCGTCCAGACAAAAGGCATCGTCATCAGCATGTCGTTGAAGACGGCGTAACGCACCGCCTCGCGACCGAAAAAAAACATCAGCACCGGCGCGCCGAGATTGAAGGTGTTGCCCCACATGCCGCCGATCATCAGCGCGGCGCGCGTCGGGTCGGCCAAATTGCGGCCGAGCGGCGACACATACAAGAGCACATAGAGCAGCGCGCCCGAACCCAGCGTGCCCAACCCCACCAGCAGCGGCACTGCGAGTAGCTCGGTGGTGATGCGCGTGCTGGCGCCAACCGCAAACAAAATGCACGGAAAAAACAGATAGAGCACCAAGCGGTTTAACTGCGAGCGCAGCGCCTCGACATCGGTGTCGGGAAACAACAAAGGCCAAACCGCGCCCGCCCCCACCAGTAGCGACAGCGGCAGCATGACCTCGATCATCAGATGAATAATTTGCATCGTCTTCCCGCCTCGCGGCGCTGACCTGTGCGCCGCCGGCCGCGGCTACGATTAACTGTGCTGAACTGTGCTGAACTGTGCTGAAATGTGCTGAAATGTGCTGAACTGTGCTGGCTCGTGCCGAACTGCGCCAACCGCACTTCATCGTGTGCAGTCGTGCCTATTTGTGCCTATTCGTATCTCGTATCTAACCGCGCTTAATCCTGCTTAATATTAAATAATCGTAATTAATCTACTGGTCGCGTTTAACTTCGGGGTTAAGAAGATTGGGCGGCAGCGCACCGGTCAGTGCGGCCACCGCATTGGCCGCCGCCGTCATCGCCATGGCGCGACGCGTCGCCTCAGTCGAGCTGCCGATATGCGGCGAGAGCACGACGTTTTTCAGGGCAAGAAAGCCCGGATTCAGTTTCGGCTCGTTTTCAAAAACGTCGAGCCCGGCGGCGCGGAGGGTGCCGGCCTGCAGCGCCTCGATCAGTGCAACGTCATCGACCACCCCGCCGCGCGTTGAATTGATGAGAATGGCGGTAGGCTTCATTTTGGCCAGTTCCTGCGCACCGATCAGATGATGGGTGTCGGCGGAATACGGCATTTGCAAGATGATGAAATCGGCCTCGGCGAGCAAGGCGTCCTGCGTCGCGTAGCGGGCGTTGAGTCGCTGCTCGATGTCGGCGGCGAGCGGCTTGCGGTTGTGATAAATCACGCGCATATCGAAGCCGCTGGCACGCTTGGCAATCGCCTGCCCAATGCGACCCATGCCAATGATGCCCAGCGTGGCGTGATGCACATCCACGCCCAGCCATTGCTTGAGGCGCCAGCCCGTCCAGTCGCCGCCACGGATAGACGCTTCGACCTCGGTCAGACGCCGCGCCGTCGCCAGCATCAGCGTCCACGCCAGATCGGCGGTACTGTCGTCGAGCACGCCCGGCGTGTTGGTGACCATGATGCCGCGCGCCGTGCAGGCGGCGACGTCGATGTTGTTGTAGCCGACGGCGATGTTTGCCACCACCTTGAGCTTGGGGCATTGCGCCAGCAGCGCGGCGTCGACCTTGTCGGTCAGCGAACACATCAGCGCCTCCGCATTTCGCAGACGCGCGGCGATCTGGTCGGCCGTCAGCGGCACATCCGCCTGATTGGCCTCGACCTCGCAATGCCGGCCCAGAAAATCGATGGTTTCATCAAAAACTTCGCGTGTCACGACGATGCGGGGTTGGGCCATGTCAGCTTTTCAAGAGAGTTTGTTGAGCAGGAAGGGCCATTATCGCATGGCCTTCTCGGCGCTCTGCCGCCGCCCCAACCAACGCATCTGGCCGCGATGCAAATATTTTCTGGACGCGCGCGGTCGTTTTGCGTTTACCCATATCTAATCCGCATATCTATGTTCAGCTCAGGTAAAATTAAGCTCTCTACCGACCATTTCTTAAGAAATATCCAACCATATCGGTCACTGCGCAAAAACGAGTCCATGGCTGGTAGCTCGCACCCAGCCGCCCCAACCACCGACAATTGCATCGCTTTTTGCTTGAACAAGATTCGGCGCTGAAGCGAACCGACGAAGGCGTATCTTAACCGTGACCCCCGACGGCACCAACCCGACGACATCGTTGCAACGGATCTGGGCACGGGCGGTGGCTGAATCCTCGCAGGGCATCATCGTTGTCGAAGTCAATGACGACAGTTTTACCACCGTCTTCGTCAACCGCGCCTACGAAACCATCACTGGCTACAGCAGCGCCGAAGTGCTCGGCAAGCCCCCCGGCCGCATCCTCCATGGCGAAGGTACCGAGGAAGCGGATCTCAACCGGCTGCGCGTCGCGCTCGCTGCGCAGCAAGCGATCACGCTGACGCTGCGCAATTACCGCAAGGATGGCAGCCCGTTCTGGAACCAGTTGAGCACCTCGCCGGTGCACGATGCAAAGGGGAATCTGACGCATTTTTTCGGCAGCCTCACCGATGTCACCGCGCAAAAAGATGCAGAGCGCGATCTGGCTGTCTGGTCGTCACGCATCGAAGCGCTGACCTCGATGAGCGCCGACGGCCTGGTGGCTTTTGACGAAAACGATTGCGTGGCCTACACCAACCGCGCTTTTCTGGAACACACCGGCCTGGCAGCCGAGGCCGTCCGCGGTCTGGGCGTGGCTGCGTTCGACCGCATGATCGGTCAACAATGCAATGCCGGTAGAGAATACCCCCCGATCGAGCCGAAGATGCTGGACATCAACGCCAGCCCCAAGGCGGTCGAATCAGAGCACGAGATCCATCTCGCCCGGCCGCGCAAAAGAGTGCTCCTGCGGCGCGCGCTGAAAACAGCCTTCGGCGTGTATTTGCTGCTGTATTTCAAGGACGTCACCGCGCGTTACGAGCTCGACGAAATGAAGAGCCGGTTTTTGAACACCGCGGCGCACGAACTCAGAACGCCGCTGACCAGCATCCTCGGCTATTCGCAACTGCTGCTGGCGGTCGATTACGACAGCGACACGCGCCGCGATCATCTGGAGACCATCGCCCGCCAGGCCGACCGCACCAGTGAGATCATCACCGAGATGCTCGATCTTGATCGTATCGACAATCTCAACGGCAGCGATTTTTCCTACGACCCGCACGACCTGCGCGCGGTGGCTGAAGAAGCCCGCCATACCTTTCATCAGGCCTCCGGGCGTATTGTCCTCAATGCGCCGGCGGAGACGCTGCTGGCCCGCATCGATTACACCAAGATGGTGTGCGCGGTCATGCATCTACTCGATAACGCGCTGAAGTTTTCCGCCGCCGATCAGACAGTCACATTGAGCTTGCGGCGCCGCGGTGATGCGCAAAACAGTACACTCGAAATCATCGTCGAAGACCACGGCATCGGCATCTCCAGCGAAGATCTCGACCATCTTGGCGAACGCTTCTTCCGCGTCGACACCTCGGGCAACCTGCCCGGCGCCGGCCTCGGCATGGCACTGGTCAAGGAAATCACCCGCCTGCACGAAGGCACATTCAGCGTAGACAGCGCTCCTGCCGAGGGCACCCGGGTGACGCTGTCGCTGCCGCCGCTGTTACTCGACGACGCCGGCAAACCGCGCGCTTAAACAGCGCAGCCGTATTTGCAATACGTGTCACTCATCTTATCGCGCACTGGCATACCGGTCAGGCTGACCGCTATCAACGGCACGTGTTTGAGTAATGCCCAGCCCTGCGTAGTCGCCAAAGCGCCGGATGCGAACGATGCAATCATCATCATCCCGACCACCCAGAGCCGGTGCATGACGCCATCTCCGGGCGCTGCAGCCGCCAGCACTACTTCTTCGGCCGACTGATCCACGCCCCCGCCGCCATCAACAGCCCGTTGACCCAGAACATGGGCAGCAAGCCGACGGCGGTGGCGATGCCACCAAAGAGCAGCGGGCTCACCATGTTGGTAAGGTGATTCGCTGTGACCTTAAGGCCAACGCCTTCGCCCGAACGCCCCGGTGGCGAGTTCTGAAAGGTCAGCATGGTGACGATGGGCTGGCCGTTGCCCATGCCCAGTCCAAAGATGAAAGACAGCAGCCCCAGCATCACCGGTGCGTGGAGCAGCGGTAGAAGCACAAGGCTCGCCGCACCGAGTACGAAGGCCAGCACCAGCACGCCCTCTTCCTTCAGCCACAGCAGACTGCGCGGCAACAGGGCACGCGCCACGAAGGCTGCGGCGGCCTGGCTGGAGAGGATGAGCCCAATGGCCGCGCCCGACATACCCAGACCGTGGGCATACACCGGCATGTAGGCAACATAGATGTTCATGCCGGAGTTCAGCAGGCAACCGGTGGTGATGGTGTGACGAACCATGGGGTCGCGCAGCATGGCCAGCGTCTCGCGCAGCGGAATGGACCCCTTGGGTGCCACCGCGCGCTGCGAGGCCGGCTCCAGATTGCCGCGACGGAAGATCAGCATGACCACGGTCAGCAGGGTCAACACGCCGGTGATCGCACAGGCAATGCTGTAGCCGAAATGATCGACCGCGTAGCCGCCGATCACCGGACCGATGAGACCACCGGCCGAAGTCATCATCGAATAGGTGGAGAAGTTGCGCCCGCGTGTGCCGGGCGTACTCCAGAGCCCGGTCAGGCTTTGCAGCGACACGTTGTAAAACACCATCGATAGCCCCGCCAGCGCGCCCGCAATCAACACCGACGCCAACGACGGCAAGGCGATCGGCAGGCACATCCCAAGCGCCGAACCGGCCGCACTCGCCGCGAGGAACCAGCGCGCGCCATAGCGGTCGACAAGGCGGCCGGCGACCACCGCCAGTGTCGCCGGGAAGAACGAGAACAGTGCCACCAGCGCGCCGACGACCAAAGCCGGTGCGTCCAACTGCAGCGCGTAGAGGGTCAACACCATACGGCTGGCGGAGAGGCTCGACTGCTGCAGGACGCAGAGCCAACGGATGAAGGGAATGATCTTCATGGTTTGAGTGTATCAGCGGGCCGCATCGTCAGGCCAACGCCCCCCAATACAGAAACGAGGATTCACTACGCAGTTAACAAGTGGGGCCAGGCGCCGGCGTTATGCACTTCAGGATAGCCGTTCTTTTTGAGCAAAAGTTTTGCCACCCCGCTGCGGGTTCCGCTTGCACAACGCCAACTTCTGGTCTGGCGGCGACAATACTATTTGCCGCAAACAAAATTGACAGGGTTTTTTAGCAAGCGCTTATTTCCAGGATTGCGGACTCTGATAAAGATGCACCTGCGGCCACCACGGCGCACGCTGCCGAGATCAACAAACCCGCAGGAGCCCGTCGCCTAAAAAAATACGCCCGGCAGCGCCGGCATCACCGCTCCGATCTGCTGCGCCTGGCCAAACAGGCGATGACCGATCACGGCCTGCAACCCGAATTCGGCGCCAGTGTTGAAGAGCAGGTTGCGGGCTTGCACGATGCCGCGCGCGAAACAGGGCCCGATATCCGCGATCTTCGCGACTTGCTCTGGTGCTCGCTCGACAACGATGACTCGCGCGATCTTGACCAGCTCACCGTCTGCGAATTGCTGCCCAACGGTACGCACAAAATGCGGGTGGCGATCGCCGACGTCGATGCGCTGGCCAAAAAAGGCAGTGCGATCGATCACCACGCGCACTTCAACACCACCTGCCTATACACCTCGGCGCAAATTTTCCCGATGCTGCCTCGAGCGCGCGATTGACCACGACCTGGCTGATGAACTTGCTTACCTGCGCGCCTATGACAGCGCGCATCGGTCACTCACCCAATGGCTGGACGCGCCACAGCCGGAACTGGAGAAACTCATCCGATATATCGCGCAAAATGATGGACACCTCTCCAAGAACAAGCGGAAACAATTCGCGCTCATAGACGACAAAGAGGTTGCCCGCGCAGAAACGCAAGTAAGAAAATCGTTTTCCACTTACTGGAAACACCCCCGCCCGCAGCATAAAGATGACCTGTCGTCCCACGCTTCGTAACCCACCCCCCGACTGATCAACGCGGCATGGCGACTGGCACCTCGTTGCTGTCGACCTCTAAACAAGCCGCAGCTAAATTCGACAGCATGTGCAAACCCCTGGCGCGCGCCGCCTCGCCCTGCCGGCGCAGAACCTCGTCGATCACCGCACACGGCGAGAAATTGTGGTCTTTCAACACCAGTTGGTCGGCCTCGATACGCGAAATATCCAGCGCGTCGTCTATCAGTGACAGCGGATGTTTTGATGCCTGCATACCCTTGCCGAGCCATTCGAGCTGGTGCGGGTCGGTGGCGCGGTGCGAGACCAGCTCGATCATGCCGTCGGCTGACATCGTGACATAGCCGACAGGGGCAAAATCATACAAGTCGACATACCGATCGCGCGACCACGCCAGTTGTATCTGTGCCTAACGCAGGCTCTCGTTCTGCCTCTGCCGCTCGATCTGGTCGACCTGCAAATGGTGGCGAATTTCCGCCACTGTAGCGACCATGGTAGCGGGTGCGTCCGGGCCGGCGAGCACCACTTCGGCCCGCGCCCGCAAACGCTCTTCGGCCAGCCGCTCGGCTGCATCCTTGGTCATGCAGACTCCTTGGTTTGAATTTTCGTCATCGCCAGCAGGATCAGTTCGGGGGTGCCGAGCGTGGTGACGATGCGGCGCGCATTGAGTTCGATGCGGCACCAGCCGATCTCCGGAAACACGTGCTCGACGACAAAACCGTTCATCTTCTGATTCTGCGGCACGATGTGTTCAAGCAATTCACGCAGCTCGGGGATGTTCCACTGTCCATTGCCGAGAGCATAGATCTTGCGCCCGACAGTGGCCTCCGCCGCCACCTTGAAGGTTTGGTAAAAAGACCGGCTGGCCGACACCACCCGCAAATCACCGTCAAGCACGACCAAGGGCTCGACCACCGTATCAACAACCGCCACCGCCAGTTCACGTGCCATTTCAACTGCGGCCAGCTTCGATGCCGAGAGTTCGGTAGCCGCCGCCTGCGCTGCATCACTGATGCGTTTCAACTTGCTGACATCGGTGAGGGTCAGCACCACGCCCTCGATCACATTGTCGAGCGTGCGATACGGCTGGATGCGCACCAGGTAGCAGCCGCCCTGACGACTGCGCACTTCGCGCTCGACCGGGACCAGACTGTCGAGCACCGACTGCAGATCGGCCGTGAGATCGACATCCAGATGGCTGGTGAGGTCCCCCAGCGGCCGCCCGACGTCCGTCGCAATCAAGCGGTAGGCGTTGACGGCCGGCGGCGTATAACGCCGGATCAACAGATCTTGATCGAGAAAGATCGTGCCCGTATTGATGCTGTCGAGCAGGTTCTTCATGTCGTTGCGTATGCTGGTCAGCTGTTCGATCTTGGCGTTCAACTCGGCGTTGACCGTGATCGTTTCTTCGTTGAGCGATTGCAGCTCTTCTTTGGAGGTTTCGAGTTCCTCGTTGGAAGACTGCAACTCTTCATTGGTTGACTGCAACTCTTCGTTGGTCGATTTGAGTGCCTCGTTGGAGGCCTGCTGTTCCTCGACGGTGATTTGCAGACTTTCCCTGGAATACGAAAGTTCACTCTCAAGCGCGGCGATGCGCGCCGCCTCAACCGCCACCGCACCGGCCCGGCCGCGCTTTGCGCCAACAGGTTTTTTGCCGCCATCCGCAGCCGCAGTCACCGCCGCATGAAAGCTGACCAGCAACAACTGTTCGGTGTCGGCGGCTCCCGGCAACAACCGCACGTCGAGGCTCAGCGCCACACTACCCGTGGCGGTTTTCATCGTCACCGCGCGGCCGATCACCGCGCCCCCGTCCTTACCGAGTTGATGAAAAACGCGGCGTAACTCCACCTGCAAGCCTTCACGCGCCATCTCAACCACGTTGCTGGTGGCCAGCCCGGGTGCCGGGCGCAGGTAGGCGCCGGTATCGCCATGCACATACTGAATATTGCCGCGACGGTCGGTCGTCACCGATACCGGCGCGTAATGTTGCATCAGCGCCTGCGCGCTGACAGCCGCCAGACGAGCCGGTGGCGTGGATTTTGGCTTGCCGCCAGCCGCCTCGCCGCGGTTGGCGGCGTGGGTGAACGAACTCCATGCCCGTGGGGCTGCGCGGGCGGCGGCACCTGCACCGGCATGGATGACGCGATACAACTTCCACTTACGATCAATCGCCGCAAACAAATGTGGGTGAGTGGTAATGCTCTCGGAAGTCGACAGAAACAACACGCCGTTGGGCTTGAGTGCGTAGTGAAAATTCGGGATCAGGCGGTCTTGCAGTTCCGTCTCGAGGTAGATCATCAGATTACGGCAGCTCAACAAATCAAGCCGTGTGAAGGGCGGGTCTTTGATCACGTTTTGTACTGCGAACACCAGCATGTCGCGCAATTCTTTTTTGACCTTATAGCCGGTTTCGCTCTTGACGAAGAAACGCGCCAGCCGCTCGGGTGTGACGTCCTGTGCAATGTTCAAGGGGTAACTGCCCGTGCGCGCCACCTCAACCGCCTCGTCATCGAGATCGGTGGCGTAGATTTGGATATTCAGTTCCTGTTCGTGGCGCGCCCGCAGTTCGTACTGCAACTCCAGCAGCAAAATGGCGATCGAATAAGCCTCTTCGCCGGTCGCACAGCCGGCGATCCAGACGCGGAAGTTATAGCCGGACTCCTTGCCCGCCACCAGCGCCGGCAGGATGGTTTGTTTGAGCACCGTAAAGGCGGTCGGATCACGAAAAAAACTGGTGACGTTGATCAGCGACTCCTTGAACAGCAGTTTCACTTCAGCGGGGTTTTCGCGCAGGTAACGCGCGTAGATCGCCTCGTCGTCGATTTTGTGCAGGCTCATACGCCGTTCGACGCGCCGGCCGATGGTACTTTTTTTATAGAGCGAAAAATCATGCCCGGTGCTGCTGCGTAAATACATCAGAATGCGGTTGAGGCCAGCTAACTTGCTCTGCGCAAGCGGCGCCACCGGCACCCGCTGCCGATAGGGTGCGGTGCGCATCGATTCGAGCAACACGACCGGCATCTGCTCGACCGCCAGAACATGCGTGCTGTAGCCGGCGGCAATAGCGCTGCGCGGCATGCCGTCGTAGCGCGCGGTCGACGGCTCCTGCACCAGGCACAGGCCACCGGCCCCCTGTATGGCGCGCAAGCCCAGCGTGCCATCGCTGGCCGTACCCGAGAGCACGATACCAATGGCGCGCTCGGCACGGTCCGCGGCCAGCGAGCGCAGAAAGTTGTCAATCGGCATGCGCTGCCCGCGCGCCTGTTCGGGAATCGATAGCTGCAACACCCCGTTGAACAGCGCCATTTCACGGTTCGGTGGAATCACATACACATGATCGGGCGCGACCGCGACCTGATCGAACGCCTCCACCACCGGCATCGTCGTGCGGCGTTGCAGAATTTCACCGAGCAGACTGTCGTGCCCGGGATCAAGATGCGGCACCAGCACAAAAGCCATACCCGTATCAGCCGGACAGGCGCGGAAAAACGCCTCAAAGGCTTCAAGGCCGCCGGCCGAAGCGCCGATGCCGACGATCGGGAAGTGAGCGGCAGTAAGGGCCGGCGGCTCGACGGCGGCTGTTTCAGGCTGCGCCAAGGCTGGCGACGCGGCCTCGACAAGGGTCAAATCCGCCGGTTTTTTTTTGGCACTGCGTTTCGCCACAACAACCTCCGCTGAACTTTTAACGCGCTGTTACAGGTGCAACACCTGCTTGGATGTATACGCGCACACGACGTAAATGTCAGCAGCCGTTCAGGTGCTGATACTCGAATAGGCAACCAAAGGCGACGAATTTACTTTCGCCCGCCTTGCGCACGCGATTGACCACGATCTGGCTGCTGAACTAGCCTCTCTGCGCGCCTGTGACAGCGCGCATCGGTCACTCAGCCAATGGCTGGACGCACCGCAGCCGGCGCTGGAAAAACTCATCCGGTATATCGCGCAAAATGATCGACGCCTCGCCAACAACAAGCGGCAACAGTTCGTCCTCATAGGCGACGAGGATATTACCCGCACGGAAACACATGCAGGCACAGCGTTTGCTACTTACTGGAAACGACCCCGCCCGAAGCAAGAAGACGGCGTGTCGTCCCGCGTTGCATAAAAAACCCCCCGTTCATCAAAGCGGGGGGGGCTGGCACCGGGGCCTCGCGACCGTGTAGCGTGGGGCTGTACCAGGAGGTCCAGAATTGCGAGAGCAACAACTCGGCGTCGCCGGGCTTGAATGCCGCCGGGTCGCGGTGCGGCACCCACTGATCAAATGCCAGCAGACCGGGAATGTCCGACGCCGCAGCGGTCATACCCACCGCATCAAAACTCATCGCCCAATGCGGAAAAGACGGCTTTGCGACCTCTTCATTACGCAGCAGCAGAATGTTGCAGTGACGGCGATCATTGACGATATGTTTGAAAAACAGATCCTCGACCGCCGCCTGCGGCCCTTCGAGCACCTGCATGAAGTTGAAATGGCGATAGAGCAAGAGGCCGGCAATGTCGTGTGCGCGATTAAAAGTTCTGGCTGTCTCAAGAATCGTCTGCATTTCCGTTGCGCAACAACCCGTGACGGCGGCGGCGGAACTGACGTAAATCAACTGCCGCATGATGGGTTATCTTTTCTAAATTCTAAAAGAAAAATTTTAATATGAAAATGCGCATCCTGCGACAGGTTTATTGGTCGTGGGGCTTTGGACGGGATATACCGTGAATCACGCCAAGGCGCCTGCAGCGGACACGCTCAACGCGAACTCGCGCGCAATCGCCGCCAAAGTAAACGGTTTTGCCACATACGAGTCGAAGCCGGCCTTCGCAACATCGTCGCGCAGCACAGACTCATCTCTCGCACTTAACAGCACGACGCGTGCGCCCGGATTTCTCGCCTTGATTTCTGAGGCCAGGGCGAGACCGATGCCGTCGGGCAGGAGGTAATCGACAAAAGCCAGCCTCATCGGCGTGGTCATAATCAACAGCGCCGCCTCCCGCACGCTGGTGGCCGAGATTGGCTCACCACCGAGCCGCCGCACCAGAATCTCCAGCAACTTGCGAATCTCGGCATTATCTTCAATCAGTAATACGACCGTTTTTTTGCACTCCATACCCTTCATCGTCCCCATGTCCCGATGTTCCTGTGTCTTGGCGCCCCTGCGCCCCTGCGCCCCTGCGCCCCTGCGCCCCTGCGTGCCTGTATCACTGCGCCCTGTGTGCCTGTGTGCCTGTGTGCCTGTGTGCCTGTGTCGTTTTATCCTGTGGCATCAGGGTTACGATTGCCGCCCAGCGGCAGCGTGACGGTGAAGCTTGAACCGGCGCCCAGCATCGAGACCACCGCGACACGCCCGCCCAACAAGGCGGCAAATTCACTCACGATATTGAGCCCCAACCCAGCGCCCTTCTGCTTTTGATAGGCCGCCCCCTCGACGTTATAAAAAGGCTCGAAGAGGCGCGGCAAAGCGGCGGCTGGAATGCCAGGGCCGGTATCCTTCACCACAATCGCCAGACTGCCGCCGCCATCCACGGTGTCGACACGCACGCTGACCCGGCCCGTGTCGGAGAACTTGATCGCATTCGACATCAGGTTCTCAACGATCTGCGCGAGCTTGGTGTAATCGCTGATAAAAACTGCCGGTACGCCCTCGGCAATATCGAGCACCAGCTCGATGCCTTTCTGTTGCGCCGTGATCCTGAACAAATCCACCGATTGGGCCAGCACTTTGCGCACATCCACTTCGGCAAAATGCGCCTCCATCTTGCCCCTCTCCTTGCGCGACAAATCCAGAATGCCGTTGATCACCATGCGCAGATGTTCGCCCGCGGCACAGATGGTTTTGCCATAGCCCCGGATCTCCTCATCGCCTTCGAACTCACCAATCAGAAAAGCGTAGCCCAGTATGCTGGTGAGCGGCGTTCTCAACTCGTGCGAGACGCTCGCAATCATGCGCGCCTGGAATGCATTGGCGGCCGCCAGATCTTGCTCGCGCGCCCGCAAGGCCGCCATCACGGCGATTTCCGCCAGCCTGAGCCACACAATTGAAACCGTGGCAGCGATCGTGATGGCGATCAAGAGCAGGCTCAAAATCAAAGAGCTCTGCACCGCGCCCCACCATTCTTTGCGCAATTCAGGCAGCGGGTAGTTGATAATGAGTTTCAGCCCGTATTCCTCGACGGAATCGAAAACATAGAGCTTATGTTGACCATCGACCTTCGACACCGCTTCCACATGGCCGGCTTTATTATTTTTTATTTCGCCGAAAATGCTGTCGGCGCTGAGTTGCACACCGTGGTGGGTTTTTTGCGTAGCCGAATGCGCCCGGACAATGCCGTCATCGCCCACCAGCGAGATGCCTATCTTGTGGCTGCCGGCGGCTGCGATACTGGAAAAATAGTCCACAAAATAGTCGGGTGAACAGGACGCGGCGATCATGCCGCCAAACGCCCCCTGCGGCCCGCTAAGGCGGCGCGAGAGTTGGATCGAGGGCTTGCCGCTGGCACGCCCTATCACCACCGGACTCACGTGCGGCACATCCTCGGCGTGCTCGACGTGCCAGAGAAAATACGGCCGGTCGGCGAGATTGACCGCATGCGTCTCAACCGCACTTAAGGGCCCCGAAGTCGCCACCAGCATGCCGCTTTGATCGGCAATCGCAACCTCATGCCAGAGCTTGCCGATATGATTGAGTTCGGCGCCCAGCAAGGGCAGGCTGCGACCGTGACGCGTTAGCGCGTATTCGCGCCGCATGACGCGGATTGTTTGATCGCCGCTGTCAAACACCCGCCGCACGTTTTCAGTGAGGGTGCGTGAGAGCTGGGTTAAGGTTTCAACGCGACTGCGGTAAACACCATCCCACGCCGACATCGAAAACAACAGCATGCCGAGCACCGTCGTCAAGACAAAAAACAGGCCGGCACCGATAGCGAGACGACATTGGCGGTCGCCGCGGATACGGCCGAGCGTTATCTGCTTCATTTGCACTCGCCCGGCATCTGCCCTGCGGCTAAGGCAGGCATCGCATGCGCCACACCGCACGTATTTCGCCTGCCGCGAATCCGTGCAATGCAGCGGCACTGGTGGCATTTCAGCCGCCCGCTGCTGTGCAATGACCGCCCCGCTATCAAGCCGCCCGCCTTCGGTGCCTCGCAACCACCGCACAGCAAGCGCCGGCCACGATAATCGCCACCATGAATAGGCCAGGTCACAATGCGTGCCGGAGTAAGACTACTGCCAGAATCAAAAGTGTTGCCACCAGTACCATCCATTCATTCAATCCGGCTAAAACCACATGGGATACGGACCACACCCCCTCAAACACAGCGTCGGTGATCACGCCCCGGGTAGCCATCGTCAGCACTGCGCGCTGTTTTCGCCACCATTCGTGTGCAATCCGTCGGTTGACGGGCCATTACGGGACTCGCACTCCCATGGACAGCATTGGGTCTGCAGTTGTTAGAGCGATCTACGGTATGGATTGCTTCATGCAAGGTATGGATTGCCTCATGCAAGGTATGGATTGCTTCATACCTTAGTGGGCTTGATTAGCGGACGATTGTCTGTAGGGAGTTCTTGATGATTTCTCCCGGGAACAGCAAAAATCTGCGCAGCGGAAGGATCCATTCAGAGCGCGCGGCAGGGTTACCGCATTTACTGAAGCGATCATCGACAGACAGACCATACGGCGCAATGCCTTACAGTTATTGCGCCCTACGTAAACTACCCCGCTACTTAAACCGCCCCACCCCGCAGCGCGCTGTGTGCTTACTTCGCAGATACCGTTATCGAATTCAAGCTTCGTAGGGTGCAATAAGCGCAGCGCATT
>CAMDSO010000091.1 GCA_945906935.1 Bordetella parapertussis
TCGCGCGACAACGAATCGTCGAGCAGGTTGCTGACCTGTGCCTGCGGCCACAGGCGCTTGAAAGTATTGCAGATCGGATCAATGGCAACCGGGGTGGCGTGTATCAGTGCAATGCGCGGTGTTTTCATAAAATTCCGTGCGGCCGTGGACTAGGCCGTGTTTTATTTTCTTTGGGTATCGTTGCCGTTGAACATGGATGCGGCTGGCATCAGCGGCTGTCGGTTGGCGAACTTTGCGCCAACCAGCTGCATCTTAGCGAACTACGCACGTCCTCGCCAGTGCGCGCCGCTTTGGCGCGATCTGGCAAGGCTTAAAGTGGTGGCGTCGTCTTAATCACCAACCGGCAGGTCGAGGCCGATATTATTTCTTAGCGCCGCATCGAGCACAAACTTCCCGGTGTAGAGGTCCTGCACCGCCATGCCGTGCGATTCATACAGCGTGATGTCATCTTTGCTGCGGCGTCCGGGCAGACGGCCGGTGATGACTTCGCCGAGTTCCGGCAGTGCATCCCAGTCGATCAGGCCGGTCTCGGCCAGCGGCAGCAGATCGCCGCATTCGTTGCGCGCGGTGTTGCGTGAGTCGACCACGATGCGCGTCGAGCGACGCACCGCAGCTTCGTCGAGTTCGCGCCGTGCCAGCGAGTTGGAGCCGGCGGCGTTGATGTGTTGGCCCGCGGTCAGCCAGGCGCCTAGCAGGACCGGCGTGGAGGCTTTGGTGATGACGTTGATGATATCGGCGCCTCGCACTGCTTCAGCGGGGTCGGTGATGACCTGCATCGTCACGCCGAGTTTTTTCTCGAGTGCCGCACAGAATTGCTGCGAACGCTCCGGGTTACGGCTCCACACCCGCACTTCGCGGATCTTGCGCACCGCGCACACCGCTTCGAGCTGGCCGATCGCCTGTTTGCCGGCACCCAGTGTGGCGACGATGGCGGCATCTTCGCGCGCCATATGGCGCGTGGCGACACCGCTGGCGGCACCGGTGCGCACCATGCCGAGATGACTCGCCTCGATGATGGCGGTTGGTTTACCCGATTCAGTGTCGAACAAATGCACGTAAAAGCGCGTGCCTTTGCCAGTAGCGGAAAAGTAAGCCTTGTAGCCGATGACGTTCAGGTCGCCGGCGGTCGCTTCCATCATGTGCAGCGTGCCTGCCGGCATACGCGCACGCACGCGCGGCACGTCGCTGGCGCGGCCCTCGGCACGCGCTTTCAGAGACTCTTCCACCAGCGCGACGGCATTCACCATCGGCAACAGTTGTTCAACGTCTTTTTCTTTGAGATAGCGGATCATTTTTTGTTCTTCAGTGCCTCGGCCCGAATCGCCGACAGCGTGGCGCGCGGCGACACCGAGTCGGGATCAATGCGCAATTCGAGCAAGGCGGCGGTGCCGGCATTCCAAGCGCGTTCGAAGGCGGCTTTGAAGTCTTCGGTTTTGGTGACAACTTCACCGTGAGCACCATAGGCGCGCGCCAGTGCGGCGAAATCCGGGTTGTGCAGTTCGGTGCCGCTGATGCGCCCGGGGTAATGGCGTTCCTGATGCATGCGGATGGTGCCGAACATACCGTTGTTGATGACGATGAATATGGTTTTCGCGCCGTATTGCATGGCGGTCGCCAGTTCCTGGCCGTTCATCATGAAGTCGCCGTCGCCGGCAAACGCAATGACCGGGCGATCCGGATGCACGAGCTTGGCGGCGACTCCCGCGGGCACGCCGTAACCCATCGCACCGCTGGTCGGTCCGAGTTGGGTGCGAAAGCCGGTGTATTGATAGAAGCGGTGCGCCCACAGCGTGAAGTTACCGGCACCGTTGGTGAGGATGGAGCCGTCAGGCAGACGTTTTTTGAGGAAGGCGATGACTTCGCTCATGTTGAGCGTGCCCGGCGTTTTGACCGGCACCTGCCACGCATCGAATTCGGCACGCGCGGCTTTGGTTTGATCAGCCCACACCGGATTAACCGGCGTCAGTGCGCGGGCGGCGCCGGCGAATTCCGGCATGCCGGAATTGATCAGAATGTCGGCCTGATAGACGCGCCCCAATTCTTCAGCGCCGGCGTGCACGTGCACGAATTTCATTTTCGGCCGCGGAATGTCGATCAGCGTGTAATTGATGGTGGTCCATTCGCCGAGACGCAAACCAATCGCCAGCAACAGATCGCAGTCGCGGATGCGTTTTTCGATCGCGGGGTTCATGCCGACGGCAATGTCGCCGAGATAATTCGGGCTGCGGTTGTCGAGCAGATCCTGGCAGCGATAGGCGCAGGCGGTCGGCAGGTTGTTGGTTTCGATGAAGGCGCGGATGTCGTCGCAGGCCTTGGCGTTCCAGCCGCCGCCACCCAACATGACAAAAGGGCGCTTGGCCGCAGCCAGCATCTCGCGCAGTTTGTTCATGTCGGCAGCACCGGGGTGGGCGGCGACGCGCTGATAGCGCGCGGTGTCGGGCACCGTAGCGGTGGCGACCTGCATGTCTTCGGGCAGGGCCAGCACGACCGGGCCGGGGCGGCCTGACACCGCGAGGTGGAAGGCGTGGCTAATCATCTCGGGCACGCGTTCGGGGCGGTCGATCTGCGCAACCCAGTTCGCCATCTGCCCGTACATGCGGCGGTAATCGATCTCCTGAAAGGCTTCACGCTCGGCGACTGCGTTGTCGACCTGACCGATGAACAAAATCAGCGGCGTTGAATCCTGAAACGCAGTGTGGATGCCGATCGAAGCATTGGTGGCGCCGGGGCCGCGCGTGACAAAGCAGATGCCGGGACGGCCGGTCAGCTTGCCGTAGGCGTCGGCCATGTTGGCGGCACCACCTTCCTGGCGGCAGATGACAAACTTGATGTCGTCGCGCGCTTCGTAGAACGCATCGAGCACCGACAGATAACTTTCGCCAGGCACGCCGAAGGCCATGTCGACGCCGTGTACTTTGAGCGCATCGACGAGTAGTTGTCCGCCGCTACGGGTCAGGGGCTGGTCGGAGGGTTTCATAAGGTCATCCGCAAATGGGTTTGATGGGGCGGCCCGCGACGGGCGCGTGGGAAGGCGTTATTGTAGCCTCTTGCCGCAACAGCCGGCGGCGGCTTGCACCATCGCCGCGTTATACTGCCAAGATCATCAACGGGGTCTGTCAGGAAAGCAATCGCATGAATGAACTTTGCCGCTTGTCCGCCACTGCTGCCGTCGCCCTTTTGAAACAGCGCAAGGTCTCGCCGCTGGAATTGATCGATGCCGCCGCGGCACGTATCGCCGAAACGGAACCAGCGCTCAATGCCTTGCCGACATTGTGCTTCGACCGCGCGCGTGATCATGCCAAGCGTTTGATGCAGAACCCGCCGGCCTCGCCGCCGGCGCATTTTCTCTACGGACTGCCGATCGCGGTCAAGGACGGTACCGATGTCAAAGGGGTGCGCTGCACCTCGGGCTCGCGTATTTATGCTGATCGCATCGCCGCTGAGTCCGACCTCATCGTCGAGCGTCTCGAGGCGCATGGCGCGCTGGTGGTGGCCAAATCCAATCTGCCGGAATTTGCCTCGGGTGGTAACACGTTTAACGATGTCTTCGGCGTGACGCGCAATCCCTGGAACACGCGGATGACACCCAGCGGTTCATCGGGCGGTGCCGCTGCAGCACTGGCCAGCGGGCAGGTGTGGCTGGCTACCGGCGGCGATTTTGGCGGCAGTATCCGTACGCCGTCGAGTTATTGCTCGACGGTCGGTCTGCGTCCTTCGCCGGGTATGGTGCCGCGCGCCGGTAAGCAGCCTTTTTCGGCGCTCTCAGTTGAGGGGCCGATGGCGCGCAACGTCGCCGATTGTGCGCTGATGTTTGAATGTGAGGCCGGCGCGCATCCCTTTGATCCCTTGTCACGCCCCGTGGCCTCCGGTAGTTACAGCGCCGCTGCGGCGCAGCCGCAGAAACCCAAACGCGTGGCGTATAGCGTTGATCTCGGTGTGACGCCGGTAGTGCATCGCGAAACCCGCGCGGTGGTCGAGGCGGCGGTGAAAAAAATCGCCGGTGAGGGCGTAATCGTCGAAGAGGTGCATCCGGATCTGTCGGATGCGGTGAAAAACTTCATGGTGTTGCGCGGCGCGATTTATATCGCCCGCATGGCGCCCTTGCTGGAAAAATACCGCCATCTGCTGAAGCCTGAAGTCATCGGCAACACCGAGTACGGTTTGAGTCTGCAACTGTCGGAGGTGGTGGCCGCAGAGATTGCGCAGGGCGAGATTGTGCGGCGCATGGCGCGCTTTTTTGAAACCTATGATTTGCTGATCGCGCCTTCGGTGATGTGTCCGCCGTTTCCCGTTGAGACGCGTTACATCGCCGAGCTCGATGGCGTGCCACTCGACGGCTATATGGGCTGGCTGTCGCTGACCTGTGCACTGTCGATCACCGCCTGTCCGATCCTCGCGCTGCCGGGCGGTTTTACGCCCGCTGGTCTGCCGGTGGGTTTGCAGGTGGCCGGGCCGCTGCGCTCGGAGGCGCAACTGTTTTCATACGGTGCCTGGCTCGAACAATTGTTGGGTCACGCGGCGCGTCTGCCGATCGATCCGGTTATCCGATAAAAGGCCTACGGAGTTCATCATGACAAACGACAGCCGCAATAATGTGGAGTCCGAACTCGGACTGATCTTGCGCGCACTTGAGTTCGCGGCGCACAAACACCGCGACCAGCGGCGCAAGGACCTGCATGCCTCGCCCTATATCAATCATCCGATCGCGCTGGCGAATATCCTGGTCAACGAAGCCGGCATCCACGACCCAGAAGTGCTGTGCGCGGCGTTGTTGCACGACACGATAGAAGATACCGAGACGACGGCGGCCGAACTGGAGACCGGGTTTGGTGCGGTGGTGCGCGATATCGTGCTCGAGGTCACCGATGACAAGCTGCTGCCGAAGGTCGAACGCAAGCGCTTGCAGATCGCGCACGCAGCCGAGGCCAGTCCGAAAGCGAAACTGGTCAAGCTCGCCGACAAGATCAGCAATTTGCGCGATATTGCGGCGAGCCCGCCGGCGGCCTGGAGCCTCACTAGACAGCAGGAATATTTCGAGTGGGCCAAAGCGGTGATCGCCGGTGTGCGCGGGGCCAATGCCAAACTCGAAGCGGTATTTGATGACGCGTATTCGCGTAAACCGCCGGGCTGAGAAGATGTGCACAGGTGGCGCACCGCGCATCCAATTAGGGTGAGTTGCGTGCGCGGTGCGCGCCCTGCCTTTAGCCGACCATACACTGCCGCAACGCTTATTTTGTGGCGTGTGCCGCTCGCACCCCGAAGCCATCAGTAGGGTGCGCACGGCGCACCATCTACCACCGTAACGGGTGTGCGATAAGCGCCCCACAACCGGCGAGGATTTCCCGTCTAAAACAACTTCCAGCGGTGGCCAGACCGGACAACGCGCGCTACGAGTTTCGCAAGTTCCACGTCGCACAAAAGACGCACTGCGTTTTTCTCGGCAAATTCACGCGCATTGGGGTTGAACTCGCCGGCTGAAACATAGATGCAGTCCGCGGCTTCGGCGGATTTTTTCGCTTCGAACAATTCGCGTAGCGGACCAGAGCCGGTTTGCGCGACCTTCCAGCGTTTGCAGGCGACCAGCGCCACGCGGCCGTTCTTGCGTGCTGCATAATCCGCCGCACCGCCGCCGGTGGCGGTGACGGTATAACCGTCGCGCGTCAGCGCCTCGGCCATCACCGCAGAGAAATTTTCCCACGACATATCGCGCAGCTTGCCCAGGGTTTCGGCAACGTTTGCCGCTCCCGGCGTGCGCAACTGCTTCCACGCGGCAAAGGCGGCGATGCCGAGAAACGGAAAGGTCGCGAACAGCGCGGCGACCGGTGGCAGAAAGATTTGCACCGCGCCGAACAGCGACAGCGCGGCGAGTATGCTGATCCACCAGGGCGCGCGCAGCAGAATCGAGAATAAAGTGTTTCTTGGCATATTAGAATGCATAGTCACTGCGTGGAGAGTGCGGATTATATGAGCGCGACGAAAACACCGCCATTAAAAGGTATCAAGGTCATCGAACTGGGCACGCTGATCGCGGCGCCCTTTTGTAGCCGGATTCTGGCTGAATTCGGTGCCGAGGTGATCAAGATCGAGTCACCCGAGGGCGGTGACCAGCTACGGCAATGGCGCAAAATGTACGAGGGCACCTCGCTCTGGTGGTATGTGCAGTCGCGCAACAAAAAATCGCTGACGCTGAATCTGCGTTCCGCCGAAGGCCAGGAGATCGTGCGCAAGCTGGCGCAAGAGGCGGACATCGTGATTGAAAATTTCCGTCCCGGTGCGCTGGAGAAATGGAATATCGGTTGGGAGCAGCTCTCGGCGCTTAATCCGCGTTTGATCATGGTGCGGCTGTCGGGCTACGGCCAGACCGGCCCGGATCGCGACAAGCCGGGCTTCGGTGTGATCGGCGAATCAATGGGCGGCTTGCGTTACGTCACCGGTTATGCCGATCGTCCGCCGGTGCGGCTGGGCGTTTCGATTGGCGATTCGATCGCCGCGCTCTACGGCGTGATCGGCGCGATGATGGCGCTGCAGCACCGCCATGCGAGCGGGCGCGGGCAGATGGTCGATGTCGCCTTGTATGAGGCCGTCTTCAGCATGATGGAGAGCCTGGTGCCGGAGTTTGATGTGCTGGGTTTCGTGCGCGAACGCGCCGGCAACGCGCTGCCCGGTATCGTGCCGTCGAACACCTACCCGACCCAGGACGGCAAGTTTGTCATCATCGGTGCCAACAACGACGCGATTTTTAAACGCCTGATGAACGCGATGGGGCGTAGTGATCTTGCCGACGATGCGCAACTCGCCACCAACGCCGGCCGCGTGCCGCGCACCGCCGAGATCGATGCCGCCATCGGCGCGTGGACGGCGGCGCACGCTCTCGAGGTGGTGTTGAAGGCGCTCGATGGTGTTGATGTGCCGGCGGCGAAAGTCTATGACGTCGCCGATATCGTCAGCGACGCACAGTATCTGGCGCGCGATATGATCGAGCAGCATCAGTTGCCCGACGGTAAACCGGTGAAGCTGCCGGGGATCGTGCCGAAGTTATCCGACACGCCCGGTGCGACCGAGTGGATAGGGCCTAAGCTGGGTGAGCATACCGAGGAAATTTTGCGCGGCCTTGGCTACGATACGGCGGCGCAGCAGGCGTTAAAGGCGCGTGGCGTCATCTGATTACGTTCTCGCCGGTGAATATCGGCGTAACCGCGGCTGGCCCGCACTGCATCGTCAATTGTTTTAACTGCAGCAGGATCATGGAGGCATCATCATGCTAGACCTCACCGGATACGGACGACTGGCCGAACTGACGAAATTGATCGACCGCATGACTGCGGAGGCGTCGAAAGAAGCCCTCATCGCCGCGGCGCGCTTGCTGGCGTTACAGGTCGGCCAATACCAGCGCAAATTCGGCGTGCTGCCGCTGGAGGACGCGATGGAGTTGCTGGAAACCAAGTCGCTGGGCGAAGAGCAGGCGGGCTGGGTTGCCGATGGCTTGGAGAACCTCGCGGTGGCGGTGGCCTCGGTCAAGGATGATGAGCGGCCGCCCACCGTGCAATAGTGGTGGGCCACACTTGCACACTTGCACACTTGCACGCTTCAAATAGCCGTGCGTTTTTCGGCAGATCTTCCTGCCGTGCGGCCTCGCTGCGATGTGCGCTACACTTCGCGCTGGTTTCCTGCGTTACCCATAAAAAAATACGCGCGGCGCTGCTGCGTAAACTCTATTTCGTCTCGAGGAGAACTTGCATGACACGTCATTTTTTCGCTCTGCAGTTGGGTTTGACGCTGGTCGCCGCGGCGACGGCGGTATTCGCTGCGGCACCGGCGCCGGTATCCCGCGTCGAGAGTAAAAACATGGAATTGGTCGGTCACCATGATCTGCAGGCGCGTACCGCCTACCAGCCGGTGATCCAGAAACAGGGTGATCGTTATATCGCCTATGTCGGTCATCATGGCGATATCAAGGTCAATCCGTTAAACGGCCAGACCGAGAACAACGGCACCTCGATTATTGATGTGACCAATCCGAAAAAGCCGGTGCAGCTGGCGCATGTTCCGGGTGAGACCGGCAAGGCAGAACAGGGCGGCGCACAGATGGTACGCGTGTGTGGCGGCGATACGCTGCCCAAGGGTGTCAAGGGCAAGTGGTACATGTTGCGGGTGTTTGGCAATGCGGCCCATGAAATCTGGGATGTGACCGATCCGGCCAAACCGTCGTTGCTGACCACCGTGATCAAAGATCTGAAGGGAACGCATAAGAATTGGTGGGAGTGTGACACCGGCATTGCTTATCTTGTCTCCGGCGTGCCCGGCTGGCGCGCCAATCGTATGACACAGATCTTTGACCTCTCCGATCCGGCCAACCCGGTGTTTATCCGTAACTTCGGCTTGCCGGGGCAGGAGCCGGGCGCGACCGGGGCGGTGCCGATGACGCTACACGGTGCTTATTCCACTGGCGGCAAAGGCAACCGCGTGTATTTTGGCTACGGCACGAATCAGGGCGGCATTTTACAGGTCGTCGATCGCGACAAACTGTTGAACGGGCCGAAAGAGCCGACCCCGGCGAATTTGCTTTATCCGCAGGTTTCGCGTTTTGAGACGATGCCGAACAACGGTGCGCATACGGTGTTTCCAATGCTCGGTGTTGAAATGCCCGAATATGCCAAGGCCAAGGACGGCAGCCCGCGCGATTTCATTGTCATCACCAATGAGTCGATCCAGAAGGAATGTCTCGAAGGCCGCCAGCAGGTCTGGTTCGTCGATATCACCACTGAAACCAAGCCGATGGGCGTGTCGAACTGGACGGTGAAAGAGGCGGAGGGTAACTATTGCACGCGCGGCGGACGTTACGGCGCGCATTCGTCGAATGAAGCGGTGACGTCGGTTTTCCACAAGCGCATCATGTTCTTCACCTGGTTCAACGCCGGTTTGCGCGCGCTCGATGTGCGGGACCCCTATAACCCGCAGGAAATCGCGTATTACATTCCGGCGATGACCCAAAATACCATCGTTCTTGAAACTCCGGCGACTCAGCGTGGCAAGGTTAATGCGACAGCCGCCTCTGACCGCATGGCGATCCAGTCGAACAACGTTGATGTGGATGACCGCGGTTATATCTATGTGGTCGATCGCGCCAACACCGGCATGCATATTCTGCAGTTGACTGGTGCTGCACGCGCCATCGCCAACTGGCCCCAAAAGTAATCGTGAGGGCTACCGGCATTGGGCGTGCGCTGGCGGTGGCCGCCGCGCTGCTCGCAGTATCCGGGGCGTTGGCGCAGGAGTTGGCGCAGGAGTTTCCGCAGCGGCCGGTGCGTTTGATCACCGGTTCGCCCGGTGGCACCAGTGATTTCAGCGCCCGCTATATTGCCCAAAAGCTGAGCGAGCGCTGGCGGCAGCAGGTGGTGGTCGACAACCGGCCGGCGGTCGGCGGTATTGTCGCCGCGGAGATCGTGGCCAAGGCGAATCCCGATGGTCACACGCTGATCGTCAGCGGCATCAGCGTGCATGCAACCGCGCAGCATTTGATCAAACGGCTGCCGTTTGATCCGCTGCGCGATTTCGCGCCGGTCTCTAACCTTACGCATTCGGGCATCGTCATCGTGGTGGTGCCCGCTTTACCGGCGCAGAATTTGCGCGAATTCATTGCCTATGCCAAAGCGCGCACGGGTGGCGTTAATTACGCCTCCTCGGTGGCCGGTAGCAGCAGCCATCTCGCCGGCGAGTTGTTCAACCAGTTGACCGGTGCCGGCTTGGTGCATATTCCTTATAAGGGCGCTGGTTTTTCGTTGTCCGCCTTGATGACCGCCGAGGTGCAATCGGCATTTCTCGCCACCACCACCACTAGCACGCAGGTCAAGGCCGGGCGTTTGCGTGCACTGGCGTTGCTCAGTGAACGTCGTTATCCCGGCATGCCCGAGGTGCCGACCGCCGCCGAGCAGGGGTATGCAGGGCTTGAGTCTTATGTGTGGTTTGGCTTGTTTGCGCCGGCCCGCACGCCGCCGGCGCTGGTGGCGCGCATCAACCGTGATGTGTCGGCGATTCTGCGTCACCCCGAGACGCTGCAGGCGATGCTCACGCAGGGCGCGGAGCCGACGCCCTCTTCACCGGAAGCGTTCGCTGCTTTCGTCAAAAGCGAAAGCGTGAAATGGGGTGCTGTGATCCGCGCGGCGAAGATCGAATTGCAATAAACCGCTGATCCCGCCAGCCACCGCAAGGTGGGGGCGGGGCGCAGATGTTAGACTCCGGCAACACGCGGAATTGATACATTGCGTGGGGTTTGGCAAATTGGGTGAGCAGTGCTTCATGCCCTCACCCCGACCCTCTGCCCAGGGTAGAGGGTGAGAGCGGGCCGAATTCGCTGATGCGAATTTGGCAATAGGTTATCTGGAGAATTCAATGCGGTTTGACTGGTCCACGCTGGGCGCCAAGGCGCCGACCGCCCTGGTCAGGGCACGTAATGTCACGCACCACGCGGTGCAATGGGTGGTGAAGGCGGCGCGCGCGAATCTGCCGGCGGCCGCTGACGATGCGCATGCAAACCTTGTCTGGGATGGCGCGCGGGCGGCTTTTATTTCGCAGCCGATTGCGGCCGCCAATGCGGAGATTCGCATCGGTTTTAGCTTGCGTCGTTTTGCCTTGATCATTTTGCGCAACAACCGCGATCTTGATGAATACGAACTTGGCGGCCGCAAGGACGCCAGCGTGGCGGTCTGGTTTGATTCGGCGATGCGCGTGTTGGGCCTCCAGGGCGTCGGCGAGATTGAGTTGCCCTATACATTGCCCTCATTGCCGGTGTTGCGTGGCTCCGCCTACCATGTCAGCGGCGAGTCGGAAGCGCTTGAAGAGCTGGCGCGTTGGTATGACGCCGCCGCCGATCTGCTGGCCGGAGTGGTGGCGGCGCAAAACCTCGAAGTGCCTGTGCTGTGCCATCCGCGGTATTTACACCTCACGGCCCAACTTGCGCTGGGTGCCGACGCCGACGGCAGTCCGCGTGCGATCGCGGTGGGTATGTCGGCGGGGGACGAGCATTATGCGCAGCCCTATTTTTACTTGCGCACCACGCCGCGCTTGAAGCAGGCCGATTTGCCCTTGATCGCTGCCCCGGGGCGCTGGCATCTGCAGGGTTTTGTGGGGGCGGTGGCGACTGCGGAAGATATTCTGCTGCATTCCGAACCGCAGGCGACGGCGGTGGAATTTCTTCATACGGTTATTGCGATTGGACGGGCGCGCCTTGGTGTTTAACTTGTTTCGTTGTTTTGCAGTGGTTGCGCTTTTTTATTCATCATGCCGCCGGTAACGAGCCTGCCGGCAGTTCGAGTGCGGAGTTTGTACGCATCATCAAGTCTGATGCGCAGAAGACCGCCGAATTAATGCGCGTGGCGGGGATCAAACAGGAATAGCGTGGTCAGGCGTCGCCTGTTCATGATGCGGTTGCTGTAGCCGTGCCGCTTGCCGCTGTGTGCGGTGCTTTGCCGCTGCTGTGACAGCACTTGGGGCGGCGTTATTGCTGCGGCGGCCGCTGCTGTATTGCCGCTGCCGCCACCACCGCCGCCGCTACCACCACCGCCGCCACCGCCGCCGTTGCCTCGAATACGGAAATCTTCCAAGCGTGTTACCGGGTGAGTGACATCCTGACCAATTCGGTGATGCTGCGCACACCGAGTTTTTCCATCAGGTGCGCACGGTGTACTTCAACCGTGCGCGGACTGATGCCGAGCGCGGCGGCAATCTCGCGGTATTGTTGCCCCTGGATCACGAGATCAAAGACTTCGCGTTCGCGCGGTGTCAGCGTACTCAAACGGAGTTCGCTTTGATCGTCGCGTTGCATTTTTTGCCGTTGCGTGGCGTCGAGATCAAATGCCGTTTCAATGGCGGTCAGCATGGCCTCCGGATCGACCGGTTTTTCCAGGTAATCGACCGCACCCGATCTGAGTGCGGTGCGTACGGTGGCTATGTCGCCATATGCGGTCATGAAGATCACCGGCAGGAGCATTTTTCGGTCTTGTAATTCCAGATGCAATGCCATTCCGTTGGTGCCCGGCATGCGGATATCCAGTAGCAGGCAACCCGCCCACGTTGGGGCACAGGCAGCGAGAAAATCATCGGCGCTGGCAAAAGGGAGGGTGCGGTATCCTTTCAGACCGAGCAGCAGGCCGAGCGAGTCGCGTACTGCGTCGTCGTCCTCGACGATATAGACGCACTGGTCTTGAGTTTTCATGTAACGGCCTCGTTAAGTAAGGTGGTGGGCAGCGTAAAGTGGAAGGTGGTGCCATGGTCGGACGAATCGAACCAGATGCGCCCGCCGTGCGCTTCGATCAGGGTGCGACTCATGGCCAGCCCCATGCCGGTGCCACTCGCCTTGGTGGTGGCGAAGGGTTCGAATATGCGCTCCGACATGTTGCGTACAACGCCAGGTCCGCTATCGGCAATTGAAAGCCGCACCCAGCCATCGTCTTGCGCCAGCGCGGAAACCGTAATCTGGCGGCATGCGGCTGGTTTTGTGCTGAGGGCTTCCATCGCGTTGTTAACGAGACTATGCACCGCGGTTTCAATCTGGACACGGTCGATCAATAGCATGACGCCTTCGCATATCGTATCGGTATAAAGGGTGATGCCCTGTTTTGATGCCTGCGCGCGCATGGGGTCGAGGGCATTACGCAAAAATGCCGCGGTTTCGGCGGGCTCCAGTGTTGAGGTGCCGCCGCGGAAAAAGTCGCGCAGGCGTTGTACTACCCTGGACGCTCGTGCGGCTTCGCGTTCAATTTTTTCTGTAAGACCGCTGTTTTCCGACATTTGCAGGCGTGCGGCATACGCATAAGTGCGGATGGCGGATAAAGGTTGATGCAGTTCATGCGCGAGTGCTGCGGCCATTTCACCGGCTGCGGCGAGTCGCGAAGCGCGGCCGATTTCCGCCTGTTGTGCGGCGAGCTGGCGTATCATGTTAAGGCGTCTGCTGACATCGCGAACGACGATGATGCGCAGGCCGCTATCGTCGTTACTTGTGCGTCCGACCGATATGTCAGCGGGAAAGTCCGTATTGTTGATGCGCAAGCCTCGGGTAATACCAAGATCGCCGGCGCTGGTTTGCCATTCAAGATCTGGCAGGATGACGCTCACAGGCAATTCTTTCAGAGTGTTTTGTGCATAACCAAAGATGTGTGCGGTGGCAGGGTTGGCATCGATGATGAGCCCGGCGTCATCGATCGCCAAAATGCTGTCGTGGGCGGTGGTGACAGTGGCGCGTAAACGCGATTCGCTGCGGTTGAGCGCTTGCACCGTGTGGCGATTTTGGGTGACCGCCATGCCGAGGAAGAGCCCTGCCACGGCAAGGCTGAGCATCATGAACTGGAATTCGGTGACGATGGTTCCCGGTTGGAACCGGGCGGTGACCAGGGTGAAGATCAGGCCCAGCTGTATGCAGGCAATACCAAGAACCGCGCCATTGATGCCGTGCCGGGTTGCCACCCAGATGACAGGCAGGAAGAGGAGGTAAAACAACTTGTAGGGATCGGCCCAACCGAGGCCAAAAATGATCAATAGAGTGAGGGTGGTTATCGCGGCAAAAAAGATGGTTTCCCAAGTGGCGAGGATTTTTTTGAGTTCGTCCAGCTTGAGCTCGGAGCGCAACAAGACCAAGACGAGCGGGGTGTTGATGACGATCCCGATCAGATGCCCTATCCAGAAGCGCAGGGCGATAGGGCTGAACTCCTGCTCTGCCATTCTGCCCGTGGCGTGGAACACCGCCACATAGGCGATAGTCATCACCAAGGTCCCGGCAGCGGCCACACCAACCAGCTTCACGATCTCGGCGGGACGGTCGAAGGCCAGTCTGAATTGCAGCGGTCCGCGCAGGATTGCAGCCATCGCCACATAGCCGACTGTCAGGGCCAGCGGGGCCAGTAATGGCGTGTAGGGGGCCTGCGGAATACCGCGCAGCAGCAATGCTGTGAGGAGCGAGGCGATACCGAGTGCCGGCCAGTAACGAATGCCAAACACCAGCAGCAGCGCGAGTGCCAGGCCGCCGGTGGGATTCCAGGGGGTAATGGCAAAGGGACGTGCCATATAGGTTCGTGCCAACCAGTCCAATAGCACATAGAGGACGACAAAGCCGGCGCCGATCAGCAGAGGCTTGGTTCGCGACAAGAATGCCGACCGCTGTGGGTCAGGGCAGGCATTGTGCGGTTGTGTTGAGGGTGTGGACATGGCGAATCGCGCTTGTATTTTTGCGACTTCCAGCAGTGCATCAGCGATGCGTTAAGGAGGCCTGCAGGCTAGTTATCGGCTATTGATCGGTGATGGACTGTTGTAGCGCATTTTGTTGTTCGCAGTATGTTGTATTCGCGCAACACGCGATTTATTACGCGTCGTCGGCATATTAAATAATCCTTATAAATCAATGAATACGTTGTATTACGTACGCGTGTTAACCGATTGTGACCTATTCGTCATCTCGAGAGACTCGGCCTCAAGAGTGGTGTCGCCAGAGTAGCTCGGTGTTTGCCCTCTACCGTTGGTCGTTAACGAGCGTCGTGCAGTTACGAGGCGGAAGCGGCTGATTCGTTTGATTTTAAAAGGAGAGCATTGAATGAATAAGAAAATTATCGCGTTGGCAGTGGGTAGCGCCATTGGTGCATTGGGCGCGAGCGCTGCGTTCGCGCAGTCGAGCGTGACTCTGTCGGGTGCTGCGAACTTCAACTACGGCCAGTTCAACGCCGGCGGCGCCGGTTTTTCGACAGCCACAACCAATGCTGCCGGCACGAACAGAATCAAGTACGATGGTCTCAATAACCAAGAGAGCAACTGGCAGATAGCCGGCGAAGAAAAACTTGCCAATGGTATGCATGCGTTCTTCCAATGCCAGACGTCGATGGACCTCACCGGTGGCGAGTCAGCCAACATGTGCGCCCGCAATAGCTTCATCGGCCTCAAAGGTGGTTTCGGCAACTTGAGCTTGGGTAACTACGATACCCCGGCCAAGCGTGTGATCGGTTTGTATGATCCGTTCCCGATCAGCGCCGCCATGGGCCAAGGCGCGCACATGTTCAACGCGACCTCCAGCAACACCACCAACGGCCTGAGTGATTTAGCGATTAGCGGTGCCGCTACTTCGTTCTCACGCCGTCAGGCCAACCTGATTACCTACGCAATTCCGAAGATGAACGGTGTGGATGCGGCAATTGCCTGGAGCTCGACGAACGAAGCTTCGATCCAGAACACTGCCACCACGGTGCAAAAGGCGCGTCTGTGGTCGGCGATGGTGAACTACACCAACGGTCCGCTGGGGCTGGGTCTGGGCTATGAGAACCACTCCAACTACAACCCGCTTGCTAACACGGGTTACCTCGGCGGTGACGACACGATTTTGTCACTGGGGGCCGGCTATCAGGTTTCGCCCGCGTTGCGCCTGAGCGCTATCCATAACACCATGAAATATGGCAACATGAATGCCGCAAATGCCGACATGGGCGTGAAGACTTGGGGTCTGTATGCAAACTGGAATGTTTCGGGCCCCTACACTGTGCGCGCTGGTTATGGGGTGCAGCAGTCGAGCTCGGGTAGCTTGGGTGCTGGCGTCCAAGCGAACACCGTTAAGGTCGGTGCATGGCATGCTAACGGCGGTGCGGGTAGTACCGGCTCGCAGAAGATCCACATTGAAGGCGTTCAGGCGCTCTCTAAGCGGACCGAAGTTGGTGTGAGTTTTGCGCAAATGTCGAACGATCGTTATTCGAACATCACGATCGGCTCGGGTGGTAAATCGCCGAATTATGGCGAAACAGCGACCCACATGGGCGTGCTGATCCGTCACAAGTTCTAAAAATGTCTTGAATGCAGGCTTTCGGGCCTGCCTTTTAGATCATGTGAGCGCGAACGTTGGTGCACCGGTTGGTCCTGGCGCCAGCCTCACTTTAAAAGCCCCGGCAACGGGGCTTTTTTTCGTCCGGATTTGGCTTGTCTGCTTGCGGTGTGGCGGCGGGCGTGCCTAGAATCGTCGCTCCGACCAACAGGGAATATCCACATGAAACTGTCCGTTTGGCGTCTGTCTTGCGTGGTGGGGCTGCTCGTCGCCTCCAGTGTTTTTGCCCAGCAGTTTCCCTCGAAGCCGATCCGTATCGTGATTCCTTTTCCGCCTGGTAACACGATGGACATCATGGCGCGCTTGATCGCGCCCAAGCTGACCGAGCGTCTGGGGCAGAATGTGATCGTTGACAACCGCGCGGGTGCGGCCGGGCAACTTGGCATGGAAATCGGCAAGAACGCAGCGCCGGATGGTTATACGGTGATCGCCGGGCAGGGCGGCAATATGGTGGTGATGCCGCATACCTACAAAAAAATCCCCTACGATGTGTTCAAGGATTTCGCGCCGGTCGCGCTGTCGACCACCAATTTTCTGGGCCTCGTCGTGCATCCGAGCGTGCCGTTCAAGACCGTCAAGGATCTGGTGACCTACGCCAAGGCCAATCCGAACAAAATTACTTTCGGTTCCAATGGCGAGGGCGGTTTCCCGCATATGACGATTGAATTGCTGCGCGTGATGGCCGGATTCACTTACGTGCATGTGCCCTACAAAGGCAGCGCGCAGATCGCCACCGATCTGATGGGCGGTCATATCGATGCGGCGATCGACGGCATCACCGGCCTCACGCCGCATATCCGCTCGAGCAAACTGCGCTTGCTGGCGGTGACCAATCCGACGCGGGTATCGACCTTTGAAGGGGTGCCGACCGTCGCCGAAAGTGTGCCGGGTTATGACTCGCGCGGCTGGTTCGGTTTTATTGCGCCTGCGGGCACGCCGCGTGAGATCGTCAATCTGCTCAATGCTGAAATCAATCGCGCGATGTCGCTGCCTGACGTCAAGGAAAAACTGACTTCGGCCGGACTCTTTATTGTTAACGAGTCGCCCGATTATTTTGCCTCGGTGTTAAAGAGTGATTACGCCAAGTACGGCAAGCTGATCCGCGATATCAATTTCCAGCCGCAATAAGCGTATGCGGCGCGCGCTGCGTAGTTTTCTGAAGCGCGCGTGCGCCGTCATGCTGCTGCAAGGCGTGGCTTTATCGACGGCGATGGCGATGGTGATGGTGATGGTGTTATCGATGGTGTTATCGATGGCGATGGCGGCGGCGCCACCGCCGCCATCGCCACCGCCGCGCCCCGATCACGTGGTCATTGTCATCGAAGAAAACCGCGCCTTTTCCCGCATCATCGGCAACCCGGCCGCCCCTTATATCAACGCGCTGGCGAAGCGCGGCGCGTTGTTCACGCAGTCCTATGGTGTGACGCATCCGAGCCAGCCGAATTATCTGGCGCTGTTTGCCGGCTCGACACTGGGCGTCACCAGCAATGCCTGTCCGCAGACTTTCAAGGGCGACAATCTGGCGAGTTTGTTGTTGCGCGCGGGCTTCACATTTGCCACCTACTCTGAATCCCTGCCTTACGCCGGCTTTGACGGTTGCATGCACGGCCACTATCAGCGCAAGCACAACCCGGCGGTGAACTGGCAGGGGGTAAATGTTCCCGCCACCAGCAATCTGCCGTTTAGCGCATTTCCGCAGGATTTTTCGCGGCTGCCGACGGTTGCGCTGGTGGTGCCCGATCAGGAAAACGATATGCACAACGGGCGTGAGCCCGCAACCATACAACGCGGCGATCGTTGGTTGCAAAGCCGGCTTGATGC
>CAMDSO010000092.1 GCA_945906935.1 Bordetella parapertussis
CGGCCAGACACCACGTTTGATGGATTGCCTGCTCAATGCCCCAAGGGGTGAACCGTTGGCACTTGAGCGGTCCCGAGAGACCGTTCGGGATCTCGTCCCGTGAAGTATTTGCTCGACACTTGCGTGCTCTCTGAGCTGGTCAAGAGCACGCCCGACGGCCAAGTCCTCAACTGGTTCGAGGCGCGCAAAGCCCATGAGCTTTGCATCAGCGCGATGACCTGGGGTGAATTGCAGCGTGGCGTGGCAAGGATGCCCGAATCCAAACGGCGATCTGAACTGACACTATGGCTGCAGCAACTGCAAATCAGTTTTGAAAATCGAATCCTGGCGTTTGACCAAAATGTCTCGGAGGTCTGGGCACACATGACGGTAGAAGCAGAAACACAAGGTAAATGCATGACCGCTTTCGACTCGATAATCGCTGCAACAGCCCGCGCGCACGAATGCAAATTGGTGACCCGTAATGTCCGCGACTTCGCCAATGCGGGCATTGACCTGCTCAACCCCTGGCAAGACAGGTGATCCAGCCATGCATCGACGTTGATGAAATATTGATGATCGAACAGGCCATCAAGTCTCACATCTGTAGCCGCTGACTTCAAATTGGCCACCGCGTGCTTACCGCGCAATTACCAGTGTTTGTCGACTAGTGGTAGTGGTCAATCGTAGACCCGCACAAGCTACCGAGATGCAGCATGGAGGCTCATGGGTTCGAGAAGTCAACGAGCACCAAACTACCCATCCGGTCGTGTTTAGGTCTCCAGCGGCAACCTCACCGGCTTGCCACTTTCCACCGCCCGCACCACCGCGATCGTCGTTTCCAGATTCACGCGCCCTTGTTCTGGCGTGGTTTGCACGGTGGGTGCGCCAGTGACGAGATGATCGAGCCAGGCGCGCGTTTCGTTGGCGATCGGGCCCCAGAAATCACCGACCGCCCATTCGCCGCCGGTGTTGCTGCCAAGGAAAGCCATCGGCACGGTGCGGTTGAGATAGGTGCCGGGGATGCCTTTTTCGCTGTAGATGATTTGATTGAGGTGGTCGTCGTCGATGATCATGCAGCCGTCCACGCCAATCAATTCGACGCGGTCTGACTGGCCCTGCGTTGGATAGTTCGTTGGCAGCGCATAACAGACACCGAAGTTAATGATGGCGCCGGAAGCGAAGGTGACTATCGCCCAGGTCATGTCATCGGCTTCATAGCCCTTGAAGATCTCCTTGTTGCCACGGGCGATGATTTCAACCGGCCGGTCGCCTTCGAGAAACCAGCACATCAGGTCGACGTAATAGGTGAGGATATCCAGCACCGGTGTGGCGTGGATATCGCGTTCGAGGATGTTGAAGGCCTGGGCGCGTGAGTTGTAGACGCGCGCAGTGCCGCCGATCACTTTGCCGAGCCGGCCCTGGATCATTTGTTCTTTGGCGCGCAGGAAACATTCCTTGTAGCGGCGGCTGTAGCCGATGCGCAGTTCACCGCCGTAATCCTTGAGTGCGGCGAGAATGTCGTCGGCGTCGCTTAGCGTCAGCGCAATGGGTTTTTCCACCATCACCGGTTTGCCGAGTTCGAGTGCTTTGCGCACGGCAGCGACGTGTTCGCCTTCGGGCGTAGACACGATCACCGCATTGACTTCGGGGCGTGAGATGACTTCGTCGTTGTCGGCCGAGTAAAAATCTGCACCACAGGCATCGGCGAGCTTTTTGGCGTTGTCGATGTTGATGTCGGAGACCGCGAGAAATTTAACCGACGGGTGTTTGGAGGCGAGCTTGGCGCGCAGTGAGCCGATGCGGCCCGAGCCGATGACAGCGAGTCCGATATCCTTGCGATTCACGGGATGATTCCTTTCCAAAAGGGTTGCCCGATGATACGGGATCGCCGAAACAGGCGTCAAAGAACAACGGTTAGTCGAATACTGCCCGCGGCCAAGTTTGTTAGACTCGCGCCTCATTTTCAGTGATGAATAAACATGGCCATATTGCTCGATGAACAATGTATACGCGGGTTGATCGGCATGCCCGATGCGCTCGCAGCGGTGGAAGAAGTCTTTCACGCACAGGGTAACGACGGGGTCTACAACGTGCCGCGCGTGCGCGCCCCGGTGAGCGGCGGCATCGTGCGCATCACCGCCGCTGTGTTGTCGTATCGCGGTTACTACGGCGTGAAAATTTCCAGCACCGCGGTGTTTGGCAGCAACGCGGGGCGCATGTTCTGTTTATATAAGGAAGAGAGCGGCGAGTTATGCGCCATCGTGCAAGTGTTTGCGATGGGCGCATTGCGCACCGGCGCCGCCAGCGGGATTGCGACCAAGTATATGTCTAACCCGGAAGCGCAGACGCTGGGCGTCTTAGGCAGCGGGCGGCAGGCGCGCACCCAGGTCGAGGCGATCTGTGCGGTGCGGCCGATCAAGAGCGTCAAGGTTTACAGTCCGACGCTGGCCAACCGCGAAAAATTCTGCGCCGATATCGCAGCGGCATTTAAGGTCGAGGCGAAAGCGGTAGGCGAGCCCGAGCAGGCCGTACGTGACAGCGAGATTATTGTTTCTGCGACGACCGCGGAACAGCCGGTGGTCTGCGGGCGCTGGCTGCGGCCAGGCGCACACATCAATGCCATCGGCGCCAATTACGAACACCGGCGTGAACTGGATCGTGATGCCGTGCTGGCGGCAGCGACCATCGCTGCCGACGACGTCGAGCAAGTGCGTTACGAGTCGACTGATCTGGCGATACCAGTCAACGAAGGCGCGTTGAGCTGGGATAACGTCGTGAGCCTCGGCGCTATCGTCGCGGGCAAAATCAAGTCACGTAAAGCGGCAACTGATATCACGCTCTTCAAATCATTGGGCGTGGCGATCGAAGATGTGGCGCTGGCCGCGCGTGCCTACGAGAAAGCGCGGGCGCTGGGTATTGGCCTGGAGTTGCCCGATCTGGCCGGTTGATACCGCAGTTCTTTCGTTTGGAGTAATGCAGATGACGCGTTTGCCTATGGTGGAACCGGCCGCTGAGGCGCCGGAATTGCGTGCGGTGTTTGAGCAACTGCGTGCGACGCGCGGCCGCGTGCCCGGCATGTATCGCACCTTGGCGCACCAGCCCGCCGTGCTGGCCGCCCACCGCGCTTATTTTCATGCGGCGCTCGACAGCGGTGTACTGCCGCGCGCCTTCAAGGAACCCATTGCATTTAAGGTGGCGCGCTTGCGCAATACCGCCTATTGCACCGGCTCGCATCGCAGCTATGCGCTCAAGCACGGCGTGAGTGAAGCGCAACTCGAGGCGATCGACCGCGGCGATTACAGTGGGCTGGATGCACGAGGCGCCGCCGCCATGTGTTTTGCCGAAGCGATGGTGGCTGACCCGGATAAGGTTGACGACGCCGTATTCGCAGCGCTGCGTGACTGCTTTGCCGCCAATGAAATGGTGGAAATCATCAGCCTCATCGGCATCATGGAGCTGGCCTGCAGTTTGGCCGGCGTATTCGGGCTCGACGCCGACTAACGGGTCGAGTAGGTCGCCGGCCCCGCCGCGGCTGAGCGGTGGATTTTGCGGCTGTAAACAGGCGGGGTTCACAGCGATTCGGCGCTGAGCACGGTTCTTGCTGTTCGTTATACCCAACGGTATAGACGAAGAATGTATGTCCTGATGAACCTCAACGATTATCCGCTTGCCGGCTTTTATGACGAACTGATCGACAGCGATCACCGCCCGCGCCCCGCAGCCAGGCAGTGTCTGCCGATCGACTGAGCATGCATGCGAGCGGGGTTGGTGCAGGTTTCGTTTGACGTGGGTCAAACCTGTGCGCAGACGGAGAAGGGCTGGTATTCGGACGTCTGGTTGGCGGCGGCGTGCGCGGTCAACGCAACCCGGACCATGCCAAGGCGTGCGCTGCAGCATGTCGGCACGGTTGACGCGGCCGCTGCGCGCACGCGATACTTTCGCGCCCGTCGCCCCTGGTGCGACTAAATTTTCCGATCGGAGTTTGAACGATGCCACAGCATGCCGCGACCGTCGCTGTCACCGAGCATTTCCTGCATGAAAAAAATATTGATGTGCCGATGCGCGATGGCGCCTGTCTGAAAGCCGATGTATTCCGCCCGAAGGGAGAGGGCAAGGTGCCGGCGATCCTCAATATGGGGCCCTATCAAAAGGACAAGCTGTGGACGCCGCCGCCCAACCTTGAAGAAGGTGCGAATCCCTATATGAATTGGGAGGCGGTTAACCCTGAATGGTGGGTGCCGCAGGGCTATGCCTCGGTACGCGTTGATGCGCGCGGCAGCGGTGAGTCGCCGGGGCAGTATGAGCCCTGGTCGCGTGCCGAATCAGTCGATTTTTACGACGCCATCGAATGGGCCGCGGCGCAGCCGTGGTGCAATGGCAAAGTCGGTCTCAGCGGGATTTCCTACTTCGCCATCAATCAGTGGTTTGCCGCTAACCAGCAGCCGCCTTCGTTGAAAGCGATCATCCCGTGGGAAGGCTTTGCCGATATTTATCGTGATGCGCTCTACCACGGCGGCATTCTGTGCATTTTCATGACGAACTGGTTTACCGCCCATTTGATTCATCACACCCTCGGCCGCGCTGCGCAAATTCATCCGGATACCTGGCAGAAGAACACGCTGCATTTCTGGCTGAACAACAACCTCGACAGTGGTGCCTTCAGCGGCTCGCAGGCGCAGTGGGACAAGATCACCGTGCCTTTTTTGTCGGTGGGTAACTGGACCGGCTTTGGTCTGCATTTACGCGGCAACACCGAGGCCTATATGCGCTCCAACTCGCCGCACAAAAAGCTGCGCATGCAGAACGGCACCCATGTGCATCCGTTTTACTCGGCGGAAGGGCGCCAGGATCAGATTCGATTCTTCGATTACTGGCTTAAAGATATCCAGAACGGCGTGATGGATGAGCCGCCGGTCAAACTCGCCATCCGCAAGGGCGGCGACCAGGTTGAGTGGCGTTATGAAAAAGAATGGCCGTTGGCGCGCACCCAATGGACGAAGTTTTATTTCGATCTGGCTCAACCCTCGGTGCAGGATGTAGCGCTGAGTGGCACTCTGGTCGATGCCAATCCCGCCAAGCTGACCGCCAGCACCTATGCTGCGACGGGCCTTGGTTCGATGGGGTCGACCTCGGCTGCATCGGCGCAGGTGATGGGCGGTGGCATCAAGCCGGGAATGGGTATTGCGCTGGTGACGCCGGCTTTTGAACGCGACGTGGAAATTACCGGTCCGCTGGCGGCCACGCTGTGGGTGTCGAGTTCCAGTGAGGATATGGATTTGTTCCTGACGCTGCGCCATTTTGACGCCGACGGCAATGAACTGATGGAAACCGGTCAGCAAGGCGCCCCGGTGCCGGTGGCCAAAGGCTGGTTGCGGGTTTCGCATCGGGAGCTCGACCCCGGGATGACACTTCCGTATCGGCCGTATCACCAGCACAAGCGGCGGCTGTTTTTGCAGCCCGGCGAAATCGTCCAGGTACAGGTGGAGATCTGGCCGACCTCGATGGTGTTTGCCAAAGGCCATCGGCTGCGCCTCGATGTGCAACCGCGCGACGGCGTCGGCAGCGCCTCCTACATGCACTATCACGCCGATTACAACACTGGCACCAACACGATTTACTCGGGTGGCGACAAGGAATCGTATCTGTTGCTGCCGGTGATACCCGCTGCCTGAAGCGTCGAACGTTGCCGTTTTTTTAAACACACCCGCGCCCCCGGATCAATCGGGCGCGGGTTGTTTTTTTGTGGGGCCGGCAAACGCTGTTCCCGGCCCCCGGCAGCCCTTATAATCCAACGCTTTTTACGGCCATGTGGATTAAGAATCTGATTGTCTACCGGCTGCCCGCAGAATGGGCGGTGACTGGCGAAGACCTCGAGCGCAAGCTCGCTAAACAACCCTTGCAGCCTTGCGGTGGTTTCCAAATGGAAAGCCGCGGCTGGACCTGTCCGTTTGAAGAGGATCAATACCTCTACAACCAGAACCGTCACTGGTTGCTGGCACTCGGCATGGAAGAGAAGCTGCTGCCGGCCTCCATCATTCGTCAGGAGGCGCAGGACCGCGCCGAAAAAATTGCGCGCACCCAGGCCCATCCGGTCGGCCGCAAGCAAATGCGCGATATCCGTGAGGAAGTCACCAACGAGTTCATGCCGCGCGCGCTGTCGCGCCGCCGCATTACGCACTGCTGGGTCGATGCGCTCAATCACTGGCTGGTGGTTGACGCGGCGGGTGACCCGCGCGCCGAGGAATTCATGGAGACGCTGCGGCGCGCCGATGAATCGTTTCTCGCGCCGCGTCTGGAAACCAAGCGTTCGCCGGCCTCGGCCATGGCGGAGTGGCTGGTTGGCGGCGATGCACCGGCCGGTTTCACCATCGATCAGGATCTGGAATTGCGCGCCGCTGATGAAAGCAGGGCGAGCGTGCGTTATGCGCACCACAATCTCGACGGCAAGGAAATCCGCGATCACATCGCCAACGGCAAGACCGTGGTGCGTCTGGGTCTGACCTGGAACGACCGGATTTCCTTCGTGCTCACCGAGCAATATCACATCAAGCGCGTGACCTTTCTCGAGATACTCAAGAACGAGTCCGACGGCCAGGTGCAGGATGAAAAAGAACAGTTTGAAATCGACTTTGCGCTGATGACCGGAGAGCTCGCGCTGCTGCTGGCCGATCTGGTTAAAGCGTTGGGCGGGGAAAAAGAAAAGACATGAGCATCAACATCACGGCGGCCGCACAGGCCAAAATCGTACAGAACATCGCCAGCGAACTCGGTGTCAATGCCAAGCAGGTGATCGCCGCGGTCGGTCTGCTGGACGATGGTGACACGGTGCCCTTCATCGCGCGCTATCGCAAGGAAATCACCGGCAATCTCGACGATACCCAGTTGCGTACGCTGGAAGAACGGCTGGTGTATTTGCGCGAACTCGAAGACCGTCGCGCCGCCATCCTTGCCTCGATTGAAGAGCAGGGCAAGCTGACCGATCCGCTGCGCACTGCAATTGAAGCCAGCGTGACTAAACAGGCGCTGGAAGATTTGTATCTGCCGTATAAACCGAAGCGGCGCACCAAGGCGCAGATTGCGATCGAGGCGGGCCTGTTGCCGCTGGCTGACGCGTTGCTGGCCGATCCGTCACTGGATCCGCAGATCGAAGCGGCGAAATACATCAAGGTGGTGCCGGCTGCCGAAGGGGTCGAGGCGATCAATGTGGCCGATGCCAAGGCTGCACTCGACGGCGCGCGGGATATTCTGGCCGAGCGCTTTGCGGAGACCGCCGAACTGTTGGCGAAGCTGCGCACGCGCATGCAAAGCGAAGGCATCCTGAGTTCCACGGTGATGAAGGACAAGGCAGGCGCGGAAGAGGAAAAATTTCGTGACTATTACGCCTACACAGAAACGCTGCGTACCATTCCATCGCACCGTGCGTTGGCCTTGTTCCGCGGTCGTGCGCTGGGCGTGTTGTCGCTGCAACTGGGGTTGGGCGAGGAGCTTGAGGCCGCTGTTCCGCATCCTTGCGTGTCGATGATTGCGCAACAATTTAATCTTGAAGATCGCGGCCGCGCCGCTGACAAGTGGTTGCAAAGCGTTTGTCACTGGACGTGGAAGGTGAAGGCGCAGCTGCATATCAGCAGCGAACTGATGATCCAGTTGCGTGAAGCTGCCGAGGCCGAGGCGATTAAAATTTTCGGCCGTAATCTGCACGACCTGCTACTGGCGGCACCAGCCGGACCGAAGGCGGTGTTGGGTCTGGACCCGGGCCTGCGTACCGGTTGCAAGGTGGCGGTGGTGGACGCCACCGGCAAGCTGCTTGATACGGCTACCATCTATCCGCATGTGCCGCGTAATGACTGGGAGGGTGCGCTGGCGACGCTGGCGAAACTGTCGTTACAACACGGTGTTGAATTGATTTCGATTGGCAACGGCACGGCGAGCCGCGAGACTGACAAGCTGGCGGTCGAGCTGATCAAACGACTGGCCGCACAAGCGCCCGGGACCGCGGTGACCAAGATCGTCGTCAGCGAAGCGGGGGCCTCGGTGTATTCGGCTTCGGCATTTGCCGCCGCCGAATTCCCGGAACTCGACGTCAGCTTGCGCGGTGCGGTTTCGATTGCGCGCCGTTTGCAGGATCCGCTGGCCGAACTGGTGAAGATTGATCCCAAGGCCATCGGTGTCGGTCAATACCAACACGACGTCAATCAACGCGCGCTGGCGCGGTCGCTCGATGCCACGGTCGAAGATTGCGTGAACGCCGTGGGGGTGGATGTGAACACCGCTTCAGCGCCTTTGCTGGCGCGGGTTTCGGGGCTTAACACCACACTCGCACGCAATATCGTTGACTATCGTGATGCGCACGGTCCGTTCAAGAACCGTCAGGCTATCCTGAAGATTCCGCGTCTTGGTGACAAGACCTTCGAGCAGGCGGCGGGCTTTCTGCGCATCGGTGGTGGTGACAATCCGCTCGATCGGTCGGCGGTGCATCCCGAGGCCTATCCGGTGGTTGAACGCATCCTCGAGCGCATCGGCAAGGGCATCGTCGAGGTGATGGGGCAGGCGGTGTTGTTGAAGAGCCTTGCGCCGGCGGACTTTGCCGACGAGCGTTTTGGCGTGCCCACCGTGCGCGATATCCTTAACGAACTTGAAAAGCCCGGACGCGATCCGCGGCCTGAATTCAAGACCGCAACCTTTCAGGACGGCGTGGAAAAAATCAGTGATCTGCGTCCCGATATGATCCTCGAAGGCGTCGTCACCAACGTGGCGGCCTTCGGTGCTTTCGTCGATATCGGCGTGCATCAGGACGGTCTGGTGCATATTTCGGTATTGTCGAATCGCTTCGTCAAAGATCCGCACGAGGTGGTCAAGCCCGGTCAGGTCGTCAAGGTCAAAGTGATCGAAGTCGATGTGAAACGCCAGCGTGTGGCCTTGAGCATGCGGCTTGATGACGCGGCCGGTGCACGCCCACCGCAACGCGGTGGCGCGCCTGAGTCGCGCGGTGCGCAAGCGCCGCGTGATCAGGGCGACGGACGCAACATGCCCAATACGCCCAATGCACGCAATGCGCGCGATAGCCGGGACGGCGGCGGGCGTTCGTCGGGTGGTGGCGACCGTAATGCGCGGGGCGGTGCCGGTAGCGCGCCGGCGGCACCGAGTGCGATGGCGCTGGCGTTTGCCAAACTGAAAGCCGGCGTGAAATAAAGCGGCGGGCGTGGCGCAGTCATTCGGTCTTAACGGCTGCGCGCGGCTTTTTTCTTGGGCTCAGAGCGCACCATCAGCACCGGGCAGTGGGCGATCGCAGCAGCGATTTGGCTGCACTGCCCAGCGCCAGCCGATGCAGTCCTCGCCTGGCCGTGGATGCCCATCATAAACACACCGGCCTTCCCTTTGGCGGCTTCAGTATGGCACTGCGCAGAAGACTCGTAGACCTTCAGGCATTGGCGCAGATTAAACAAGCCGCCGCTGTTTATTGCATCGGTAGTTGTGCCACTTTCACCACCTTCGCCCACTTGGCGATTTCGAGTTTTAGGAAGGCGGCGAATTCCTCTGGCGTCGAGCCCACCGCTTCGGCACCGTCGGCGGCGAGCTTCTCGCGGCTTTCAGGCGCGGTCAGGATGGCGGCAATTTCTTTATGCAGCTTGGTGATGACAGGGCGTGGCGTATTGGCGGGCGCGACCATGCCATACCAGCCGACCACTTCGTAGCCGGGCACGCCACCTTCAGCCAGCGTCGGCACGTCGGGCAGGCTGGCGAGCCGTTTGGCACTGGTTACGCCGAGCGCGTGCAGGCGACCGGTCTTCAGGTGCGGCAGGGGCGGCAGCAGCGTCGACATCAGCAGCTGCACCTGCCCCGAGATGGTGTCCATCATCGCCGGATTGGTGCCTTTGTAGGGGACATGCTCGATCTTGACCCTACCCATGGAGCTGAACAACTCCATCGACAAATGCGGACCGGTGCCGAATCCGGATGAAGAATAAGCCAGCTCGCCCGGGCGTGCCTTGGCCAGCGCCAGTAGTTGTTTGACCGTGCGTGCCGGCAACGCCGGATGGGCGACGAGGATATTGGGCATGGCGGCGACCTGAGTGATGGCGGCAAAATCGTTGATCGGGTCGTAGGGCACTTTTTTGTAGAGTGCGGAATTCACCGCCAGCGGGGTGGCGGCCAATGCCAGCGTATAGCCGTCGGCGGGGGCTTTTGCCGTGAGTTCCAATCCGATCATCTGGCCGGCACCAGGCCGGTTGTCGACGATCACCGAGACCCCCCAACGTTCGCTTAGCTTGGTGGCGACCTGGCGCGCCAGAATGTCGGTGCCGCCGCCGGGGGACGAGGGCACCACGATCCGCACGGACTTGGCCGGGTAATCTTGTGCCGCCGCGACACCGACGGATAACGCGATCAAGAAGCCGATCGTCGCGCCGTTATAGAGCCAGGTGAAGGGCTGGGAGTATGTAATTTTCATCAGATTATTCTCGTCTTGGAGGGAGGTTTTAAAATCGGGTTTCCGGTTAACAAATATTAACAAGGTTTGGCACAAAAATTGTCCATAATTGGCCTTGGAAAAAAGCATGGGGGCTTTTTTTCAGGTCCTGTATCTGACACCTGTCGGACCTTCTTGTCGTGATTTTCTGCAGAGTGCCTCAGAGTGCCTCAGTGTGCCTCTGAGCCGAACGTCTTATGGTCCCCCCCCCGCCTGCAGTGTGTTTTTTGATCGTGTATTTGGAGATTTGAATGAAGGACTGTATCGCTCGGCTAGCGGCAATTGTCGTCGCTGTCATGTTGGGGCTCAGTGCTCGAGCCGCGGTTGCAGAGGGCGATTTAAGCTTTGCCATCGTGCCGCAGTTTCCGGCACTGGATATACACCGCACCTGGTCACCGATTGCCAAAGCGCTGGAGGTCAGCCTGGGGCAACCGGTGCAATTGAAAATGTACCCGTCAATCCCGGAGTTTGAGAAGGATTTTCTCGCTGGCGGGCCCGACCTGCTGTATCTGAACCCGTATCACATGGTGCTGGCACAGCGTGCGCGGGGATACCTGCCACTGGTGCGCGATAGTGCCGAGCAGCTCTCCGGCATACTGGTCGTGCAGGCCGCCTCGAAAATCACGATGCTGAATGAGTTGCAGGGAGTGCAGATCGCATTTCCTGCGCCGAATTCGTTCGGCGCCTCACTGTTGCTGCGGGCCCTGTTAGCCGATCAGTATCGACTGGACATTACGCCAAAATATGTGCAGACCCATGGCAATGCCTATCGCAATGTGGCGCGTGGCGAGGTTGCCGCCGCTGGTGGCATCCGTGCCACGCTGGAACGCGAGCCGGAGGATTTGCGTAATCGTTTACGCATCTTGTATGAAACGCCAAGCTTTCCCTCGCATCCGGTGGCCGCGCATCCGCGTCTGAAACCGGAAATGCGCGAAAAAATCACACGTGCGCTGTTTAAAATCGCCGAAACCGCTGAAGGTCGCCAGTGGCTCGCAACGGTCGAGCTGACTGCGCCAGTGGTGGCTGATTACCGCCGCGATTACGCGCCGTTGGAAAAACTAAACCTCGACCGCCACGTGGTGATCCCCAAATGAAGCTATTGCAGGACGCCTGCACGCGGGTGCTGCCGCGACGCCTGATGCATCAGGTGTTGGTGCTGGCCGCGCTGGTCATCATCCTCTCCGGCACCCTCTACAGCGTGATTGCGGCGCGGCGTATTGATGAGATGGGCCGTCTGCTGCTGGAAGCCGAGGCGGCTGGTCTGGCCCATAGCGTTGCCAGCGGCGGGGCTTTGCATCTGGTGAATGGTGATCCGGCTGGTTTGGAGCGGTTGCTGTTGAAAAGTGCCGGCTATCCGGGCGTACGCACGATTACGGTGAGCAATGCCGAGGGGCGCATTGCGGCCGCCGTGAAACAGGATCGGATTGGTAATCCGGTGGCGGATTTTGATCTGCAGGCGATGCCGGTGCCAAGCATGATAGAGCTGCAACAACCAGCGCGCGTCGAGCTTGGGGGGGAGGCGGTCATTGAGGCCTATGCAGAGGTAGAAAACGGTAGCCGGCTGGGCTGGGTGCGCGTGACGGTTGGCGTTGAACGAGCGGCCTTGGTTAGTGCCAACGCGCGTCGCGATACGCTCATCGGCGTGCTGTGTATTTCGCTACTGACGCTGGCGGCACTCTACGCATTTTTTATGCGAGCCCTGCAACCGTTGGCGCGCTGTATTGAATTTGCCGGGCGCCTCGGCCATTCGCTCGGAGAGACGCTGCAGTTACGCCATGCCACTGTCGAATCCGAGGCCCTGGGGCAGGCGCTCAATGCCGCCTCGCGCGAACTCGATGGTCGTATGACCGCTCTAGCCCTGAGCGAGGCGCGCGTGCGGCAGATCTTGAACACCTCAATGGACGGGGTTGTCTGCATGGATGGTGAGGGCTTGATCACCGACTGGAGTGTGGGCGCAGAGCAGATCTTCGGCTATACCGCGGAGCAGGCCTGCGGCCGGGTACTCGCCGAACTGATTATTCCACGCGCATTGCGCCAGGCGCACGCCGACGGTATGCAACGCTTTTTGCAGACCGGTCACGCCGCAGTCCTTGGCAAGCGCATCGAGATCAGTGCCTTGCATGCGAACGGTTCGCAGTTCGAAATCGAGTTATCGATCGCCCATATTCCGCGTGGCGGCAAGCACTTTTTCAATGCGTTTGTGCGTGATATCAGCGAGCGCAAACGCAGCGAGACGGCGCTGCGGCAGTTCAAGTCGCTAGTCAATGCCAGTGACGATGCCATCATCAGCAAGACCTTGGACGGCATTGTTCTCAGTTGGAACCCGGGCGCGGAGCGCCTGTTTGGGTACGCCGCTGAGAGCATGATCGGCGAGTTGATCAAGGTAATCGTGCCAAGCGAGCGCCAGGCCGAGATGGCCGCAATGATAGACGCCCTGAGTAAGGGGGCCAAAGTCGCAAGCGCGGAGACTGTGCGCCTTCACCGTGATGGCTACCTGATTGATGTATCGAGCACGCTATCACCGATTCTTGATGAGGCGGGAAAACTCACCGGTGTTTCGGAGATTGCGCGCAACATCACTGAACGCAAGGCGGCGCAGGCCGCACAGGTGGCGCTCGAGGGGCAATTACGCGAATCCCAGAAAATGGAGGCCATCGGCACGCTGGCAGGCGGCATTGCGCACGATTTCAACAATATCATTGCGACGATTTTGGGCAATGCGGAACTTGCCATCGAGGATGCTGCGGAAAATCCACAACGGGTACGCGAAAGCGTTGAGGAGATACTTAAGGCCGGCCGTCGCGGTCGCGATGTGGTGCAGCAGATACTCTCCTTTAGCCGGCGTCAGCCGACCGCACGCCAACCGGTCAAACTGGATACGGTGGTTGCGGAATGTGCGCATTTATTGCGCGCCTCGTTTCCGGCTCGCGTGGTTCTGGATGTGCATTGCGATGACGCAGTAGCCGCGGTACTGGCCGATGTCACGCAGATCCAGCAGGTGCTGATTAATCTGGCAACGAATGCGATGCTGGCGATGCAGGGCGGCGCTGGCCGCGTTGAAATCCGACTTGATACGGTGACACTGGACGCAGCGCTCGCGGGCAGCCAGCCTCAACTGGCTGCCTTGAACGCGCGACATCCCGGTCGCATCATCCGTTTATCGGTGCGCGATGATGGGGTGGGGATGGCGCCAGAGACACTCGCAAAGATCTTCGAACCTTTTTTTACCACTCGGCCACCAGGCGCAGGAACGGGCCTCGGCTTGTCGGTGGTACACGGCATCGTGCAAACCCATGAAGGGGCCATTACGGTTGAGAGCACCTGGGGCAAAGGCACAACCTTTACAGTTTATTTGCCGCCCGACCCCAATCATGGCGCCTCACTCTCGCCAGTGAAAAAGCCGGCTACGGAGGAACGCAACGAGGGCGCGGGTCGCCATATTCTTTATCTCGATGATGAAGAGGCGCTGGTCTTCCTGGTCAAACGCCTACTGAGGCGACGCGGTTACCGCGTCAGTGGATATTCCAGTCAAAGCGAGGCGCTGGCCGCATTGAACGCGGCGCCGGACAGCTTTGATATGGTGGTTACCGATTACAACATGCCCGGTATGTCGGGCCTCGATGTGGCCTGCGAGGTGCGTGCACTGTGCCCCGGACTTCCCGTGGTTATTGCGACCGGTTTTGTCGAGGAAGACCTGCCGCGGCAGGCTGCACTGGCTGGAGTCTCCGAGGTGATCTTCAAGGCCACCGAGGTTGATGCCTTGTGTGAAACCTTGGTGCGGGTGCTCAAGGCGTTTGACGCCAAAAGAGCTGCACACGAGCCGGCTGCAGCGGGAATTGCTGCAGATGGCGGTTGATTCTGCGCCGGTTGTGGTCGATCTCAAGGTTTTTGAGCGCGGGGAAGAAGCACTGCAGTTTTGGTGTGTGTGTAACAGGCCGCTCGCTCGCCCTGATTCGCGGCGCGGGTCGGCAGCAGTCACCACGTCTGTTCGGTTACGGGGTGATTGCCAGCGCAAGCTTTAAATCGTTCATCAGGAACGGTTTGCTCAATACCGCATCAAATCCGATCTCCTCAAACTGCTGTGCCTCCCGCGGACTTGCGTGCGCGGTGCAGGCGATGATGCGGACCCCTGTCTGGGTGGGCATCGTGCGCAGGGTTTTGCATAAATCGATGCCGCTGACCTCTGGCATGCTGATGTCCATCAGGATGGCATCGTAGTGTTTTTTGCCGATTGCCTCCAGGCATTCGGCGGCGTTACCGGCCTGGTCGCCGCACGACGTGCCGATCACCTTGAGCATGCGCACGGCAAGACTGCGGTTGTCGACGTTGTCATCGACCACCAGTACGGCGGGTGCGTTCATGATTGACCTTTATCAGCGGACATCGTGATGTTCTCCCTGGGAATAGTGAACCAAAAGGTGCTGCCCCGGCCGAGTACTGAATCAACACCGATATTGCCACCGAGCAATTCGACCAGCGAGCGGGCGAGTGCCAGACCGAGGCCGGTGCCGGCCGTCTCGCGGGTTTCGAAATCATGTACCTGTGTGTAATTGGTAAATAGCCGCCGCTGGTTTTCAGGCGAAATGCCGATGCCGGTATCGGACACTTCAAAGCGAATATGGCTGGCAGTGGCGCCGACCCGTATTTGGATGGCGCCGGCTTTGGTGAATTGAAGCGCGTTAGCAATGAGGTTGTGCATGATGCGTTTGAGCGCGGTGGCATCGGTGTGCGCTTGACCGGGGACGTTTGCGGCGATGTCGAGAGCCAGCGTGGTTCCGCTACGATTGGCGGTGACGATGTGCAGCGTCATCATTTCTTCGATGGCGGCGCGTATCGCTACGGGTTCTATCTTCAGTTCCTGATTGCCGCTGTCGGCTTTGGAAATATCCAGTAACTGGTTGACGATTTGCAGCAGATGGCTGGCGCTGCGAAAGATGGCGGTGGCGCTCTCCTGCGCGTCTGTCGGCAGTTCCTCCAGAGAAAGTAATTCGGAATGACCCAGTATGCCGTGGAGCGGGGTGCGTAGTTCGTGCGACACGCTGGCGAGAAAACGGTTTTTTGCCTCGACCGCATCAAAGGCGACGCTCATGCTGTTGGAGAGCGCCGCATTGGCGATGTTTAGCCGTGTGTTTAAGTGCTGGGTGCGCACTGACAGTCCAAACAGCGTCAGCAGGGTCAAAATCAAAAAGCTGGTGAGCCAGGGCAGATAACGGTGGTAGGAGGGCAGATAGTTTGCAGCGATTTCATCATGCGGCAGGCCTACCGTGACGTATAGGCTACGGCTTGGAAGTTGTTGGAATGCGGTCAGGCGGTGTTTTCCATCAATGCCACTGATGATGTCGATAAAACCATGATCTGTCGACCGCATCGTTTTAAACCAGGGGCTGTTACTGAAGTCATGACCGAAGGAAAACCCACTCTTGTCGACGCGTATGCGGTTGATCCCGTCGAAGCCAGAGAGTGCGATCAGGCCGTCCTTGCCGATCAGTTCGCGGTAGACCGAAGTGAATTGTTCCGGGTTAATCGAAACCACAACCACGCCCAAAAAATCGCCGCTGGCGGAATCCATGCGGCGTGTCAGTTGCAAGGTCAGCTTTTTCGACGCCCGGCCCAACAACGGCGTGCTGACATAGAGGGAGTCTTCGCCTTTGGTATCGGCATGGATGCGGTAGTGTTTGCGATCCGCGAGGTCGATCGGCTTGAAGTCGGGCAGGGTGCCAAAAACGTACAGGCCCTTATTATTGATGAAGCCCAGTTGCGGATAGAGCGTCGGATTGAGTTCGCGGTAAATACTGCGGGTGAGATCGCGGTAGTTGCCGCCTTCGATATAGCTGCGACGCATGACGCGGCTGATTTGATCGGCTTGTTCGAGCGTCCGTTCGATATGCTGGGCAAGGGCGAAGGTGACGGAGTGCAGGTTTTCCTGCGCCCGCGCGGTGGCCTGTTGTTGCGCTTCGTTGGCCACAAAATAATAACTGAAGGCAATGACGACGACGGCTACGGCCGTGAGCAGACCCTTGAAGTAGGTGGGTAAGTTGATGCGGTTCAGCGTGCGCTCCAGATGATTGCGGGTATTCATGGCTGGTGATTCTGCGGCGTGCCGTTGCCGATCTGCTGTTCGTGCGACCTGTGTGGCAGGGAACGGATCAATGGCGCACAGCATTTGCCGTACGGATCGAGTAGCCGACGCCGCGATGGCAGCACAGCACATTTTTCGGCAGGCCGGCCAGACCGAGCTTTGAGCGCAGATGGCTGATATGCACGTCCAGCGCACGTATTTCGGGCTGCCATTTCTTGCCGACCACGCAACGTGACAATTCCTCACGCGAGACCACGCTCGGGGCCTGCCGCAGCATCAGCGAGAGCAATTGGAGTTCCATTTCGGTGATTTTTACCGCGGTGCCGGCCGCCGATTCGATGTGGCGCTTCCAGGGGTCGACGGTGCAACCGTGAAGCTCATAACAGACTTCCTCCTGCGGGCGTTTGGTTTCGCTGATACGGACGCGCAGGGCGTTAGCGACCCGGGCTTTGAGGATGTCAGGGTCAAACGGCTTGGTGATGTAATCATTGGCGCCGATGCCGAGGCCGGCGACGATGGTCTCGGCCGCGGAAAGCCCGGATAACATCACCACTGGAATATTTGAACGGGCGCGGATCGCTTTGGCGATTTCCATCCCGTTTTCGCCTGACAAGACGATATCCAGCAGGGCCAGATCAACGTTATCGCCTTTGATGGCATTAATCATTTCACGGCCTGATTTGAGCATCGCGATGTTGTAATCAGGGCTCAGGATGCGGTAGAGCAGGGCGCACATCGAGGACTCATCTTCAAGAATCGCAATGTGTGGCTTTTGGTTGTGTGGTGTCGGTGTCATGTGGTTGGTTGTCGGCGGTGGATGACTTTGGGTTAACGCGCATCGCGGCGAATGTTTGTGTTACGGCAGATTGAG
>CAMDSO010000093.1 GCA_945906935.1 Bordetella parapertussis
CCGAACAGGCGCAACGCCCGCGCCCCGCCGGCTTCAATACGCCCTGCCTGCATCTTCACGAGTATGCCTTCGAGCTGCTTGCGGATAGCCGCGAGAGCCGCGTTAGACAGGACGTTCCGATTATCATCGACCAACAGCCCGTTGAGCTCCTCGCCAAATTTCTGTGCGGTTGCCAACATGGCATCAAATGCGGTCAATGCATCCGCTACCCGCGGTACGTCGAGCAGAAACGTAATGCCGCTCGTTTGTAGTTTGTGCAGCTGGTTCGTAACAAAGGGCATAGGCTCGTGATTTTCCAGCGTATAGGCGACTGCCCCCGCCACACCAGCGGCGAAGAACCTCCCTTTGGGATCCAGTCTCAGCGCACATTTTTCAGCCAATTCGGCGACACGCAGTCCTGAGATTGACGCCCCCTCACCGGCCACCACGTTGATACCGATGGCAATATCAACATCGGCACAGAACTCATCAAGTTGTGCGGCATTGGCGTGCACACCCTTGATCTCAGGATGCTCGTACTGCCCGCCATGCACGTCCGCCCAGGTCACCACGGCATCGCAAAATACCGCTAGCGCATCAAGAGAAATACAACCGGAGCGATCGGAAATTTGCAGTGCGTAACGCAGACGCATGAAACTGCCGCCGGCAGAGGCATCCAGCCATTCGCCGCCGACCTCGTTGTATCCAGCGACCATCACGCCTTTTCCGTATACGGCGAGCAAACCACACAAATGCTCGTGCAACTCATCACCCATCGCCGGCGCAGGCAGACTGACCTCGACCACAAAATCAATAACCGGATCGATGGCAGATTCCACCGCTAGGGCGCGCACCTGCGGCACTGTCTGTTGCATCGACCGTTTAGTATCCGCGCCCGCGCGTATTGCCGGTGCTGGATCACCGTTCATCGAGGGCTCGACGCGTTCCACCGATTGACCGGCTGAACCTTCAAGCAACACATCGCGGTGTTCACGGGCAAACGCTTTTTCAGTGCGCCGCCGCAACTGGCGCTCCTGCCACAGATTGAATACCCAGACACCGGCAACCACCACTGCGCCGATTACAAGTAAGCTAATTTGCAGGTCTTTCATGACCTCAGGCGACCTTGGCAAGTTTCATGGCTTCCTCAATATCCACCGCCACCACACGCGAAACGCCCGGCTCCTGCATCGTAATGCCGACCAACTGGTTCGCCATTTCCATGGTGATCTTGTTGTGACTGATGTACATAAACTGCGAATTGGCGGACATTTTCTTGACCAGGCCGCAAAAACGCTCGGTATTCGAATCATCGAGCGGGGCATCAACCTCGTCAAGCAGGCAAAACGGCGCCGGGTTGAGCTGGAACATGGCAAACACCAGCGATAAGGCGGTGAGTGCTTTCTCGCCGCCCGAGAGCAGGTGTATCGAACTGTTCTTCTTACCAGGCGGTTGCGCAATGACCTGCACACCAGCATCGAGAATTTCCTCGCCGCTGAGCACCAGTCTGGCCTGACCGCCGCCGAACAACGAAGGGAACAACTCGCCGAAGTGTCGGTTGACAACATCGAAGGTTGACTGCAGGCGGTCGCGCGTTTCACGATCAATGCGATGAATGGCATCTTCGAGTGTGGACAGCGCGGTATTGAGGTCGAGCGACTGCGAATCGAGATACTCCTTGCGCTGCTGCGAGGTTTCAAGTTCATCAAGCGCGGCAAGATTAACCGCACCGAGCGTCGCAATTTCATTGCTAAGCCGCGTGATGTCGGCCTGCAAGGCGCTGGCACGTTTGCCTTTTTCGAGATGCGGCTCAAGCTCCGCCTCATCGGCCTTGACTTCGAAGAGCTGCTGCGAAAACTGCTCTTCGGTGAGGCGCGCCTCTTGCTCCTTTAGCTTGGCATCATTGATGCGCTCGCGAATTGGGTCAAGGCCCTGCTCGATCATCAGCCGTTCCTGCTCGGTCTGACGTAGCGCTGTTTCGGCCGACTCCAATTCGTCACGTGCCGCGGCAACCGCTTGCTCCTTTTGCGTGCGAATTTCGAGCACCCGGTCAAGTTCAACCGTCAGCGGCGTTTCATCGAGCTCCAGCGATTCGCTTTCGTGCTGTGCAATACCTTCCTGAACCTTGCCAACGTTTTCCCTGACGAGGCGAATGGCATTGTCAATTTCGGCAATCTTGTTACTACAGGTTTTGAGATGGAAGGCGGCCTCCTGCGCGTTTCGATCCGCCTGTGCCACCGCCTGACGCTGGTGCACCAGCGCGTTGTCCGCCTCACCATAAGCCGTCTGCGCCGACGCCAGCTGCGCCTGCAGCTCGATCCGTTCCTGCTCACGCTGCGTGGCCGCCAACTCAGCAGCATCAAGCTGGCCGCGCTCCTGCTCAATCTGCGCTTCGATTTCCGCCAGTTCGGTGGTGATTTGCTCGCCGCGCTGGGTGACGCGCAATGAGAGTTCGGTAAAGCGCGTAATTTCGAGCTCGGCCTCATGGCACTGGCGCCGAGTCTCATCGAGTTCAAGCCGCAGGGTGCCCAGCACCGACTGATGCTCTTCAAATGCAGCATCTGCAGCGGCATGACGCGCACGCTGCAGCGCCAGTTGTTCCTGTTCAGCGACCAGCGCGCCGGCGAGTTGTTCGAGCTCACGCTCGCGCGCCAGCACGCCGTGCAGATCTGAATCCGGCGCATGAAAACTGACGCTATATCGGGTAAAAACATGCCCCTCAGCAGACACCAGCATGGCGCCGGCCGGCAACTGCCGGCACTGGCTGAGACCGGCATGGCGATCGGCCACCACGTATACCTGCTGCAGCCAGTCGTGCAAGACCCCGGTGGCAGCAGCATTCTTGCCGCGAACGAATGAGGCCAGCGGGCGCAAATCCCCGAGCGGTTGCGGAACGGCTCCGACCTCGGCGGCTAGCGCAAAGGCCGTCATCTTGCCTGGCGGCAAATCGCCGAGCCAACGCGCCGCGTCATCCAAATGATCCAGTGAAATACCGTTCAGGCGCTCCCGCAACACCGCCTCGAGCGCATCCTCCCAACCGGATTCAATCTCTACTTCCTGCCACAACCGTCGCGCGCTATCGAGCTGGTGCGTGCTCAACCAGCTATCCATGTCCGCGCTGCGGCCGATACGGTCCTGAATCTGCCGCAGAGCGCCCACCCGGGCTTCCAACGATGCCGCCTGCTGTGCCGCCGTCTCAACCGATGCTGCGCATTCGCGCAATGCCGCGTCCAACTCGGGCACCCGCGACACCTGGGACTCAAGATTGGCACGCTGCTCAAATTGCCGCGCCTCAAGTTCTTCCTGCGCCATGCCCAAACGCTGGAATTCGGCGTCATCCGGCGGCGGCAACGCCGCCTTTTCATCGCCCAGACGTTGTTGGCGTGGCGCCAGCTGCGCCAGTATTTTCCGTGCGTGCTCGCAGCGTGTGTGCTCGAGCTGCAATTCCTGCGCATTGTCGGCGGCGTTCTTCTGCGCCACATCGCGGGCTTCTAACGCATCCCGATACGCCTGCTCGGCCACCGGCAGGCGGGCGACTTCTTCGCTCTGCGCGGCGCTGCCCAACTCGGCCGCTGCCTGCGCACGCTCGGCTTCGGCATGCCAATCATCCAGGCTGGTCTGCTGGGATTCGAGTTGCGCTTCACCAATCTGCCATTGATTGCGCAAATCGGCTAACCGCGACTCGATACGATGGCGGTTCTCCCGCACGTGCTGGATTTGTTGTTCCAGTCGCGCGAATTCGGCGTTGGTCTCGTAGAGGCTACCCTGCGCATCATGCACAGCGTCGCCGGCGGCATGGTGGCGCTGGCGTAGCGCTTCAAGAGAACTCTCGGTTTCGCGCAAAAGAGCCGTCTGCGCCTCGAGCTCAACGCCCAGGCGCTCGATATCACGTGTGCAACGCTCACGGGTGGCGCTGGCCTCGCGCTTTTTCTGCAACCACAGCAGGTTCTGCGAAAACCGCAACTGATCCTGCAGCGTGTGATAACGGCTCGCGACCTCTGCCTGTGTGCGCAAATGCTCAAGCTGCTTGTCGAGTTCGGTGCGGATATCGTCTACGCGTAACAGGTTCTCGCGCGTATCGGACAGCCGCGCCTCGGTCTCCTTGCGCCGCTCGCGGTATTTGGAAACACCGGCCGCCTCTTCGAGAAAAATCCGCAACTCTTCGGGTTTGGCCTCGATGATGCGCGAAATCATGCCCTGCTCGATGATGGCATAGGCGCGCGCGCCAACCCCGGTGCCGAGAAAGATATCGGCGATATCGCGGCGGCGCACATGGATGTTGTTAATGTAATAAGAAGAATCACCATCGCGCTCGAGCAGGCGCTTGACGGATATCTCACTGTAGCTGGCCCACTGCCCACCGGCCTTGCCCAGGCTATTGTCGAAGATGAGTTCCACGCTCGCGCGGTTCACCGGCTGGCGGTTGCCCGAACCGTTAAAGAGCACGTCCTGCATGGTTTCCCCGCGCAAGTGTTTTGCGGACGATTCCCCCAGCACCCAGCGGACGGCATCAATAATGTTTGACTTGCCGCAACCGTTGGGACCAACGATGCCGACGAGCTGTCCGGGCACTGGTATATGCGTCGGATCGACAAACGACTTGAAGCCAGCCAGCTTGATTTCAGTAAGGCGCAATTTTTTTCTTCTATGCAGAGTTATAATCGGGCGCAAATTACGCCACTCATTTTAACTGATTTGTTACGGTCTCCCTAATGTCCAGCAAGCCGCAAAAAACCCTCGACACCTTCCCCAATCCGCAACCGCAGCGCGACTACCGGATTCACATGGAAATACCGGAGTTTACCTGCCTGTGCCCGAAAACCGGACAGCCCGATTTCGCCACCATCGAGCTCGATTACATTCCAGACCGCAAGTGCGTCGAGTTGAAAAGCCTGAAACTCTATATGTGGTCGTATCGCGATGAGGGTGCGTTTCACGAGGCCGTCACCAACCGCATCCTTGACGATCTGGCCGCGGCGACCAAACCGCGCTACATGCGGCTGACCGCGCGCTTCTACGTGCGCGGCGGAATTTTCACCACCGTCGTCGCGGAAACGCGCAAACGCGGCTGGCGCATGGCGGAGAAAATCGACCTCGATGCCATGAGTGGTCAACCCAGTATTCGCTAGCACCGTCAGCGCAGGCTGCAGGCCGCGTCGCCTCTTGCGGCACCTGTATAATGCCTGCTTTGCCCGAACCCAGAGCGCGCATGAATACAGATCTCGAACGGTTGCAGAGTTATCCCTTTCAGAAACTGAATACTCTGCTGGAAGGCGCCAAGCCCAGCGCGCAGTACAAGCCCGTCAGCCTCTACATCGGCGAACCCAAGCACCCGACGCCGCAGTTTATTCGTCAAGCGCTGATCGACAATCTCGACGGCCTGGCGGTATACCCGACCACTTTGGGTGCGCCCGGATTGCGCATCGCCATCGCAGAGTGGCTCAAACAGCGTTATGGCCTGAAGCAGATCAACGCCGACACCGAGATCATTCCTGTTAACGGCAGCCGCGAGGCGCTCTACGCCTTTGCCCATACCATCATCGATCGCAGCAAACCGCGCCCCGCAGTGGTGGTGCCCAACCCCTTCTATCAAATCTACGAGGGGGCGGCTTTTCTGGCTGGGGCCGAGGCGCAATACCTGCACAACCTGCCGGCCAATAATTTTGCCGCCGATTACGCACAGCTAGCCGAGGAAGTCTGGCAGCGCACCCAACTGATTTACGTTTGTTCGCCGGGCAATCCGACCGGCCGCGTGATGGACATGAACGAGTGGAAGGCGCTGTTCGATCTGTCCGACCGCTACGGTTTTGTTATTGCCTCAGACGAATGCTATTCCGAAATCTATTTCGACGAAAAAAATCCGCCTATTGGCGCCCTGCAGGCTGCGCAACACTTTGGACGCGTGGGCTATCCCAGGCTAGTGGTCTTCTCGAGCCTCTCCAAACGCTCGAATTCACCGGGTATGCGTTCAGGCTTTGTCGCTGGCGACGCGGAAATTCTCAAGAAATATCTGCTCTACCGTACCTATCAAGGGTGCGCGATGAGCCCGCCGCTCCACGCCGCCAGCATTGCGGCCTGGCGTGACGAAGACCATGTTCGCGAGAACCGCCGGTTGTATCGCGAAAAGTTTGAAGCCGCCATGAATATATTGGGCAAGACGCCGGGCGTGCAGATGCCCGACGCCGGCTTTTACCTTTGGATCGACACCCGACGGGACGACAGCCAATTCACGCGTGAGCTCTACGAACAGTTCCACGTCACCGTCCTGCCCGGAAGTTATCTGGCACGCGAGGCAAGAGGTATCAATCCGGGGCGTAATTTTGTCCGGGTGGCGCTCGTCGCCTCAACCGCCGAATGCAGCGAGGCGGCACAACGCATCGCTGATTTTATTGCACGCAATTGACTCTAGAGACGGATTAACCATCATGACCGAACTTAAAACCACCATCGAACAAGCCTGGGAAAACCGCGCTGAACTCGCTCCCGGTAAGACGTCTGCGCGCATTGGTGCCGCCGTCAAGGAAGTAATCGACGGACTGGACGCCGGCACCCTGCGTGTTGCCGAGAAAATCAACGGTGTCTGGACGGTCCACCAGTGGATCAAGCAGGCGGTGCTGCTGTCGTTCCGCATCGAGGACAATGTGCCGATGGCGGGTGCTGCCACGCAATATTTCGACAAGGTACCGGGCAAATTTGCCAACTATAGCCGCGAGGATTTCGTGCGCGGTGGCTTTCGTGTGGTGCCCCCGGCGATGGTGCGGCGTGGCGTGTTCATTGCGCGCAACGCCATCCTGATGCCCTCCTATGTCAACATTGGCGCCTACGTCGATGAAGGCACCATGGTGGATACCTGGGCTACCGTCGGATCCTGCGCCCAAATCGGCAAGAATGTGCACCTCTCGGGCGGCGTCGGCATCGGCGGCGTGTTGGAACCCCTGCAGGCCAACCCCACGATCATTGAAGATAACTGCTTCATCGGTGCCCGCTCCGAAATCGTCGAGGGTGTGGTGGTCGAGGAAGGTTCCGTCATTTCAATGGGCGTATTTATCGGGCAGAGCACCAAAATTTACGACCGTGCCACTGGCGAGGTTATATACGGACGCGTGCCGGCCGGTTCCGTGGTCGTTTCAGGGTCATTGCCTGCCGGAGACGGCAAATGCCAGTTGTATTGCGCGGTGATCGTCAAGCGGGTCGATGCCAAGACCAGGGCCAAGACCAGTATCAACGAACTTTTGCGCAGCGATTAGCCGAGGGCGGCGGTGCAACGGCGCGCTTTCAAATTAGCTTGAAAAGCCGCACAATAAGCGTTGATTTGACAGGAGTTACCACAGGCGATGGGCTTACTTGACGATTTAAAACAGCAGGCCGACAACGTTCGGCAAAAGGAACAGATTTCCCAGGAGGAAATCAGTCAGAATTTGCTGTTGGCGCACGGAAAACTCAAGGAAGCGCTGCATTATTGGGTTGAATTGTTCAATTCGCTCAACGTGATCAAGCCCGTGATCGAGCGCTTCTACTATCTTGAAGGCGGCGCTATCCGCATGGATAACCTGCGTCAGTCCGACTACAACGTCAACGGCCGCCGCCTGACCCTCGACCACAAGGATTACATCGAGGCCATCGTCCTGCGTTTTCACTGCAGCTCGGATCAGAAACTGAGCATTGAAAAATTGACCGATCCGCTGGTGCAGCGCATGCGCGAACACTTGTGGACCAACAATCTGAAGTTCGACCTGAAAGAAATCCGCAATGAACGCGGCTATGTCGAGCGCGGCATCTTCACCATGAACTGCGATGTTCCGGTGATGATCACCATGGTCGGCGACCTTGAAAACGGGCGTATCAAGATCGTGGTAAAAAATCTGGAAAAATTCGGCGAATTCACAAATTTCTATGATTTCGATGAGTTTGGCAAGGACTTGCTTGAAGAAATTGCGAAGGTTATTTTGGCCAAGCCCAACAATTTCCGCACGGTCGGCAAGCATCAGGAATTACTACGCCCCTCCGCAGCGCGTCCTTCCCAACCGGCATTGACCGAACGTCCGCAGCAGCCTTTGAACACGCCGGCAGAAGACATCAGTGATCCGACCAAAAGTTTCTTTGGCAGCATCCGCTCGATTCTGAAACGTTGATCCAGACGATGTTCGTCGATCCCCTCTTCAAACTGATGTCTGAGAAACAGGCATCAGATTTATTCTTTACGGTCGGTGCGCCGATCCAGATCAAAATCGGCGGCACGGTAATGCCCGTCAATCCGCAGGTTCTCGACAGCGCGACCTGCAAGAAAATTTGTTACGAGCTGATGTCACCTGCGCAAATCGCCGAGTTCGAAGACAAGCTCGAGATGAATTTCGCTGTCGGCCGGGCTGAACTCGGCAGCTTCCGGGTCAATATCTTCCGCCAGCGTGGCACTGTGGCGATGGTTATCCGTTTCATTAAACCCGATATTCCGACCGTCGAACAACTCAAGCTGCCGCTGGTGCTTAAAGATTTTGTGATGGAAAAGCTCGGCATGATCATCGTCGTCGGCTCGACGGGCTCCGGCAAATCGTCGACGATGGCGGCCATGATCGATTATCGGAATGCCACCAAAACCGGCCATATCCTGACGATCGAAGATCCGATGGAGTTTTCTTACAAACATAAAAAATCCATCGTCAATCAGCGGGAAGTCGGCATGGATACCCGCAGCTATGACGATGCGCTGGTCAGCGCCATGCGCGAAGCGCCCGATTTGTTAATGATCGGTGAAATCCGCGACAAACCAACTCTGCAGAGCGCATTGTTGTTTGCGCAGACCGGCCATCTCTGCCTGTCAACGCTGCACGCCAACAACAGCTATCACGCCTTGAACCGCATCATCAATTTTTTCCCGCGCGAGGCACGTGACGCACTCTTCGCCGACCTCGCCATCAGCCTGCGCTGCGTTATCTCGCAACGGCTGGTGCGCACCAGGGATGGCGGGCGCATTCCAGCCGTCGAGGTCATGCCGAACACGCCGCATATTGCGGAATTGATCAAAAAGGGCGAGGTTGACCAAATCAAGGACGCGATGGAGCAGAGTTTAGCGCCCGGCAGCCAAACCTTTGAGCAGGCACTCTACAAGCTCTATGCCAGCGGCCAGATCAGCATTGAAGAGGCGCTCGCCAATGCCGACTCCGCCACCAATCTACACTGGTTGATCAATAATGCCGGGCTCGCCCCTGGGGCCGGCGGGGTGACTGGAGAGACCGGAAGCGCCTCCGCGCAATCCCCGTCTGACGATTTCAGCAGCATCAAACTTAACCTCGATCTCGATTGACGAACAAACTAAGCCCTGCTCCGGCCCCGGCGACGGTGGCGACGGTGGCGTCGGTGCTGACAGCGGCGCGGCGCGCGCTGTCGCGCGCCGCGATCAGTTACGGCCACGGCTATCTGGATTCATCCGAAGAAGCGCTTTGCCTGGTGATGCACGCGCTTAGCCTGCCTGGTAATGGGATCAGTGATGCCACACTGAAAAAACGCGTCTCAGCCGCCGCCCGTCAGCGCGCCCTCGCCCTAATCCGTGAACGCATCAGCAAACGCATCCCGGCGGCTTATCTCACCCACGAGAGCTGGCTGCAAGGACTGCGCTTTTATGTCGACGAACGCGTCATCGTGCCGCGTTCCTTTATAGCCGAATTACTGACCGCAGAACTCTATCCCTGGGTTGAAGAGCCAGCCGACATCCACAGCGCCCTCGACTTGTGCACGGGTTCGGCCTGCCTCGCAGTGATCATGGCTAAGATGTTTGTGCAAGCCGCCGTCGACGCGATTGATCTGTCGTCAAAAGCACTGGAAGTCGCGCGTATCAACGTCGCCCGTCACCGACTCGGCCGGCGTATCCGGCTCGTGGAGTCGGATCTTTTTACAGCGGCGGGCGAGAGGCGCTATGACCTCATCATCAGCAACCCGCCCTATGTCACCACAGCAAGCATGCGCAAGCTGCCGCCCGAATACCGCAGTGAACCGGCCATGGCATTGGCAGGCGGCGGCAACGGTTTTGATCTGGTCGATCTGATTCTGACGCAGGCCGCGGACCACCTGACCTCGCAAGGCACGTTAGTGGTGGAAATCGGCCACCACCGCCGCCGTCTAGAACAGCGTTACCCTCGCCTGCCGTTCTTTTGGCCCGAGACCAGCGGCGGTGACGATTGCGTATTTATCGTGAAACGCGCCGACCTCGTGGCGCCGGGGGCGCTGCAGGTTCAGTCTGCGCGGCGTCGAGCCATTTCATAAAACGTCGCGTTTCGTCGCTGCTCATCTCATAGCTGTGTCCGCGCTTGACACGCGCCGGCAGTTCGACCGGTCCATAGCGCACCCGCATCAGTCTGCTGATCGTATAGCCGAGGTGCTCGAAGAGGCGACGAATTTCCCTGTTACGCCCCTCCTGCAAGACCACGTGATACCACTGGTTAGCACCCTCGCCACCACGAAACTCCACTGAAACGCAACGCGCAGGACCGTCCTCAAGCTCGATGCCGGCAAGCAATTGCTTGACCTGTTCATCACGCAGAGCGCCCATGATGCGCACTGCATATTCACGCTCTAACTCAAAGCGCGGATGCATCAGACGGTTGGCCAACTCGCCGGAGGTCGTGAACAACAATAAACCGCAGGAGTTGAAATCCAAGCGCCCGACGTTGATCCAGCGCGCACCTGAGATTTTCGGCAGATGATCGAACACGCTGGGGCGGCCGCGCGGATCGTTGCGACTGGTGATCTCGCCCTCGGGTTTGTGATAAATAAGAATGCGCGGCGCACCCGATTCGGGGCGCGCACGGATGATGCGGTTGCCAACCTTGATCTGATCCCCGCTGCTGACCCGCATACCCAACGTTGCCAGCTTGCCGTTGACCATGATGCGGCCATCGGTGATCCATTCCTCCATCGTACGGCGTGACCCGAGTCCGGACTGCGCGAGAATCTTCTGCAGTTTTTGCGGCGCATCCGCACCGTCTTCCGCAGCCGCCTCACGTTCGCGATTGGCACGCGTGCTGGGCCGCACCTTGCGCGGCGGCGCCTCGACCTTGCTGCGCGGTCCGCCCGCAGGGCGCTTAACGGGGTGCATCATGCTGAAGGTCCGAGTGAGCGGCGCTCAACAACGGCTTGCGCCAGTGTGCCGCTATCAACATGTTCGAGTTCACCGCCGACCGGCAGACCGCGTGCAATGCGACTGACATGGATGCCACGGGCGACAAGCAGCTCGGCCGCGTAATGCGCGGTGGCCTCGCCCTCGACCGTAAAGTTGGTCGCCACAATAACTTCATTGACAATGCCGTCGGTGGCACGGGTAAGCAAACGATCAAGATGAATATCCTTCGGGCCAATGCCGTCAAGCGGCGACAAGCGTCCCATTAAAACGAAATAAAGCCCCTGATAACACGCCGCCTGCTCCATCATCAGCATGTCGGCCGGGGTCTCCACCACGCAAAGCTGACGCGCATCGCGGCGCGGCGAACGGCACAAATTACAGACCGTGTCCTCGGTAAAGGTATTACAGCGCTCGCAGTGATGGATCAATTCCAGCGCGCCGCCGAGTGCGCGTGCCAGTCGTGCAGCACCGGCGTGATCCCTCTGCAGCAAGTGATACGCCATGCGCTGCGCTGACTTCGGGCCAACGCTAGGCAGGCACCGCAGAGCCTCTATAAGTTCTTCGAGGCTGGAGGGGTTTTTCATCGATCAGCAATCTTCCGATAACGGTGGTTGGAACAACTCTTGACTCTTACGCGCTGCGCAAAAACCGGCCGCAGCCAATTTATAGCGCTCTAAGAAAAACTAAAATGGCAGCTTGAAGCCAGGCGGCAGGCCGAGGCCAGCCGTCATCCCGCCCATACGCTCCTGCGTAGTCGCCTCGACCTTGCGCACGGCATCATTGAATGCGGCCGCCACCAGATCCTCAAGCATCTCCTTGTCGTCCTTGAGCAAGCTATCATCGATAACCACGCGCTTGACGTCATAGCGGCAGGTCATCACCACTTTGGTCATACCCGCGCCAGCCTGACCTTCAACCTCGACACTCGCCAACTGATCCTGCATGCGCTTCATATTCTCTTGCATCTGCTGGGCCTGTTTCATGAGGCCGGCAATGCCGCCTTTCATATTCATTTCTGCTCCTTTCCCGGTTGCAGGGGTTTGATTGATGCAGGAACGACCCGCGCATCAAAGTGCTCAATCAGGTCACGCACAAAAGGATCGCCTTCGATCGATTGCGTGGCGTCGCTCTGCTGCTGTTTTTGTTTCAGGTCGCGCACGGCTGCAACAGTCTTGCCATCGCCCTGCCCGACGCTGATTTCCAGTTTAATCTTGCCGCCAGTGTGGACCTCCAGCGCCTGCTGCAGCCGGTCGACATAGGAGCGGCTGTTCAAATGCCGCTGCACGTGCCCCACACGTAACTCGAGCCTGCCGTCCTGCCACGACACCAGTTCACAATTGTGCGCGAGCATGCGCTCCATCCCGGCCAGCGGCAAACCACCGACGAAAGCGGTCCAATCGCCCTCAAGCGGAACCTTTTTTTTTGCCCCAGCAGTCTCAGACGCCGTCGACCGTCTCGCCGGCACTTCATAAGCTGCTGCGGTGGCATTGGCCACCGACGCGGCAACCGGCGCGGCGGGTCTGACAGCGCGCTGCGGAGCGCCACCGGCAGCAGCCGGCGTAAACGCCAGCATGCGCATCAAGGTCATCGTAAAGCCCGCATATTCGTCGGGCGCGTAGCCAATTTCCTGCCGCCCTTGCAGCGCAATTTGATAGAACAGCTGGATTTCTTCAGCGGCAAACGAGGCCGCCATTTCCGACAAATGCCGGTAATCGGGGTCATCCTCCGCCAGCGCCGCCGGAATGGCCTGCAACAACGCGACACGATGCAACAAACTGCCCAGGTCCTGCAGCGCGTTTTCAAACGACAGACTGCGCTCGGTCATGCGGTCGGCGACGGCAATCAAGGCCGGTCCGTCGGCATCACGCAAGGCGGCAAGAATGTCATACAGATACTCGCGTTCCACGCTACCCAGCATCGCGCGTACCGAGGCTGTTTCAACGCGTCCCCCGCCATGCGCAATTGCCTGGTCAAGCAGGCTCAGGCTGTCGCGCAGACTGCCGCGCGCGGCACGCGCCAGCAGGCCTAGCGCATCGTCCTCAAACTCAATATTTTCCAGCCCCAGCACTTTCGCCAACTGCGCGCGTATCTGCGGCTGCGGAATCTGCTTGAGATTAAATTGCAGGCAACGCGACAACACGGTCACCGGTATGCGCTGCGGGTCGGTGGTGGCGAGTATGAATTTAACGTGCCCGGGCGGTTCTTCGAGCGTCTTCAACATCGCGTTAAAAGCGCTGCGCGAAAGCATATGCACTTCGTCGATGATGTATACCTTGAAACGTCCGCTGGTCGGAGCGTACAGCGCGTTCTCGAGCAACTCACGCATGTTTTCGACCTGGGTGTTCGAGGCGGCATCGAGTTCGATCAAATCAACGTAACGACCGCCGTCGATGTCAATGCAAGTGCGACATTGGCCGCATGGCTCAGCGGTGACGCCGGTTTCGCAATTCAGTGCCTTGGCGATGATGCGTGCAATGGTGGTTTTGCCCACACCACGCGTGCCGGTAAACAGATAGGCATGGTGCAGCCTTTGCTGCGTCAGCGCATTACTCAATGCCTTGACGACATGTTCCTGGCCGACCAGTTCCAAAAACGACCGTGGCCGCCATTTGCGCGCAAGAACTTGAGTCACGATATCACTGCTTCCAGTAAATAGATCAAACGGCTTATACGAAACCCGGGGCGATGCAACACGCTAAAGCCGGCGGCGTTAATAACGGTACTGCAGACGCAGTATGTTGTAATTGATGCCCTGATTAGGAGTCTTCAGATCGCCGTTAGAGATGTGCTGATAACGATAACCAATGTCGTATTGCCTCTTGCCACCAAAGCGCACGCCGGCGCCGATATGATCACCGAACTGAAAACTGGTGCCGAACTGTCGTTGTTCACCAAGATAGGTCTTGCTCAAAAAATGAAATCCAATGGCAACCTCGCCATAGGGGGTTATTCCTGACATGGTGTTTGGCTGCAAACGGAAAGTCGGCGTCAACCCAATGTCACCCAGCCCTGACACAGCATAGCCATTGGTCTGATAGGGGCTGTTGTTGCTCCAGTAGCCCAGACTCAGATCCCAAAAGCCGCCGACATGCCAGTCTCCCAACTCGAGCAAGCGCCGGTTCCAGTCCCACTGCACTCCAAATCGGTAGAGGTTAGCGTTGGCAGTCGATGAATTCGAGTGACCAAGCTCAAATGAATAACCGTCAGCGCCAAAGGCAGCACTACCAACGGCCAGCAATGCCGCAAAAATCAATGAACGGATTTTCCGCATTTGCGCCTGATTTGGACATGCCGGATTGCGATAGTTCGATGATATCGCAAAAGAAATAGGGAGGCGAGCCTTGTCCCCGGCACTTGCAGTAAATAGCTGTGGCTGCTTCCTTCCGGACCTGACCAGGTTCACTACCTTGCAATGCGGGGGGGCCCGCCGTAGGTGTTACAGGCGATATTATGCCTGTTGCCGAGCGGCACCGCGAGTACTTCGCCAGATATCGGGACGGTGCGACACGCATGTTACAATTTTTTCTTAAAGCATACCCCATCATCGCCGCGGAGAACTGAATGTCGACCCAGACCATCGAATCAGTATTGAACGAGACGCGAACCTTTGCGCCGCCGGCCGCTTTCGTCAAACAGGCCAATATTGCCGGCATGGCCGCCTACCAAGCGCTGTGCGCTGAGGCGGAACGTGATTTCACCGGTTTCTGGGCGCGACTCGCCCGCGAGCATCTGCTCTGGCAGCGCCCCTTCACGCAAATACTCGACGAATCAAACGCACCGTTCTTCCAGTGGTTTGCCGACGGCCGCATCAACGCCTCCTACAACTGTCTCGATCGTCATCTGCAAACGCAGCCGGAGAAGACGGCGATCATCTTCGAGGCCGACGACGGACAGCTGACAAAAATCAACTATCGTGATCTGTATACCCGCGTCTGCGAAATGGCCAACGGCCTGAAAAGCCGCGGCATCAAGAAAGGCGATCGCGTCCTCATTTACATGCCAATGTCGATCGAGGCCGTGGTTGCCATGCAGGCCTGCGCCCGCATGGGCGCCATTCATTCGGTGGTGTTTGGCGGCTTTTCCGCGAAGAGCGTGCAGGAACGCATTATCGATGCCGGTGCAGTCGCCGTATTGACCGCCGACGAACAAATGCGTGGCGGTCGCGCAATTCCGCTCAAAACCGCCGTTGATGAGGCGCTCGCCCTCGGTGGTTGCGAGAGCATCAAAACGGTGGTCGTCTACAAACGCACTGGCGGCCCCGTGCAATGGAATGCCCAACACGACGTATGGTTGCACGATCTGCTGCAGGGCCAGCCCGCCACCTGCGAACCGGAATGGGTCGAAGCCGAGCATCCACTGTTTATCCTCTACACGTCTGGATCGACCGGCAAACCTAAGGGCGTGCAACATTCCACCGCCGGCTATCTGCTCCATTCCATCGTGACGATGAAATGGACGTTCGACTACAAAGACAGCGACGTCTTCTGGTGCACCGCGGATGTGGGCTGGGTCACTGGCCACACCTATGTTTGTTACGGGCCGCTCGCCGTCGGCGCCACCGAAATCATTTTTGAAGGCGTGCCAACTTATCCGGACTCAACGCGTTTCTGGCGCATGATTCAGGATCACAAGGTCAGCATCTTTTATACCGCGCCGACCGCTATCCGCTCGCTGATCAAGCTCGGCGCAGACCTGCCCAAACAGTTTGATCTGTCGTCGCTGCGACTGCTCGGTACGGTGGGAGAACCGATCAATCCGGAAGCCTGGATGTGGTATCACGAGACCGTTGGCGGCAGCCGCTGCCCGATCGTCGACACATGGTGGCAGACCGAGACCGGCGGCCACATGCTCACACCGCTGCCGGGTGTGGTCAGCACCAAACCGGGCTCATGCACCCTGCCGCTCCCCGGCATCATGGCCGCCATCGTCGACGAAGCAGGCCTCGATGTGGAAAAAGGCAGAGGCGGCTTTCTAGTGATCAAGCGGCCGTGGCCTTCGATGATCCGCACGATCTGGGGCGACCCGGAACGCTTCAAAAAATCCTATTACCCCGAAGATTTTCAGGGCAAATACTATCTCGCAGGCGACGGCGCCAACCGCGACCTCGACGGTTATTTCTGGATCATGGGTCGCATCGACGACGTGCTCAATGTATCGGGCCATCGCCTCGGCACCATGGAAATCGAATCAGCACTGGTCGCCAACCCGATCGTCGCCGAAGCCGCGGTGGTCGGCCGCCCGGACGACCTGACCGGAGAGGCCGTGTGCGCGTTTGTCGTGCTCAAACAGGCGCGCCCCAGCGGCGACGAAGCCAAAAAGATCGTCAAGCTGTTGCAAGACTGGGTTGCCAAGGAAATCGGTTCGATCGCCAAACCCAAAGACATCCGCTTTGGCGACAACCTGCCGAAAACACGATCAGGCAAGATCATGCGGCGACTGCTGCGTTCGATCGCCAAGGGCGAGGAAATCACGCAAGATGTCTCGACACTAGAGAACCCCGCCATTCTGGATCAGCTAAAAGACGGCGTGCGCTGAGTTGCTTCGGGTCGAGTCAACAAGGCTTCTGACCCGCCCCTGATCTGATAGAATTCGCCCCCCGGAGAGGTGGATGAGCGGTTTAAGTCGCACGCCTGGAAAGCGTGTGTACGTAGCAATACGTACCGAGGGTTCGAATCCCTCCCTCTCCGCCAAAAATGTTATTAAGCTATTGAATGGTATAGTAATTTACTATTCATAAAAATTCTACCCATACTTCTACCCATGTCGCCCTCGCCGGGCAAATCGCCCGATCGCAGGCGTCCCGCGTCCGCGAGCTGGTTTTGCAAGGATGGTGTAGAGACAGTTGTGCCATGCTCGTAACGGACCCTTCTGGCAACCCCCAGACCTACTGGGGGGGTAGGGCCTTGGACCGGCAGCAAGGGCTGGGGTAGAACCCGTGCGAAAATTTTGATTTTTGCTTCTTCTATCGTCTGCCACTGCACATTGCTTGAGTTATCAGCACCACCGCGCTTCAATGGCTGCACGTGTCTATTTCCAGCTTTAAGCACAATGCCACAATCCGGCTGCGCATTTCGCGGAACGTGACCGGTGGTTTCGCGAGAGCGTGGCCGATGCCGGGATGCTACATGGATAGGATTTTAGTTTACCTTAATCGGTCACGCTGTCGGTGACAATCGCGGTCACGCTTTGGTGA
>CAMDSO010000094.1 GCA_945906935.1 Bordetella parapertussis
GTGCCGGTGCTGCTCGACGGCGCGCAGGCCGTACCCCACCTTGCGGTTGACGTGCAGGACCTCGACTGCGATTTTTATGCGTTCTCCGGCCACAAGCTCTGCGGCCCGACCGGCATTGGCATTCTCTATGGCAAGGCGGCGCAACTCGAACGCATGCAGCCCTTCAAGGGCGGCGGCGACATGATACTCAGCGTCAGCTTTGAAAAAACCACTTACAACACCATCCCGCACAAGTTTGAAGCGGGCACGCCGCCAATCGCTGCGGCGATCGGGCTGGGTGCGGCGATCGATTACCTGACCAACATCGGCATGGACGCGATTGCCGCACACGAGCTTGAACTGCTCGATTACGCGACGACACAGGTGAATACACTGGACGGCGTGCGCATACTTGGCACGTCGGAACACAAGGCGGCGGTACTGTCGTTTATCGTTGCTGGCGTGCATCCGCATGACGTGGGCACGCTGCTCAATCAGGATGGCGTTGCGGTGCGTACCGGCCACCACTGCGCGCAGCCGGTGATGCAGCGTTTCAAGGTGCCGGCGACCTCGCGCGCCTCATTTGCCTTTTACAACACGATGGCGGAAGTCGATGTGCTGGTTGAGGGTATCCGCAATGTGCAGAAAGTCTTCGCATCATGAATGACTCCAGGAACACGAGTCCGAGAGGGGCCGACCCGAAAGCGCTTTATCAGGAAGTGATCCTTGATCACAACCGCAAGCCGCGCAATTACGGCACGCTGGCGGATGCGAGTCATCATGCCAACGGCCACAATCCGCTGTGCGGCGACCAGATCACGATGGCGCTGCGGCTCGACGACGGCAAGGTCGGTGCGATCGCCTTCGAAGGCGAGTCCTGCGCGATTTGTAAAGCGTCGGCGTCGATGCTGACGACCAACGTTAAAGGCAAGAGCCGTGTGGAAGCGGAAGTTCTGATTCAGGAATTCCGCGACATGGCGACCGGTAAACTCGATGTGGTCGCGACGCCGCATCACCTCGGCCGCCTGACCGTGTTTAGTGGCGTGTGTGATCTGCCGACGCGCGTCAAATGCGCCATCCTGCCCTGGCACACCCTGCATGCGGCGTTTAATTCCGCCGGCAGTGCTTCGACTGAAGCCGAACAAGATCCCATGCAAGCGCCGATAGGTGATGCGTGAATATGAATACTCTTTGCCACGAAGGCTGCACAGCACAAGGAGCGAAACCGGCGCTAGCGCGAATGACGGTTTGCTCGTTGAACTATGGGTGCTCAGTGGCTGAATTTGGACCTTGAAATGCCAAAAATCGCCGAAATCGAAAACACACCGAATCCCAACGCGCTGAAGTTCATTCTGAAAGAACCGCTGACCTGGGGCATTGCGCGTTCGTATGACGACGCCACCCAGGCCGCCAACGATCCGCTGGCGGCGGCGCTATTTCAAATCGAGCACGTGACCAACGTCTTCTATGTTGATCACTGGCTGACGGTGACGCAGGACGGTGCTGCCGACTGGCAGGAACTCAAGCGGAAAATTGCCGAACCCTTGCGTGCGGCGCCGGCCGCCGACGAACGTTCGGCCGAGATTGCCGCTGCGGCCGCCCACCCGGTTGAAGATCTGAGTGAGGCCGATCTCGAACGCCTCGACCGCATCAATGATTTGCTCGACGAAGAAATCCGCCCATTTTTGCAGAACGACGGCGGCGACGTTTATGTCGTTTCCCTCGTCGGCAACAAGCTCACCGTCCATTATCAGGGCGCGTGCGGCAGTTGCCCGAGCTCGCTCTCCGGCACGCTTGCCGGTATTGAAAACCTGCTGAAGTCGATCGAGCCCGATCTCGAAGTCTTTGCCAATTAATGGTGGGCGGGAAACCGGCGCTTGGTGCGCCAGTGTTTAGTCAGCCGCTGGTCGGATAGCGTGACTCAGGTGAAGAGGTTCAATACGCCGTCGAGTCCAACATAAGTGAGCGCGTGCATGGCCTGCGCACGCACCACCGGCTTGGCGTGATAGGCGATACCCACGCCGGCCTCACCGATAAATTTCAAATCGTTGGCGCCGTCTCCGATACCGATGATCTGCTCATTGGTGATGCCGAGGGCGTCGCGCTGTTCGAGCAGTGTATTGCGTTTCACATCGGCGTCAACGATTTCGCCAATGACGCAGCCGGTCAACACGTCGTCGACGATTTCCAGCACGTTCGAGCGGGTCTGGTCGAGCTGCAGGCGTTCGCGCAGGCGCTCGGTGAAAAAGGTGAAGCCGCCGGAGACCAGTAACGTCTTGATGCCGAGGCGGCGAAAGCGCGCGATCATGATTTCCGCACCGGGCGAGAGTCTGACGCGTTCGTCGTAAACGCGTTTTAATGCCGCCGCCTTCAGCCCTTTGAGCAAGGCGACGCGTTCGATCAGGCTTTGGCTGTAATCGAGTTCGCCACGCATAGCCGCCGCGGTGATCGCCGCCACTTCCTGTTTGAGACCCTGCATATCGGCGATCTCGTCGATGCACTCGATGGTGATGAGGGTGGAGTCCATGTCCATCACCGCCAGTCGCATTTCGGCGAGTTTGCGCGCCTGCGGCACGAAGGCATGGTCGAGTCTGGCTTCTTCGCAGAACGGCGCGATTTCTTCGTGGACCGTGGCGTTGCACAAGCGAAACGCCGACGGCGAAATTGCCTCGATGGCAGAGGCGCCGGCGAGTTTGGCGAGGTGTTTGAGGTCCAGCGTGGCAATCGCCGCGCCCTGGATAATCAGATTCATCGTTTTTTGCTTTTGACAGGTTCAGGTGGTGCGGCGAGTTCGGCGAAGAGCTGTTTGATGCGCTCGACGCGTTCGGCGACTTCGTGCAGGTCCGCCTCGACGCGCAGTTTATCCTGACCGGCGAGACGGTAGTGTTTATTACGGTGAATCATCTGCATGACGCGCGACGCATCGATCGGCGGATTTGGCACAAATTGCAGTTGCACCGAGGACTCCGAGGCATCGATGCGCGCGATGCCGAGCGGTTTGCCCAAGAGGCGCAGGTGGTGGCTGTCGAGCAGGGTGCGCGCGTGGTCTGGCAGCAGGCCGAAGCGGTCGATCAGCTCTTCGTGCATGAGGTCGAGCTGGTCGGTGCTTTCACAGTTCGCCAGACGCTTGTAGAGCACCAGCCGCTCGTGCACGTCGTCGCAATAGTCGTCGGGCAGCAGGGCCGGTGCATGCAGATTGATTTCGGTCGTCACGCCGAGCGGCGCATTGAGATCGGGCTCGCGCCCCATCTTCAATGATTTCACCGCGCTGTCGAGCATGGTGCAATAGAGATTGAAGCCGACCTCTTGCATCTCGCCGGCCTGCGAATCGCCCAGCACCTCACCGGCACCGCGGATTTCGAGATCATGCATGGCGAGAAAAAAGCCCGAGCCGAGTTCTTCCATCAATTGGATAGCCTCAAGTCGCTTCTTCGCTTGCGGTGTGATCTCGCCCTCTTCGGGCAGCAGCAGATAAGCATAGGCCTGATGGTGCGAGCGACCGACGCGTCCGCGCAGTTGATGCAGCTGGGCGAGCCCGAATTTATCGGCGCGGTTGATGATGATGGTGTTGGCGGTCGGCACGTCGATGCCGGTTTCGATGATGGTGGTGCACAGCAGAATGTTGAAACGCTGCTGGTAAAAATCGCGCATCACCATTTCGAGTTCGCGCTCGCGCATCTGGCCGTGGGCGATGCGGATGCGCGCTTCGGGCAGCAGTTTGAGCAGCATTTCCTCGGTCTGCTTCATGCTGTCGACATCGTTGTGCAGGAAATACACCTGGCCGCCGCGCTTGAGTTCGCGCAACACGGCCTCCCGCATTAGCCCCTTACTCGTGCGCGAGACGAAGGTCTTGATCGCCAGACGGCGCTGCGGCGCGGTGGCGATCACCGAGAAATCGCGCAGCCCTTCGAGCGCCATACCCAGCGTGCGCGGGATCGGTGTTGCCGTCAGGGTCAGTACGTCGACTTCGGCGCGCAGGCGTTTTAACTGTTCCTTTTGCCGCACACCGAAGCGGTGTTCTTCGTCGATGATGACCAGCCCTAGTTGCTTGAACTGGAAGTCGCTTTGCAACAGCTTGTGCGTGCCGATGACGATATCGACCTTGCCTTCGCCGAGCCCGGCGAGGGTTTCATTGACCTGTTTTTGCGAACGGAAGCGCGACAGCTCGCCGATTTTGACCGGCCAGTCGGCGAAGCGGTCGGAGAAGGTGTTGAAGTGCTGTTCGGCCAGCAGCGTGGTCGGCACCAGCACCGCGACCTGCTTGCCTTCGTTGACCGCGACAAAGGCGGCGCGCAGGGCTACCTCGGTTTTGCCGAAGCCGACGTCGCCGCAGATGAGGCGATCCATCGGCTTGCCCTGTTGCAGATCGGCAAGCGTGGCGTTGATGGCGGCCCGCTGGTCGGGCGTTTCCTCAAAAGGAAAGGCCTCGCAAAACGCGTCGTAATCATGCTGGATCAGTGTGAAGGCATGGCCTTCACGGGTGGCGCGTTGTGCATAGAGATTGAGCAGTTCGGCGGCGGTGTCGCGCACGCGCTCGGCGGCTCTTTTCTTCGCCTTTTCCCATTGGCCGCTGCCGAGATCATGCAGTGGTGCCGTTTCCGCCGGGCCACCGCTGTAGCGGCTGATCAAATGCAGTTGCGACACCGGCACATAGAGTTTGTCGCCGCGCGTGTATTCGAGGGCGAGGAATTCGGTGGCGCCGTCGCCGAAGTCGAGATTCTCCAAACCCAGGTAGCGGCCGATGCCGTGACTCTCGTGCACCACCGGATCGCTGACTTTGACTTCAGACAGATCGCGCAGCATGCCTTCGCTGGTGGTCTTGCGCGCCTCACGCTCGCGTTTGGCGCGCACCTGTGTCGCGTAGAGTTCGTTTTCGGTGATGACGACAAAGCCGCGCGCGTCAACGAAGCCCGCGTCGCAGGGGCCGACCCCCAGCATCAGGTTGGCGCTGGCGGCATTGAATTCATCGAAGGTGGTGCAGGCAACCGGTTTCAACCCATAGCCGGCAAAATATTCCAGCATGGTTTCGCGGCGGCCAGCCGATTCGGCCAGCAGCAGCGTGCGGCCGCTATAGCCGGCCAGAAACGACTTGAGCGCGACCAGCGGATTTTCTGCGCGGCGATCGACCACCACGTTAGGAAGTGCGCTGGTGCTGTTTGCAGCCACACTCGGGTCTTCCGCCGTCACAGGTGGGGATGCTTTTTTAGCCGTCTCGTCGCCCGTCGCCTGCCCGGGCGGGGTGGGTATCTCCAGCGCGGCAATTTCTACCCGCGCAAACGGCTTGATCGCACCAAAGAAGGCATCGGCGGCAAGAAACAACTCGCGCGGCGCCAGCACCGGCTCGGCGCGGTTGCCGCCGAGCAACTCGTAACGCGATTGCGTGTCCTGCCAGAATTGTTCGATGGCGGGGGCCAGCGCGTGATGCAGGACGATCGTCGTGTTCTCGGGCAGATAGTCGGTGAGGATGGCGGTTTTTTCGAAGAACAGCGGCAGGTAATACTCGATACCGGCCGGTGCGATGCCGTTGCTGACATCCTTGTAGAGGCGCGAGCGCGAGGCGTCGCCCTCCATGCGCGCGCGGAAGTTGCGGCGAAACATCGCCTGGCCGTCTTCGTCGAGCGGAAACTCGCGCGCTGGCAGCAGTCGTACCTCGGGCACCTTGTAAATGCTGCGCTGGGTGTCGACATCAAAGCTGCGGATCGAATCGATCTGGTCGTCGAAGAGATCGATGCGGTAGGGCAGCGCACTGCCCATCGGGAAGAGATCGATGATGCCGCCGCGGAAACTGTATTCCCCCGGCGTCAGCACCTGTTTGACATGGGTGTAGCCGGCGATCGTCAGTTGTTTGCGCAGCGCATTGGCGGCAAGTTTTTCGCCCTGCTTGAAGAAGAAGGTGCGTGCGGCCAGATATTCGGTCGGCGTCAGGCGGTAGAGCGCGGTGGTCACCGGCACGATGGCGACGTCGAAGGTTTGCTGCGTGATCTGATAGAGCGTGGCGAGCCGCTCGGAGACCAGGTCCTGATGTGGCGAGAAGTGGTCGTAGGGCAGGGTTTCCCAGTCTGGCAGCAGATGCACATTGAGCGCCGGATTGAAGAAGGGGATCTCTTCGAGCAGTCGCTGCGCATCGGCGGCGGTGGCGGTGATCACGGCGAGCGGACGCACCTTCGCCGCCAGTTCGGCGATCGCCATCGCGTCGGCCGAACCGTGGAATGGGCCCGCGCTGCTCTTCAGGCCGCGCGGCGGGACTTCCATCGGCATTAATCAGGCTGCAAAAAAGCGGCGATTATAGCGGCGTTTGCGCGGCGGCATGGGCTCAACTATGCCGCGCTGGCGCGGGCTGGTAGAGTGAACCCCTGCGGCGCGTCTAAGTCGTCGCGAGCGAGGTTGTGCTGGATCACCGGTTTTGCCGGCTCTTGCCATCAGCCCGTCTCAATAACCGGACCGCTGCACCGAAAATCGGGCGCAGCAGGTGCCGCACAGGAGGAGCAGCACATGAATAGAAGCCGGCGGCATTGGCTGCGCAATTCCAGCGTGCTGGCGGCGGCCGGACTTGGCTGGATGGGGCGTGGATCAGCGCGTGCACAAAGCGCGCCGGCCGCCGGCCGTGCGCTGCCGATGCGCGGCGAATTCGTGATTCGCGGTGCTAACGTATTGTCGATTGATCCACGCGTTGGTGATTTGATTACAGGCGACGTGCATGTGCGTGGCGGCGAGATCATCGCCGTGGCGCCGTCGCTCAACGTCAACGGCGCACAGGTGATCGACGCGCGCGGCATGATTTGCATGCCGGGGTTTATCGATACCCACTGGCATTTGTGGACGAGCTCCTTGCGCGCGGTGATCCGCATTGATAATCCGCAGCGTAGCTACCAGCCGGTGACCAACCGCCTCGGTCAGCTGTATACGCCGGAAGACAGTTATCGTGCCGTCTGTGTCGGTTTGGCCGAGGGGCTCAGTGCGGGTGCCACCACCGTCAACAACTGGGCTCACAACATTCGTTCGCCGGCGCATGCAGATGCGGAATTGCGCGCCATGCGGGACTGCGGTGTGCGCGGCAGGTTGTCGTATGGCACGCCCATGGGCTATCCCGATGAGCAGGTGATGGACCTGGCCGGACTGGCGAAAATCCAGCGGGAGTGGATGCCCAACGATGGCACCCTCACACTCGGCATTTGCGCGCGCAACGTCGGTGACAGTACCAATCCTTTGCGCGGTAATATTGCGGTGACGGTGGCGCGCCAGGATTGGGCCGGCGCACGCGCACTCGGTTTGCCGGTTACCATGCACACCTCGGGGCCCAGTCCGATCAAGCTGATGGCTGACGAGGGTTTGCTGGGGCCTTTCCTGCAACTCGTGCATCCGCTGCTGACCACCGCTGAAGAACGCCAGCTGCTGAAAAAATTCGACGTGCGCTACAGCACATCGCCGACCGGTGAGTCGCGGCGCGCCGCCGCAGCCGGTGAAATCCAGCTCGCTGAATTGTTGCAGGCCGGCATCAAGGTCAGTCTGTCGATCGATAACACCGGCTCGTATGCAGTCGATTATTTTCAGTGCATGCGCATCCTCTACGCGCTGCACGCGCATCGTGTCGGGCCGAAATCGCCGCTGACCAGCCGCCGCCTCGTGCAGCTGGCCACGCTCGACGGTGCGATCGATCTGGGTGTGGCTGCACAGACCGGTTCGATTACGCCGGGCAAGCGCGCCGATCTGATCCTGGTGCGTACTAGCGACATTAATATGGCGCTCGCTGAAGATCCCTACGAAGCACTGGTGACTTTCGCCCAGCCGCAGAATATCGACAGCGTGATCGTCGACGGCCGCATCCTGCGTCGCGGTGGCGTTTTTGCGGCACTGGATCATGGCGAAGTCGTCAGACAGGCCGTGGTCTCGGTGGCGGAACTCAAGCGGCGCGCGGGATGGCCGTGATAACGGGCTGGTGGTGAGGCAGCCGTTTTTTGTGCTGCATGGTGGGGGAGGGTTGGTTAGCGAGGAGCGAGTCTGCATTGGCGCGACGAAGCAAAAGGGTGTGAGGGGTGTGAGGTCAGAGGTATTTAGGTTTTGACAGATGCATGGCGTGATTTTTCGGTGTCTACCCATAGGGAGTTTCAGCATGCTGATATTTAATCGTCGATTCATTGAGAGTGCGGCTGTTCTTTTCGTTGCATCCGCACGCCTGATCCAAGGGGTCACGCGAGTGGTGATTGGTCTGGCGGTCGCCAGCGGGGCCTGCGCTCAAACACCGCCGCCGACCTATCCCTCCAAACCCATCCGCTATATCGTGCCCTTTCCGCCGGGGGGCGTGACGGACATTCTGGCGCGCATTGTCGGTCAGCGCCTCGGCGATGCCTGGGGCCAGCAGGTCATCATCGATAATCGTGCCGGCGCCACCGGGGCCATCGGTTCGGAGTTGGTGGCCAAGGCAGCGCCTGACGGTTATACGATACTGGGCGGCACGATTGCGACGCATGCCATCAGCAGCAGCTTGAACAGCAAGCTGGCCTACCACCCGCTTAAGGATTTCACACCGGTGACGTTGCTGGCAACGCTGCCCAATGTGTTGATCGTGCATCCGGCGATGCCAGTACGCAGCGTTAAACAGTTTGTGGCACTGGCCAAATCGCGACCCGACGACATGCGCTTTAGTTCGGGCGGTGCGGGTACTTCGCAGCATCTCTCTGGCGAATTATTCAACATGCTGATGGGCACGCGCATGGTCCATGTGCCCTACAAAGGCGGGCATCTGGCGATGAGTGACATCGTCGGCGGGCAGATTGAGTTTGCTTTTGAGAACGCGCCCAATTGCATGCCCTATATCAAGGGTGGCCGCCTGCGCGCGCTGGGTGTCACCACCGCGCAGCGTTCGTCCACATTGCCGGAACTGCCACCGATTGCCGAGGTGATACCCGGTTTTGATGTGGCATCCTGGCAGGGTTTGTTCCTGCCGGCCGCCACGCCGCCGGCGATTGTCAACAAGCTAAATGCTGAAGTGCGTCGCATCCTCGCCCTGCCCGAGGTGCGCGAGCGCATCGCCTCGACAGGCGCGGATGCAAGCTCCAACACGCCGGACGCCTTTGTTGAATACATCCGCTCTGAATTGGTCAAGTGGGACAAGGTGGTCAAGGTCTCGGGCGCCAAGCTCGATTAAGGCGGGGCAGTCATAGTAAGGTGCCGGGCGGCAGCCGCTGTGCGGCGGCAATTGCGCTGAACTGTGGTTGCCGTCAGACGCGGAAGACGGCTATTTCAGAAGACGCCTACTTCAGCAGGCCCAGTTCATCAAGGGTGGCGCGTATTGGTAGCGCGATACGTTCAAGAAACCGCCGCGCCGCCGCGCTGGACTGGTAATCACGATCCATCAAATTCTTCTCAAGGTCGGCGCGCCAGCGTTCGTCGCGGTCGAGTTCGGCGAGTACCTGCTCCCAATAGGCAAGCTGGGCTGCGGTCATGCCTTTGGGCCCGGCGATGCCGCGGTAATTGGAAAAATCCATATCCGCACCCTGTTCGCGCCAGGTCGGGATTGTCGCGAGTTCACCGCCCAGGCGACGCGGCGCTGTATAACCGAGGATACGGGTGCGGCCGCCGCGGGCGTGGCCGAGTGCGCGGCGGGCCAAAGCCGCGCCCGAGATCCCGTCGATTGTCGGGACACTGCCTGGCTACGGCGTGTTTTCCTGGTACGCGTTGGTGGTGCCGGCAGCGACGTCGCGTGTCATTGTCGGTCGATTAAATGACGAGATACGCAAAGCGCTGGCTGAACCGGCGGTCTACGAACAACTCGAACGCCAGGGCATTGAGGCGCAGCACAGCACGCCCGAGCAATTGCAGGCGTTGATGGTGAAAGACCATCAACGCTGGGCCAAACTCGTCAAGGATGCCGGCATTTCTCTGCGCTAGAGAAGCTCTTATTGGCGTCTTGCGGTAGAGCCAATTCTTTGGCTGCGCCGCGAGGCGCGACCAGCGGTGGCAAGCACAGAATGAAATGCGGCAAGTCATTCCAGGCTTGGGGCGCTGTTCGGCTGCACTTCACGCCGTGGTGGTTCAAGAAAAATTTGGGGCTGAAAAATTCAGGCGAGATGGCCCGCATGGCTCTCTGAAAAGCTACACTGCGCAGCTCTGCTTATTGCGAACCCATTATGTCCGCTGTTCTGTTGACGCGCCGTGGCAGCGCCATGGTGTTCGCTCTGCTGGTCTTGTTGGCCTTGCAGAACGTCTGTGCCCAGAGCCTGGGCAAAAGAGGGCGCGTCGAGGACCGCGACAGGCGTGTCACCGTGATCGATGAAGAGGATGTCGATACGGAAGTAGTGATCGCGCCCGAGACGGGGGTTGGATCTAAATCGGTGAGCGCCTTTGTGCGCAATCGTGCGCACAATCCGCAGGATGCGGTGGATGCCGGCTTGTCATGGACCGGCCTGACGCCGCTGATTCCGGCCGGGTTTGCCTGTCCGGGTGTGATGGATGATGAATTCGCCCTTGATTATTCCGCCAAGCAGGGCCGGCCTTTCTTTCACGCGGGCATCGACCTTGCCGCCCCGCATGAAACGCCGGTTATCGCAGCGGCGGCCGGTCAGGTGGTGGCGATCTTTGAGGAATCGGCCAATCCGAAGGGGCGGGAGGTGGTGATTCTGCATTTGCCGGAGACGACCGGATTCCCATACTGGGTCTATACACAGTACACGCATCTGGCGCAGCCACCGCTGGTGACCCTCGGACAGAGGGTAAGGCAGGGCGAGTTGATCGGTGTCAATGGTAATAGCGGCGCGCGTCGCAAGCCGGGTTCTAAAAACAACCGGCGGCCGGCGCTGCATTACGGCGCTTTCATCAGTGATAGCGAGGTGCATGTAGTTAGCAACGGTTTCCTGATTCCGAAAAACGGCCGCTGGATTGACCCGCTGGCGTTGTATCGTGCCGGCGCTGATTTCGATTCCAAAAAATTATCGGCACTTGATGCGTCATCTAAAAAGATTGCGGTTCGCGTTGCCCTTCAGGATGGTTCCGTGCATCCGCTGCCGGGGCCGTTTATCTGGCCGATGGTTTGCCATAAGAATTAGGTCGTGCTGCATTGCCGTCGTGCAAGAACCCGCAACCCCCTGGTGTCTGGTGGCTGTGGTCGTGATGGTTGCTACGAGATAAAAATAGAAGGAAGGACGTTTTGATCACCAGTAACCCGCGTCATAACTGGCGTAACCACTGTGCGGACAGTCTGCACGCTGTATTTCTATTCTTCATCTTCGTTAATACAGCGTTCGCACAAACCGACGTGTTGATCGAAGTCGATCGCGCTCGCAGCGAGGGGCTTTTTACGTAAATACCGGTGTACCAGCGCGCCATACCCAGAAAGCCGGCGCAGCCCACGACCATCGCCCTGCTTTATTTTCGTGGCAATCCCGGTATTGCGCAGATTCAGTCTTTCGCCGACAAGACGCGCAATTTGACCGCCTTCATGCGCGTCAACGAACCGCTGTTCATGGATGAAAAAATTGCGTTGGTGATGATAGATTGTGCCACTGATAAATGGCGTGGCTGCGCGGAGTCTTATCGTTTGTCCGAGGCCTATGCGGATGATGTGAGGGCTGTGATCCGCGTCTTGAAGGATGTCCACGGCTTGACTGCAATTTATCTGATGGGCCACAGCATGGGGGCCAGCAGTTCGCGTGGCCTCGCCCGCAGCCTCGGCAATGAAATTGCCGGCAGCATTCATTCGGCGGCGATGAATGTCGCGGCACCCAATGGCTTTGGTTCCTCGTTCGCCGGGTTTGCCTACGACACACTGGTGACACCGCAGCTGCATATCGATAATCAAAACGATGCCTGTCGCAGCACCCCTTATTGGCCGGTGACGGCCTACGCCGGAAACAATCTCACCACGGTGATCGGTGGTGCCGCAGAAGGCGATCCTTGTGGCAGCGGCCATCTGCATTCCCATCAAGGCCGCGAGACGCTGGTCGTCAAGACGGTGATCGCGTGGATCAAGACGAAAACCGTCGTGCCCTTGATCGGCGAATAAGTCATCGGCGGCTTGTGTGGTGATTCGAGTGCCGTCGTTGTGTTTGTTCGTTTATTGTTTATCGTTTTTGTTATTGTCTGAGCGCCGCGGCAGCGCGTCGCGCCAGTTGTGTCGGAGGTCTGTGGCAAAATAGACGTTCGATCCGGAGTGTGATTTTTTAGTCAACGTACTAAAGATCGAAACGGTGCCGGGGACGTATGAAGGCACCATCACCTGTCATGATTCGTGTTCCGGTTTGCGCGAGCCGGGGGTCAAACAACAGCCGCGCAGTTTGCTTGGCAAGATCGCCGGATTAAAGATCGACGCAATGAACGAGGCCGAGGCCTGCTGTGGCTTCGGCGGTACGTTTGCGGTCAAGTTCGGCGAGATTTCCACGCACATTGCCGATCGTAAATGCGACAACCTGTGCGCCACCGGCGCTGCGGCTGTGGTGCTTGGCGATCTCGGTTGCATGCTTAATATTGAAGGCCGGCTGCGTCGTCGTAGTGACGAGCGCACACAGGTCTTGCACGTGGCCGAAATACTGGCCGGTCCGGAGGAAGCATGAAAATTGCGGTAATGGGTGCAGGCGGGGTGGGCGGTTTTTACGGCGGCCATCTGGCCAACGCGGGCTGTGATGTTTCTTTTGTCGCGCGCGGCCGCCATTTGGAAGCGCTGCTGACGCAAGGGCTGACCATCGAGAGTGATGCGCATCCGGGCGTGCAGGTGCCCAACGTGCGCGCCAGCGACGATCCGGCGAAATTGGGCGTCGCCGATCTCGTCATCATCGCGGTAAAGCTGTGGGATCTCGACAAGGTGGTGGAGACGATCAAACCGCTGGTCGGGCCGCAGACGGCGATCCTTTCGCTGCAGAACGGTGTGATCAAGGATGACATCCTGCGCCGCCATTTTGGTGCGGCGGCCGTGATGGGGGGCGTCGCCTATGTCGGCACGCATGTTGCCCGACCAGGCGTGATCAAACAAACCGGTGCCATGCAGCGTATGGTCTTCGGTGAATACGACGGTGCGCGTTCGCCGCGTGCCGAGAGCTTGTTTGCCGCACTCAAGCGGGCCGGGATTGAGGCGGAGATTTCCGCCGATATCCGGCGCACGCTGTGGGAAAAATATGTGTTTCTCGTCGGCCTCTCGGGGTCGACCGCCACCATGCGGCAGACGCTGGGGCCGGTGCGCTCGCATCCGCAGACGCGCGCCTTTTTGCTCGATCTGATGCGTGAAACCGTCGCCGTCGGTTGCGCCCTCGGCGTCAACCTGCCGGCCGACTATGCCGATCAGCGACTGGCGTTTGCCGACACGCTCTCGCCAGAGATGAACTCCTCGCTGCATCATGATCTCGAACACGGCAATCCGCTGGAAGTGGCGTGGCTGGGCGGCGGGGTGGTGACGCTCGGTGCCACCGTCGGTGTTGCCACACCCTGCAATCGGGCGGTGTGGGATGTGCTGGCGCTGCACGCCGCGGGCACAAAGAAACAGTGATGACGCAGCCGCAGCCAAGGCTGACGCTGCGTGCGGTGCGGGCCCGTGCCGTCGAGGTGCCGATGACCTATGTGTTGGGCACCAGTGCGGCGGCGGTGCGAGCCGCGCCTTTGCTGCTGGTTGACGTTGAAACCGAAGAAGGCATCACCGGCCGCACTTATCTGTTCTGTTACACCCGCGCTGCGGCGGCACCGATTGCCGCCATGCTGGTTGATGCAGCGGCTGCACTCGCCGCTAGCCGACTCGATCCTGCGCGGTGGTGGGCGACGCTTTACAAACGCTACACGCTGATCGGCGTGCAGGGCATCGTTCGCATGGCGATGGCAGCACTCGACACCGCTTGCTGGGATGCGCTGGCGATCGCCGCTGGCGTGCCGTTGGCCACTTTCCTCGGCAGCGCGCCGAAAGCGGTGGCAGCCTATAACAGTTGTGGTCTGGGCTTGATGCCGCCGGCGGCATTGGCGGACGAAGCCGAACAATTGCTGGCCGGCGGTTTTCGCGCCATGAAGCTGCGTTTGGGTTATCCGACGTTGCGTGAAGACCTCGCCGCGCTGGCGGCGGTGCGCGCGCGCCTCGGCGACGCGGTGAAGATCATGGTCGATTACAACCAGGCGTTGTCGGTGGAAGAGGCTCTGGCGCGCGGCCGTGCGCTCGATGAGCATGCGCTGGAATGGATCGAAGAGCCAATTCGTCACGACGATTACGCCGGCAATGCGCGGCTGGCGGCGGCATTGCGGACACCGCTGCAACTGGGTGAAAATTTTTCTCTGCCGTTCGCGATGCAAGAGGCGCTGACGCGCGGTGCCTGTGATCGGGTGATGCCCGACCTTGAACGCATTGGTGGCGTGAGCGGCTGGCAGCAGGCGGCGGCGCTGGCGCAGACGCAAGGCATGCCGATGTCTTCGCATTTGTTTCCCGAGGTCAGTGCGCATCTCCTGGCGGCGACACCGACCGCACACTGGCTCGAATACGTCGATTGGGCGCAGGCCGTGGTGGAAGAGCCGCTGATCATTGCCGGGGGCTGTGCGCAACTGCCGTCGCGTCCCGGCAACGGTCTGGTGTGGGATGAGGCGGCGGTGGCGCACCACCGGCTGGCCGGATGAACGCACAATTCGTGTGGCGTCGGAATGATGCAAATCGCCTCGATGCATTTATCGAAAAGGTGGTGGCGACGCGCGAGGATCTGACCACGCTGTTGCGCCTGCTGCCGCGTTCGGCCACCGGACAGACGATTTCAAATTACGTCTCGATCACCACCGGCACGGCCGAGGCGGGCGAGGGTGGTGCGAAGAATTTTCATATCATCTTGCTCGATGGCGGACGCTCCAAACTACTCGGCATCGACAGGCAGGAGATGCTGCGTTGCCTACGCTGCGGCGCTTGCATGAATCATTGTCCGTTGTATTAGAGTGTCGGCGGACATGCCTATGGCTGGGTGTATCCGGGGCCGCTGGGGGCGATACTGACCTCGACACTCTGCACAAACGAAAATGCGCTTGAACAGGCACTCGATCTGCCGCAGGCATCGACGCGGTGCAATCAATGCGGCGTGGGGTGCCCGGTCAAGATTCCGCTCGCCGATTTGATGCGCAAGCTGCGCGAGAAACAATTCGCGCGCGGTCTGCGACCGTGGCCCGAGCGTGCCGGTTTATGGTTGTGGGGGCGTGCGGCGCGTTACCCCGCGCTTTATGCGCTGCTGAGTGCGCTGGGGGCGCGTGTGCTGGCGCAGATGGGGGGGAGCAGAAACGCCTGATCCATTATTTGCCGCTGGCTGGCAGTTGGACCAGGGGCCGCGATTTGCCAGCCCCGCTCGGTCGCACTTTCCGCGCACTCTACGCCGCGCGCCGGCCACGCTGATTACTCTCTGATTACGCGCTGAACGCGCACTGCTTGTGCGCGACCGCCGGCGCAGCCTGTGGCGTCAGGTATTGCGGTGAACGTAATGCGCTTCCGGCACCGGATAGCCTGCCGCACCGAAGGTCTCACGGATCAACTTGTTGGTGTCGAAATAGACCTGCCAGTAGTTGTCGGTGTGCGTATACGGCCGCACCGCGAGCACCGGTCCCATGGCGTTGAAGTCGATGATTTCAACGTCTGGTGCGGGCGTTGCCACCACGTTGGGAATTTTCACCAGCGCTTCGCGCAGACGGCGGATCGCGTCGTCTGCATCGACCGAATGCGCGAGTTGTGCGGTACGGTCGACGCGGCGAAACGGCGTTGCCGAGAAGTTTTGTATGGTGTCGGCGAAGACCTTGTTGTTGCCGACGAAGGTCACCACGTTGTCAGGCAGCACGAGTGTGGTGGCGAAGAGGCCGATTTCCTTGACGGTGCCGGTGAGTCCGCCGACGGTCACGAAGTCACCGGTCTTGAACGGCCGTAACACCAACAGAAACGCGCCCGCCGCGAAATTCGCCAAGAGACCGCCCCACGCGGCGCCGATGGCGATACCCATCGCGGCCATCAAGGCGGCGAACGAGGTGGTCTCAATGCCAAAGTAGCCGAGGATGCCGACCACCAGCACGATATTCAAGGCGACCGCGATGACCGAGCCCATGTAGCGCGTTAGTGTCGGATCGATCTTCTGGCGCTCCATGGCGCTGGAGACGATATTCACCACCACTCCGATCAACCAGCGCCCGGCGATCCAGGCGGCGATGGCGCCGATGATCTTCAGTCCAAAAGCCAGGACGACGGGTCCGGCTACATCAACGATTCTTTGCAAGTCCATAAAGTCTCCTTATTAATACTTAATAACAGCAAGTTGAATCATAAAAGTAAAGTGCATTTCAGGCAAACACCGGGGGCTGTGGCCGCCGCGGTCTGCTGTGAGGCTGATAGAATCGAGGCTTTTCTGAGATCCCGTTGGAGGAGTTGTAAATGAACAAGACAGCAGAACAGCAGTCATTGCCATCGGTACCGATGTGGATCGACGGCAAACCGTACACCGCCAGCAGCACGCGTTCAGGCGAGGTGATGAACCCGGCCACCGGCCGCGTGACCAAGACCATTGCGCTGGGCAATGCCGCCGATGTGGACGCCGCCGTGCAGGCCGCGCTGCGGGCACTGCCGGCCTGGCGTGATGCGCCGGTCTTGCGCCGCGCACGGGTGCTGATGAAATTCCGCGAATTACTCGATGCCAATCGCGCCGAGCTGGCGCAACTGGTGACGCAGGAGCACGGCAAGACGCTGGCCGATGCGGCCGGCTCCGTGCAGCGCGGTATCGAGGTCGTTGAGTTTGCGATGGGTATTCCGCACCTGATGAAAGGCGAATACAGCGAGGAGATCGGCACCGGCGTGGATTGTCATTCGATCCGCCAGCCGATCGGGGTGTGCGCCGGCATCACGCCGTTCAACTTTCCGGTCATGGTACCGCTGTGGATGTTCCCGGTGGCGCTGGCCTGCGGCAACACCTTTATTTTGAAGCCGTCGGAAAAAGTGCCGTCGGCGTCGATGAAGATGGCTGAGCTGTTGAAGCAGGCGGGCTTGCCTGACGGCGTGTTCAACGTCGTGCACGGCGACAAGGAGGCGGTAGATGGACTGTTGAATCATCCGGGCATCAAAGGTATTTCCTTCGTCGGTTCGACACCGATTGCCAAATACATTTACGAAACCGCATCGAAGAACGGCAAGCGCGTGCAGGCGCTGGGCGGCGCCAAGAACCACGCGGTCGTCCTGCAGGATATGAC
>CAMDSO010000095.1 GCA_945906935.1 Bordetella parapertussis
TCCACATGATGCGCTTCGCTCCGCAGACATCCACGAGCTTGGCATAAAGCGCCGCCGGCTTGCCTCCACCTTCGCGCGCCGCAGCGATCTTGTTGATCGTGGTCTTGGTGTAGACGTTGGGATTTTTTGCGAGCGCGAAGAGCGGCTCGCGCACGCTGAACGCAGGCGGCGCACCCACCTCGTGTTCCCACGAATGCTTGAACGCCACCTTGACCTCGCGGTAGCGGTCCATCGCCTGGGTGGTCGAGGAAATGTCGCCCACGCGATCGCCCACCTCCGTGAAACGCTCCGGATGTGCGAGCGCCGCATCGATCGCATGACTATTGTCGTACTCATAGGCGAAAGACGCCTGCACGAGTGTCGCCTTGTCGACGTCGGCCTCGTTCGTCGGGGCGATCAGGTTCTCGATCGTAGTCGGCGGCCATTCGGTCTGGCCGCTGTCACTGCTCGAGGGAATCGAACCGGCGCGCGACGTGTCTCTGCTCTGGGGATACTTCTTTCTGTCAGCGGTGAAAACGTGCACGTGGGTGTCGACGATCACGATATCTGCCTTTTGATTTCATTTCGGGTGGGAGGGCGCGCAACGATAATCGACAAGATTTGCTGAAGTCAAAGAGTATTGATTACGCCGACTCCAGTATTGGCTGTCAAAGTCGGCGCATCTCAGAGAACTTCGCGCGTTTCTGCGCGAAGACATCAAGCGTTACGCGAAGACCGCGCGCGCCGCCGGCAGACGGCACTGAAGAGCGCATCAAGACCATCATGACGGCCTGTTTTTTTGCGTGGCCGTTTTCAGATGTTCATTTCGAGAATGTAGACGCCGCCGCAAAAGCGGTCGACGGCGAACACAATCCCGCGGTCGTCGACGAAGACGTCGTTCATCTGGATCGCGCCCTTTGGCGACAACGCCGGCGCGCCCGGCACGAAATAAGCGATCTCGCGTGGCTGGTACTGGTTCGAAATGTCGAAAACGCGCACCCCGGCGTTGAAGAAAGTGCCCAGCACGATGGTGTCGGAGCGCCACGCACACGGCCCCGGATAGTTTTCGTAAATGTTGTGCGCGCCGAAGCGGCCGCCGCGCTGGGCGAATGCCTCCAGCGGCGGCATCGGCAGCGTCGCGATCGGCACTAGGTTCGTTTCCACCCGCGCGTCGACGATCCACATCAGCTTGGGCCAGTCCGCGGCGTTGTCCTTGTTCGTTTCGTCGGTCAGGATCAGCAGATCGCGCTTCAGGAGAGGCATCGCCGTGTGCGCCATGCCGTTGTTCGGCGGCGACATGCGCAGGCGCGACACCTCCTTCGGGTGCGCCTTGTCGCTAATGTCGAGAATGACGACGCCGCCGTCGATATAGCCGAGGTAGGCGCGGTCGGGGCGCTCCGGATAAACGCTAATGTTGTGAGGGCGGTAACCGCCGTCGAAGCGCGGGTGCCGTGGCACCGGTGGCTCGGCATCGCCCTCTTTGGTACCCGGATACCACCAGCGTCCCGCTTCCACCGGATTGGAGGGATTACGCACATCAATGATGCGGTAGATCTGGTGGTCCTTCGGATTGCGCGGCTGATGGTCGGGCGCGCCGCAGCTGACGTGCACGTATTCGCCGTCGACGAACCATAGGCAATGTGCGCCCAGCGAATGCGGCCCCGAGGCGTCGAAATGCGATATCAGTTGTGGATTCTCTGGCGTGCTGATGTCGAACAGCGAGAAACCAGCCGGCTTCATGCCGGCGATTTCGCGAATGCTGTTGGGGTCGTTCGGATTGCCGCCGCCGCCGCGCACCTGATAACACACGGCCATCATGTCGCCGACGACGTCGAGGGAATTCGAGCGCACCTTGCCATGCGGCAGATCCTGTTGCATGACAAGTTTCGGCTTGCGCGGATCGGTGACGTCGAGGGCGCTGAAACTTTTGGGCGCCGATTCGTGTGCCAGCCACAGGATGCGCCGGCCGTCCTTCGTCGCCTGCATGCCCATGCCTTCGCCGATGCCGCCAAAAACGCCCAGTTCGTGCTGGGCCAGCAACTTCATGTTAAGCGACAGCGTCTTCGACGCCTGCGCCCCCAGATTCAGTGATCCGCTCATTGCCATTGTGACTCCCTTCGTCGTTGCGGTTTGCCGCCGCCTGCGCCCTGCGCCGCGCGGGCGGCATGAAAATCCACCGTGGTGCGGCGGGTTACTTGATCAGCCCCAAATAGCGCATGACGCCGCGGGACTGCTCGTATTCGGCCTCCATGTGGCTGCGCGTTTCGGCCGCGCCGCGAAACGCCACCTCGGACTGGTTCTTTTCGACAGTGCGGCGGAATTCCTCGTTCTCGGCGACCTTGCGCAGCGTTGCCTCCCAGAACGCGACCTGCGCCGGCGTAATGCCCTTCGGAGCGATCACCGCGCGCCAGGTTTCGCTGCTGGCCTTGAAACCCAGTTCCATCCAAGTCGGCGCGGTCGCCAGCACGCCGCCCAAGCGACGCGGCGCGCTCACCGCGATGGCGCGCAGCTTGCCGCTTTCGAGCAGCGGCAGGAACTGCACCGGTGGCCCGAGCGCGACGTCGACGTGCCCACCGAGCGCCGATAGCGACTGCTTGCCGCCATCGAGGACGACCATTTTCACCGTCTTAAGATCGATGTTGGCGGCCTGCAGCACGTTTCCGACCGCCATGCGCGTAGCGATGGTGCTGATTGAAATCGCCAGAGAATCCGGATTTTTTTTCAGTGCTTCGATCATGTCGCGGCCGCTTTTCAGCGGCGAATCGGCGCGCACTACGAACAGATAATATTCGGTGATCAGGGTGGCGACCGGTGTCACGTCGGTATAAGTCACCTGCGCGCGACCGCTCAGGTGATTGCTGAGCAGTACCGGCGACGCCATGCTCAGGAAATGCGGGTCGCCCGCGCGCTGGCTGAGATAGGTATAGGCAATCGCATGTTCGCCGCCCGCACGGTTGACGACCGTGCTGGACACCGGAATCTGCCACAACTGCTGGATCAGCCGCGCGCTAGCATCGAGCGAGCCGCCCGGCGCGTTCGGCACGATCAATTCGACGTTGCGCTGCGGCGACCACGCCTGCGCGGTGGCTGGCGCGCACGGGCCGATGGCGCCGGCCAACGCCAGCAGCGCCGCAAGTGGCGTCGCCAGTCGGCTCATTTGATCAGCCCCAGGTATTGCATGACGCTCCTTGTCTGCTCGTACTCCTGCTCCATGTGCCGGCGCGTTTCGCCCGCCCCCTTGAACTCGACATCCCACTGGTTTTTCTCCGCGGCTTTTTTGTATTCTTCGCTTTCTGCCACCTTGCGTAGCACGCCCTCCCAGTAGGCGACCTGCGCCGGCGTGAGGTCTTTGGGCGCGATCACGGCGCGCCACGTTTCATAAGTCCCCTCTTTGTAGCCGAGTTCAGGCCAGGTCGGCGCCGACGCCAGCAGGCCTTCCTTGCGCTTCGAGGCGCTGACTGCCAGCACGCGCAGCTTGCCGCTTTCGATATGCGGCAGCACCTGCCCCGCCGGCGACACCGAGACGTCGATATGGCCGCCCATCGCCGCGGTCGATTGGGTGCCGGCGTTGAGGACGACAATCTTGATCTGCTTGATGTCAACCTTGGCCGACTGCAATACAAGGCCGAGCGCGATGCGATGGGTGATGGTGCCGATGCCGAACGACAGCGCGTCTGGCCGCTTCCTGATCGCTTCGACCATCTCGCGGCCGTTCTTCAGCGGATGGTCGGCGCGCACCGCGAAGATGTAGTCGTCGGTCATGAGGAACGCGATTGGCGTGAAATCGGTGTAGGTGAAGGTCGAGCGCCCGGCGATGTGGTTGCTGAGAAGCGACGGATTGGCGAAGCTCAGGAAATGCGCGTCGCCCGCACGCGTCATGAGATAGGCGTAGGCGACCGCCTGCTCGCCGCCCTGCCTGTTGACCAGCGCGCTGCTGACCGGCACCAGCTTGAGTTCCTGCCACAATCGGTGCACGGTGCGCGCCGCGATGTCCATCGAAGAACCCTGCGCGTTCGGGATCGTCACTTCGACATGCCGCTGCGGCACCCAAGCCTGTGCCGCAGCCTCGTGCGCCGCGACAACACCATAACCATAAAGCAAGGCGCAGACTGCTGCGCATGCGCCGCGAACACGCACCATTCCGTCATCCTCTGTTGGTATCGACTGCAGTTACTATAACCGAGCTTCGCGCAGGCCGACAACCAGCGTATTTTTTTCTGGTAACGAGATGACGATTTTTATATTTTCAGAACTTTGTGACTGAAAAGCCCAGGCAGCGTAAGAATCCAAGATTCAAACTCCAGCAACTTTACAAAGAAAATTGCCTTCTTCGTATAAAAAATAAGGCAGTTGGCGCGCCAATTTATCAACCCAAACAGCATCGGCATCTATTGCCCTTCTGCTACCGGATCAACAAAGTTGGGCCAAGTTTATTTGGGTCCCAGGTGACTATTCCAAATGATTTTTTGACTATTCAGCCTGAGCCAGCAAGCGGATGACGTCCCATGAAAGTCAGTCGCAGGATTGCGAATAGATTATGCCCTTGTATGTGCATGGTATCGAGATAGGAACGTATGATGCAGCAATCCTGCGCGCCGATGAGCATGCAAAAGCAGTCGGAGATTCTCTGCTTTGCTTTGGGCATCCGGACGGCGCGCTCGCCCAGATTATTGGTAAACGAGAATTGCATGCTCCGTTTCGGGAGGGGCTGGAAGTACAATTCCTCCGGCCGACTCGACCGGGATCAGATTTATCCGAAGGTTGAACTAAGCGCACTCATCGGAGTAAAACCGGTCGAGGACGTCCGTTTGAGCACGTATTGGAAGCGCGTTGGCGCCGATATTTTTCAGCCGATTGATCGGGTGTCTGCTACAAATTAATGCTGATTCGTTTGCGGCTAAATTTGTCATCTTCACATTGAACATCACTACGGAGTAAACTGAGCTGGGTGTCGATGGCTTGCTGATGCTGGTGCAGAAATTTATCTAGAGAATATAATTTTTCACCAGGAGCATCCTGTCGTTAGCCAAAGCCTGGCGCACTTCATCTGGTGGAATTTTGTCGCCAGCTCGAAAGCGCTGATCAAGGACGCCAAGGCGCGCTGGCAGGCGCAGTCGTTGGCGCCCGCAGTCGTTGGCGCCAGTACCCGGCGAAACCGAATTTATACCGCTGCCGGAGCGCTGAAACCGGCAGCCAACAGGGTTCGATGTACTGGCGGCAACGAATTACGAATAAAAACCGAACGAGGACAAGTGTAATGAATACCGAACTGAATGCGGCCGCGCACGGGCGGCGCAACCCTTTGCAGCAGGTGATTTCCGTCGTCATGCTCGCGCTGGCGGCGCCGGCGCTGGCGCTGGCGGCGGCGGCGCCAGCGTGGAAACCGGACAAGCCGATCGAACTGATCGCGATCAATGCGCCTGGCGGGGGGTCCGACCGTATCCTGCGTATCATGGCCAAGATCATGCAGGAATCGAAACTGGCCGCGGTGCCGGTCAACATTGTCAACAAACCCGGCGGCGGTGGCAGCGTCGCCTTCGCCTATGCCAACCAACAGGCCGGCAACGGCCATTATCTGGTAATGGCGAACAAGTCGCTGTTAACCAACAACCTGGTCGGGCTCGGCCCCAGTTACACCGAGTTCACCAGCGTGGCGAAAATGTTTAATGAATATATCGCGGTGACGGTGCGGCCCGATTCAGCGCTTAAAACTGGGCGCGAGCTGATCGAGCGCCTGAAAAAAGATCCCGCCGCGCTGAGCCTCGGCGTGGCGACCAGTTTCGGCAACCTCAACCATCAGGGCGTGGCGGCGGCATTCAAGGATGCCGGCATCGATGCGCGAAAAGTGCGTACCGTCATCTTTCCGTCGGGTGGCGCCGCCACTACCGCGTTGTTCGGCGGCCATGTCGACGTGGCGCCGATCACGCTGGCGTTCGCGGCGTCACTGTTGCGCAACAACCAGGTGCGTATTCTCGCCATGTCGGCGCCGAACCGTCTGCCTGGTTTGCTCGCCGAAGTACCGACCTGGCGCGAACAGGGTTACGACATCATGGTGACGAACTGGCGCGGCTTTGTCGGCCCCAAAGGTATGTCGGCGGCGCAAATCGCCTACTGGGAAAACGTTCTCAAGCGGCTCAGCGAATCCGACGAGTGGAAGGCCGAACTGGAAACCAATTTCTGGTCTGGCGACTTCATGGGCAGCGCCGACATGCTCAAGTTCCTCGAACGCGACAACGCGCAGGCGCGCGGCTTTCTCGTCGATATTGGCCTCGCCAAATAGGCCGGGTGTGCGCACCCGGCACCGGCGCGGCGGCAGCAGTGCCCGCCACGCCGGCGTTTGCGCGCGGTCCTGACGACGGCTCAAGTCGCCGCGCCGCCGTAACCAACCCTGTATCCGCAGAGCTGGTCTCGCTGGCGTTACGCAGCAACTGCAACTGGATGTCAAGCGGGCGCCGTTTGAAAAATTCGGGTTGACGCCTGTTTATATAGTCGCGTGCCGGCGCTCGCCGCAGATCGGTCTCGGTAATTGCTAGTCACGAGCGCTCATTAATCGCCCCCGAACTGACCATCGCTGCCGACCCGGTAGCGTTTGTGCCTGGGTAACACAACGCGAGTCCTCGGTTAAAAATACGCGCAGAGGCTTATCCGCTTTAGCGAACTCGTTTTCAATCACCGATATCCTGTGGCCAGGCGGCTCCTTGAGCAGTCGAGTAAGCAGCTTGCAAACTGGCAAGCCTCTGGTGTGCGGCAGCAATGCCAGCCTAAAACGGCCACAGCGCCGTGCCGCATGCGGCGGTGGCATATCCGCCGCTGGCCTGCAAGCGAGGCGGGCCGCGTGTGGATCAGGCGCTATCTGTGGGGCACAAAAATTCCCTATAATTACAGCTCCAACAAGTTACATTCACGATAACGTGCTGCTACAGCCCGCTCACGAGGAGGATCACCATGTCATTGCATGACACCCATACCGCAGACTCACATCGTACACGACTCGTAGGCTTTCATGATCTGCAGGGACGCGAGTCGCTTCAGGTCACCCTGCAAGGCGACTGGTGTTATGTCGGGCATTTGCCGGGCCACCTGCCCAACCCGCTGACCGGAAAAAACGAGCATAGCGGCACGTCAATCCTCGATGTCGCCGACCCCGCCAAGCCGACGTTGGTGGCGCACATCCCCAGCGCACCGGAAGCCAACTGCCGCGCAGTACAGGTCATCAACAATGCACGCGACGGCAAACGCTACCTCGCGCGCAATCACGAAACGGCTGCCGCCTGCAGCGTGCAGATTTTCGACATCACGGACCGCGCGAAACCGCTACAGGTAGCCGATGTAGCGTCGACCCCGGCCGGCGCATTGAGCCTGGCTCATAAAGGCTGGTGGGACGAAGGCAGCGGCCTTTATTTCGGCTGCGCCAACGAGCCCGGCTTTCGGCCCGGAGGACACCTTGTGATCTGGGATTTTTCCAACCCCGCCAATCCCAAATACGTTGCCAACCATTGGCTGCCGGGTCAGTTGCGCAGTGAGCCAACGCACATCGAAAAAGGGCTCAACCTGCACCATCCGGTCGTCGACATGGCGAACAATCGTGTTTATTTGTCCTATGCGCGCGGCGGCAACGTTGCCGTGCTCGACATCAAAAACATCACCAAACCGGAACTCATTTTTGATTACTCCATTGAGCCGCAGTTCAAGGGGCCGCATACAGCGATGCCGTTCTTCGGCGTCAAGACGCCCAACTTCACGCCGGGCTTTGGCGACATTCGCGACTACATTCTTGTCTGCAACGAAGCGAGCGACGCCCAGTATCGCGGGCAGGAGGTTCGCTGCATGGTCTACATGCTCGATGTCACGGCATGGAAAAAACCGATGATGGTAGACATTTTTCGCGTGCCGGACGCTGACTTTCTGACGCATGGCGGACGTTTCGGTCCGCACCAGTTCAACGAAACACAGGACAACAAACTCTACCGCCCGCAGGACAATCGCAACCTCTTGTATGTCGCCTACTTCGCCGGCGGCCTGCGCGTGCTGGATATCTCTGATCCGTATGCCATGAAAGAAGTCGGGCACTACATTCCGAAAACGACCTCGACCACCATTCCGCGGCTAAAGACCGTGATACAGACCAACGACGTTGATCTCGATTACCGCGGCCTTGCCTATATCAGTGACCGCGCGGGCACCGGATTGCACATCGTCGAGTACCTGGGCTGACGCGTCAACGCACGCTGTTTGTGCGACCCGGCGTTACGGTTTGCGGTAGGGCGTTACGGTGACACCGCGCATCCGGTAACCGGCGTTGCCCATGCCGGTTTCCGAGCGTACGGTTTCGAGTACGCCGCTGACCCACACCGCTTCCGACGCCGCTTCGCTCTTCAATGGCTGCGCCGGATTGACGTGGATGATCTGGTTGGGCGGCGGCGGCGGCGTGTGGATGCAGGCGCCGAAATACGGCACCAGCAGAAACTCCGAGACTTCTCCGCGCTGGCCTTCGAGCGGCACGACAAAACCGGCGATGCGCACGTGCGTGCCGTTGAGCGCGGTGCTGACCGGCGCGTTGTTCCAGGCTTCGCGCATCTGCTCGAGCGCTTTCTGCGCACGCGGATCACCGTCGTTCATGGCGCCCAGATTGATCGCCTCCATCGACTTCATCGGGTTCCAGTCCGCCGGCATCAGGGCATCCCAGTTGATCTCCTTGATGCTGGCCGCCTTCGCCGGCGCGGCGTTTTGCGGCAGACGGTCGCCGAGGCGATAGCCGGCACCGCCGCGTTCGGCTGCCGTCGAGTGCTGCGGCAGAACCGCCGCCAGCGTCAGTATCGCCGCGCTCAGCACGCAACCCATCACATAAGTCCAGCGCATATGGCCTCCTCTCAAATTCGCGGCGTCAATCCGTCAGCCAGCGATAGTTTATACGCGCGGTAGCCTGGAATCAGACAGGCCAGGATGCCGACGCCCACCACGGCTGCCAGCAGTTGCAATTCAGCCGGCGTGATCACGCGCAACTCGACGGCAAGGCCGAATCGCGCCGCCGCCAGAGGGCCTAATAACGCCGACAAAGCGGTCAGCAGCGCAACACCGAGCAACGCGCCTGCCACCGTCACGGCGAGACCCTCCATGGTCAGCAGCGCAAACACCGCCGCCGGCCGTGCACCGACCGAACGCAGAATCGCCAGTTCGCGGCGGCGTTCGTTGAGGCCGGCAAGAATCACCGCGACGAGCCCGCTGAGGCCGACGATGACGACCATGGTCGAGACCGCCAGCAGCGCCCGTTCGGCCACACCGACGACCTGCCACAACTGGTCGAGGGCGACCCCGGGCAGCACCGCCGACAGCGGTTCGCCGGCATATTCGTTGATCGCGCGCTGCACGCGAAACACGCCGGCACGGTTTTTGAGGCCGACCAATGCCGCGGTGATCGCCTTCGGCTTGAGGTCGAACTTGCTGACGAACTCGGCGGGGATCGCCATGCCGGGGATCGGTGCGCCGCCTTGCCAGTCAAGATGGATCGCCTCGATCGCGGCGAGACCAATATGCAGCGTGCGATCGACTGGCGTGCCGGTACGCGCGAGAATGCCGACCACCGTAAACGGCTTGTCCGAATGTTCGGCAAGGCCGCTGTCGCCAGACCCGTGGTTAAGCACTACGCGGTCGCCAAGGCGATAACCGAGACGCTCGGCGGCGGTGGCGCCGAGCACGACGTCGAATAGCTTGTCGAAGCGCGCGCCGGCGCTGAACTGCAGCGGCTGCGCGCGGCCGTAACGAAAGTGCTCAAAATAAGCCGGCGTGGTGCCAAGCACGGCGTAGCCGCGGTGCGAATCGCCGAGCGACAGCGGCACCGCCCATGCCACCAGCGGCTGCGCCGCGACCGCCTCGAAACTCTCCCAGCGCAGGTTGTTAGTGGCCTCGCCGATGCGAAACACCGCATACAACATCAGTTGCACGGGGCTGGTGCGAGCGCCGACCACGAGATCGGTGCCCGACACCGATTGCGAAAAACCCTCGCGCGCATCGTGGCGCAGGCGTTCGACGCCGAGCAGCAGTGTCACGCTGAGCGCAATCGATAGCAGCGTCAGCCCCAACGTCAGACGGCGGTTCCACGCACTGCGCGCCGCCAGCACGATAAGGTATTTCATGCCGCTTCGCCCGCTGCCGCCATATTGAGCTCGGCCAGTGCGATTTCACGCGTGAAGTGACCGGCGAGGCGCCGGTCGTGGCTGACGAACAACAGCGTCGAGCCGGCACCGGCGCACTCGTGCAACAGCAGGTCGATAAAAGCGGCCTGGCGCCCGGCGTCGAGCGCCGAGGTTGGTTCGTCGGCAATGATCAACTCGGGTTTGCCGAGCAGCGCGCGCGCCGCCGCCACGCGCTGCTGCTGACCGACGCTCAAATTGGTCGCCAGTCGTTTGAGCAAGTCGCCGCCAATGTCGAGATGCGCCAGCAGGCGTTCGGCCTCGTTGCGCACGCTGTCGCCGGCGGCCACCGCCCGTTCGCGCCGGCGCGCCGAAAAGCGGCAGGGCAGCAACACGTTGTCGAGCACTGACAGGTAAGGCACCAGGTTGAACATCTGAAACAGAAAGCCGACATGGTCGGCGCGAAAGCGGTCGCGTTGCGATGACGGCAGCGTCGCCAGGTCGGCACCCAGCACGCGCAGCGCGCCGCGTTCCGGCGTGAGCACCCCCCCCAGCAGACCGAGCAGCGTGCTTTTGCCGCTGCCGCTCGGACCATGGATGAAAACGCGCTCCCCCGCCATCACGTCGAAGCGCGCGAACTCCAGACAAGGCGCGGCCTGTCCCGGCCAGCGAAAGCGCAGGTCTTCGATGCTGATGACCGGCGGCGCGGTCACGGCTTCACCAGGCAATCCGCCGCGAGCCGGCCGTCAACGGCTGCGCCTTCTGGCCCTGCGCCGAGACAACCTGCGCGTCGAGCCGCTTAATACCCGGGAAGCGGTCGAAGAGCTTGACCTCCAGCATACGCAACTGCGCCGGCTCTTCGCAGCGAAACACGATGGTGGCCTCGATCTCGGCGTGGCCGTCGTCACCGGCATGCTGCGCAACCGCCGCTTGCGCCACTGGCTTGCCTTTGGCGGCAGCGGACTGCGCCATCGCATAAAGCACCGCCGACTCGAGCTTCACCGATTGCTGTGCGCAGCGCGCGGCTGCCGCCGGCACAAAATAGACGTCGGCTTTTTGCAGCGCGTCAGCCATGCTCTGCAGAGCTGCTCTCTGCTTATCGGTGCGCGGCGCATGTTCAAAGCCGACCAGATTCTCCAGCGGGCTCTCCAATCCCAGCGTCAGCAGATTGCCGTCGATCGCCACCATCAGCTTGGCGCGGCCGTGGTTATGTGGTGCAGCGGCGGGCTTGGCCTTGGCGGGCGCGGACTGGGCGTATGCGGCGTGACCGGGCCAGGCCAGCGCCAGACACGCCGACAAGCCGCACAGTGCTGCGGCAACAGTAGTTCGTATCATGATTCACTCCATTAAATTGACGGGCTGCGCGCCGGCCGCGCAAAAACAGCCGGCGGCGGCAGTGCAAATCAATGGCTGACCGGAGGACCCCGGGAAACCGCAACAACGCGCGCTGCAAATCCGGCCGCCGTGCGCACTCCGTCGCGCGGCTCCGCTGTCTTGCATACGCAGGCCAGCGCCGGCGCGGCGGCATCGATGGCGCACAGTAACTGCGCGTAAACCGCATGGAAATCGCAGGCCGACGTGGCCGGATTGTGATCGCCGGAGTCGCCTGCGGTCTGAACCGGTGCGCCGTTCTGCAGGTGTAGGAGCGGATGCGCCAGCGCCAGCTGCTGCGCGATCAGCAGCATCAGAACCAGCAAACTCCGCAAACAGGCGCGCGCGTTCATTGTCAATGCAATCCGGGTGGTCGGTGTCGGTGATACGGGTGTGTAGGTTACCGCATTACCGGCGCCCGAAGCAAAACTACACCGTTATACGCCCGCCAACAAAGACCCCGCGAGCGGGTTGACTTGATGGCACGGCGGAATACCGCGCCACTATCACCGCAAGGCGGCCTGAGCGTTTCGTCGTGGCGGGGGAGGGCGGGGCGGTGTGCTTCATCGGCGCGCCATTGCGCCCGATTATTTCGGCGGTGTTGGCGCGTGGCGTGCAAGCAGAAATTCCGCTGTTTTTTGTTGGCCAGCTTGGTCCGCAGCCGAGATCGCGGCATTAGAAACGCTGTTGTTTTCCGGGAATCGGCACCGATGCTTATTTTGACCATAGGAGGTGCACCAGACCATCTGCTACGAACCGTAACCGAGAACAGCAAGATGCTGGAAATTAGCGGTGGCTTTGAAGTCGAGTGATTCATGCCCGCTGGTCTGACTACGGCCGCCACGTCATCGAGCTCTACAAACACCGCTTGCAGCAGCAGTTGGTTCTAAGCTCTCGCTACGGTCACCTCAAGGGCAACTGGACACCGCAGGCCTCTGCCAACTTGAAAAGCGCACTCGCTCTACCAACACCATGTGCGGCAGCGTGAGGGCAGCCAGCGTAACAAAGAGCAGTTGAAGCATGTGTTCGTCAGTTGACGAAGGGGGTAAAAAATACCAACCCAGTACGCTAAAACCAAGCACGGCCAACAGAGGCAAGAGCGCCACAAGCGCCATCCGCCTTGGCGACACAGCAGCGTATTGCCGTGTTCTCAAGATATGCCGTGGACTGTGCATTGCACAGAAATAAATTGCAAAGCCGAGCAATGGGGTCGCGATCCATGTCAACAGACCAACCGCCACGATTTCTAGCGCATGCAGGCCGTCACGCCCAACGCTGCGTACTACCAGCAGCAACAGAGCCAGCAACCACGGCCAAGCGATAAGCTGCAGTGCCGCCACTACCGGCATCGCAGCGTTTGCACCGACGAGGTAAGAGAAAAGTCGAGTCAATTCTATCGAATGCCATAAAGCCGGTAGCATAATTACGGCCCCACCATAGACAAGTCGCTCTGAAACCGTAGCCCCTGCCACCAAGTCACCCGAAAAATGCAGGATCGACACGGCCAAAAATGCAATCAAGAAAAACAAAGGTAAGTACCACCACACCACCACCACCAAGGCGGCCAACAACAGATAGAGGGCGACAAAGCCGAGCCACGCAGTGCGGGAATTGAGCTGCAGCAGCGTTTGAGCATACAGCGGGTCCAGTGCTCCGTGCGGAACACCCAGCAAGACGATCAGCCCACCGGCCAGCAACCATTCATGCTGCTGCGTCATCGGTGTCAGCAGTAAAGAAAAAACAGTCGCAATCAGCGCTAGTGCACTGAAAATCAGACCCTGAAGGCGCAGCGGACTTATTGCCATGACGACGGGCAAAATAGCTGCCGCAAAAACGGTCTAAAGGGCAGAGCCAGTACGATAGCTGCATAGTCAGAATGACGCGCTTGGTCACTCAAAAATCTTATGACACGTTGGCTGTCAACCCGGGAAAAAAGATCCACGAACATTTGTGGTGCTAATTGCGGCTGACGCTGAAGGACACGCAAAAACAAGCGGTCCATTCGCGCCAACAACCATGGATCTTTGGCGTGTACGACAGGTGGTCCACCGTCAGCAATTCGCGCTGCACAGTGTGCCGCCCAGCGCTGAATGCGCTGGAATGCATAACCGGTTGCGGGTCGGGCCGCGCCGGCAAACAAACCCACCCGCACATAAGTCGAGGCATTCTCATGCCCACCCAAAGCCGTCATCGCGGGGGCCAAACCCATGGGAAGAACACCCTGCTCGGAGCGCAACACCGCAAAAACGGCACCCTTGACGCGCTGTTCAATCGCCACTGTCAGATCAGCAGACAGGGCCCGGGCTGACTGCGGCCTTGCAGCAAAGACTGTGAACTCAACCAGCGCACGAGTGCTTGAGATTGGCAACACATATGTAAAGGCGACACGGTCTGGGCTGGCGCTCGAAAAGCTCATTAACTCGGCGCAGCCTGGTTCAAAAACAGGCTGCAAACACTCAATCTCCCGCCCAAAAAACGATTGCCACATCAACGCCGCGTCGTTGGCAACTTGCGCCGCAGGACGGGTGTCTACGACCATCGCCGAAGAAAGCGCTCCATTGGATGTTTGAAAATGCCAACGGCCATCCTTAAACTGCGGCTCCGACAAGATTTGCGAGTCCATTTGAAGTTGAATCTTAGACGTCTTTGACAATGCCGCTGCGGCAGCGCTATAGAAGTGCTCGGAAGCAAGCATTCGATAGGGCGAGACAGCACACTCGACGCGCACGGCTTGATCTGACTTGGCAACACTCACAGCGCGCCACTGGTGGCTAGCAAGCGCGGCGAAAGGAGTTTTTTCATCGCCCCAAAAACACCAGGTTCGATCGTTTTCGTAGCGTGCTCGCTGTTCCAAAATCAGCGTTTTCGGTATGCGCTTATCAAAACGGGCCAATTGCATGGCCAAACTCAGCCCAGCGCAGCCACCCCCCAAAATCAGCAAGTCAATATCAGGCGGCATGACGCAAGAAAGCAGCGCTGCGCAGGGCTGGCGAATTCTTGAGGGCGAGATGCAACGTAGCGTCATGCTGGATCGGTGGCCGCCAAAACGAGCGCTTAAGCGGGCTCGTTAACAAAGCCTGTGACGTAATAAAAAATTTTTGCCAGACCGGCACGACCACGCGCTCAGTCCAATAGACGTGTTGACACGCCCTGAGCTGTAAGCCGATGCCGCGATATACGCGTGCCGCCACCAACATGCTACCGCGCGCGCGCATCGGCAAGTAGGACAAACCAAGCTCGCCGCTTTGGTAGTAGGTGTCTGCACAGTCAAGCAACTTCGCCACGCAAGCCTGAAGCGTAGCGCGCAACTCGCTCGCAGGATTGAGTAACCGCACAGGTTCCAGATCACCGACCATGGAGGCGGGCAAGTAGCGCCGGTCGACCACAGCGTCTGCAGCGATGTCGCGGCAAATGTTCGTCAGTTGCATGGCGATTCCCAAATCCACTGCGTGCGGAAAAGCTTCGCGAACATTAGTGTCCAGCACCTTGCACATCATCAGACCTACCGTGCCCGCCACTTGATAGCAGTAGCGTAGTAATGAGTCCATGTCAGGGATGCGCACTAGCTCAAGATCAGACTGAACGCCTTCAATCAGATCCAACAAAACATCGGCGTCAATGCCGCATTCTTGCATCAAGAACAGCCCGTCTTGGATGATCGGATCCTTTGATTGTCCAATGTGAACCGATGCGACGACGTTTGCAAGGGCACGTTTGGCCAGCACATCGGAACGGCTCTCGTCGGCCATGTCATCGATGTAGCGACACAAGTGATACAAACGAGTAGCACGGGTCGCGTGAGTCGCCCCCAGCAAATGCCTAGCCCAATGAAAGCTACGCCCTTTGCTGGCCAGCACGCTGTTGGCACTGCCCAGGAACACTGGGGCTGACAGATCTGGCTCAGGCGCGTCGTTCATTAGGATACGGCGTGTGGAATTAGCGCATCTAAGACCTTAGCCGAACATAGCACGCCCGGCAAACCTGCCCCCGGATGCGTTCCAGCGCCGACCAAATAAAGATTCTTAAGACCCTCCGCCCGATTGTGAAATCGAAACCATGCCGATTGCCGAAAGATCGGCGAGACGGAAAAGCCGGCACCATGCTGACTTAAGTAATTGTGTTCAAAGTCGGTCGGCGCCATGAAAAATTCTTCGGTAATCGTGGTGGCAAGGTCTGGGAGCAAGGTCCTGCCGAGCGCAGCAACGATCCGATCGCGAAGGGCCGGACCATCCTTTTTCCAATCTTGTTTTCCCAACAAATTGGGGACCGGACAAAGCACATAAAAGCTGTCACAACCAGCTGGAGCAAAGCTTGGATCCGTCGCAGTAGGTCGGTGCAGGTAGAGTGAAAAGTCCTCCGACAAAATCTTGTCGGCAAAGATGTCGGATAAAAGTTCACGGTAACGCTCACCCATCCAAATCGTGTGATGCGCACCTTCTGGGTAGGTCCGCGTTGTACCAAAATACAAAACAAACAGGCCCATAGAAAATTCAGCAGCTCCCAGTTTTAACCGCGTTGCGAGATGCTGCTCGGAAGGCTTGACCATGCTGCCGTAAAGATAAGCTGGATCTGCATTGGAAACAACCACGTCCGCGTTAAGGATACGCCCGTCTTCCATCACGACGCCTTTTACAACCCCTTGTTCAACCGTCAGCGACTGCACTGTTTGTCCGAGCTGTATGTCGATGCCTTGCCGCAACATCAGGTCTCCCAAGGCCCGCGTAATGGATCCCGTCCCACCCATGGCGAAATGCACGCCATGTGCTCGTTCCAGATAATGAATCAAGCCATAAATACTGGTGGTGTCAAACGGGTTGCCGCCGACCAACAGCGGTTGTATTGAAAACGCTTGCCGTAGCTTGGGGTTGACCAGATGGCGCGCCACCAACTGCCAGACCGTCTCATAGCTGCGTAAACCTAACAGTCTGGG
>CAMDSO010000096.1 GCA_945906935.1 Bordetella parapertussis
ACCGTAAGGGGCGGCGAGGGAACGGGGGATGTATGTGGAGGAACCCATTTGCATTCAATGGGAGGTCGCGAATCCGAATCATCCAAGGCAATCATCAGATGGATTACCAATGGTGAAATACAGGCTTTGGTTGGCGAATAGCTGAGCCAGAGTGGGCAACCGACCCGGAGGTGGCGGCACAACCGGCACCTCTCTATGAGGTCGATCAGCGCGTCAGTTGATGACTGAGCAAAGCGGCGATTTTGAATCGTTGCGGGATGGCTCTGCGCACGCCACACGCCGCACGCCGCACACCGCAAATTACGCTCCTGAACACCAAGCTATGGGGGTGAACCTGGCTGCAGGGGCGGCGAATGGATTCAAAAGGAACAGAATTGATCGCGCTTTTCTGATTCCCGTGCCAAAAACAGAGAATTCTCTGTATTCAGAGAGCAGGGAGGGCGAAAACTGACGTTTGGGTGGGGGGAATTAATAAATATCAGCCCGAACTGCACGAGACGAACGCCGAATTAGTCCTTTTTCATTCCCCACTGGCCGACCAAATTACTTATCGAACCTGCTGCCTGTAACCGCTTAAAAATACTCGAAGGGTAGTCGCGAGCGCTCGCGTCCCTACTGATAACAGAGACAGGAATTTGCGGGAATCGGGCCGGAAAACGCGCACGCCGCTACGGGCGCGACGCGTGCGACGTCGTTGCGGTTTTCAATGGGGGAACAGGCAAAAAAATCCCAGCCGATAAGGGTTGGGAGTTTGAGTAATGGTGGCGGACGGTTGACTGCGTGCTGACCGGCCTCCCGAGCTTATGAGCACTTGTGCGGGTTACTGCAGGTCAAGCGCCCAGCAGGCGGCGAGCAAGCACGGTTTGCATGTCACGGCGTCCATCAGCAATCAGGTAAATGATGACTTGGCTGCCTGTGACACGGTCGATCACGCGGTAAGGCTTGAAGAAGGTCTGACGGTATTCTTTGATACCAAGGCCGACCAGTTCCTTCGGATAGCTAGCGCGTTCTGGGAATCTCGACAGACTCTCCACAGTGGCCATCAACTCATCCAACACATGGTTGGCATTGGCCACGCAGTCGAATTCGGAGATGTAGTCGTGGATGGCCTCCAAGTCCTGCTCCGCACCCTCGGTGAGCAGAACTTTGAACTTGGCAGACCTACCTGCCATCAGACTGAGGCTCGCTTGGCCGTGCGTTCGGTCAGGACCAGCACCTTGCGTCCCTGTCCGACTGCATCGCGCACCCCGGCGGCGATGGCTTCCGTTCTAGCCTGGTCATTGGCGAGATGCCGAAAAACATCCTGGATGCCTGCATCGGTCGGCACCTCGATCCTGGTGAAGCGTCAACGCGGCAGCACTCCCAGATCGTGCGGGGCACCGGTTGGCTTGGCGGCCGTGTATCGGATCGGCCCGTACTGCATGGAGATGATTGGCGGCTGGCGACGATTCGTTTCTTCTCTTCAAACGAAGGATTCGGGATGCTGATACTTTCGAGATTCTTCTTGTTCAGCTTTGGCTGAGCCGCCCCCGGGATGTAGGGCGTCAAATCGATACTGTTCAAATAATATCCAACGTACCTGCGCTCAGCATAGGTCCCAAATTTCAGTACGTGAGCATGGTTATGCACCCAGCTCTTTCCGCCAATGCTAAAAGCTATTGGGGTATTTCTCGCCAGCAAGTTGGCGCCATCTTCAGAGACCAGCAAGAAGTCTCCGTCAAAGATATAGTCTTTAACGTCATCTACAATTCCAGAAGCGCCATAGTACGGAATATCGCCCGGATCTCTTTGATTGCTCGTAATTGGCTTACGCTTGCGGTCGAGTGGGTGGGGCGGCCCAACACCGTCGGCATGAGGCAGTTTTCCGATGGTGGGCTGATGGCGCGCAAGCCGTATATCGCTAGTGGCAAATACATTGACCGCATGAGCAATCATTGCAAAGGCTGCCGCAATAACCCGGCACACTCGACCGGTGAGAGCGCATGCCCGTTCACTACCTTGTATTGGCATTACCTGATCAGGCACGCTGATACGCTGGCGAAAAACCCGCGCATGCTGATGCAGCTTAAACATGCCACCCGCCTGACAGCCGGTGAGCGCGAGGTAATCTCCGGTCAGGCGGCAGCACTGAGACAAACCGCGCGGGGCCGGCGTTGCAGCATTAAACAATGCTTGAACCTTGGCGCGTGAATGGGTACGCTCGTCAATTGACTCTTCCATCACGTGGCGACCATGACCAACGAACTCCGCATCATGACCTCGGGCGCTTTCACCGCTGCCCATCTGCAACTGATTCCTGAAATCGAAAAACTGACTGGTAAAAAAGTCGTCACCGTAACCACCTCGGTAGGCACCGGAGAGACCTCGATTGCCAGCCGCCTGAAGCGCGGCGAAGTGGCCGATGTGGTGATCGTTGCCGATGATCTGCAGCAGCAGTTCATCGCTGACAAGCTGGTGTTGGATGCGGGGCACCGCAGAATCGCCACCTCGATGATTGGCATCGCGGTACGCGCTGGCCAGCCGAAACCGGATGTCGGCACCATCGAGGCTTTCAAACGTTTTTTGCTGGCGGCAAAGTACGTGGCTTATTCGGCGAGCGTCAGCGGCAAATATCTGACCACGGAAATTTATTCGCGTCTCGGTATTGCCGATGAAATGATGCCCAAGAGTCATCTCATTACCGGCGGTGTGCGCACCGGCGCGGTGGTGGCGCGCGGCGAGGCCGACGTCTGCTGCCAGCAGATCAGCGAGATGCTGCCGGTGGACGGCATTGATCACATCACGCCGCTGCCGCCCGAGTTGCAGAAGGTGTCGTCTTTTGCGGCGGGCGTCGGTGTAAACAGCCCAGATAAAGCGGCGGCGCAACAGCTGATCGATTTTCTGGCCTCAGCCGCGGCGGCTGCGGCGATCAGGCAGAGTGGTCTGGAACCGGTGTGAGCGCCGAATACGCCGAATACGCTTGCCTGATGGTTGCATTGCGGATTGGACATTAAATGGCCGAACCCATGAGCGGTAATGATCAAGAGTCCAGGGACGAACCTAAGGAAGAGTCTAGGGAAAAGTCTGAGGAAAAGTCCGAGGAAGAGCCTTTCAACGGCCGGTTGATGGCGTTGTCGGTGGTGGCGCGGCTGTTGTGCGTGTTGTTGGGCTCGATGGTGATTTTTCGCTTTTTCTTCGACTGGACCTTCATGCCGACCATGCTGGCTGGCGCTTGCGCCTTCGTGGCGGCGGTGATCCCGCCGTCGCGGCGCGGCGGCAAAGACCGTCGTTCCGTGGTGATCGTGCTGTTGGCGGTGCTCGGTTTATTGTTTCAAGGCGCTGATATCGCTGTCTATTACGTGCAAAACGACTACAACGGCAAACATTACTGGTGGTCGGGTTCTTACGCCTATTTCAGCGGCTTATTCCTGATGGCCGTTTACGGCCTGCTGACCTGGCTGTCCAGTCGCCGGCGCTAAAGCACGGCGCGCAACCCACAAATGGCGTGGGCAAGACCAAACAACCCCGATCGCGATAGAATGGGGGGTGGTAGATTTTGAGCGTAGACTCCTTGTCCTTTTTGTGCCGTGTCAGGGAGAGCCGCAATTGGCGTATGCAGCCGCTCTCCGACCGCTGGTAATTTTTATTATTTGAATGTAGTTTTTTAAGGCGGGTATCGGAAATGAGCGACAAAATCGTTGAAAACATCAGGGCCGGCAAGTATGACCGCCATGAACTGGAAAATCTGTACGCCAATGCCGAGCGGCTCGGTCGCAGCGAAGTGCAGTTGCCCGCCAAAGAAGCGTTGAAGGAACTGAATTCGCGCGCCTACGCGAAACTGTTCGTAAAGCCGATCCGCGACAAGGTGCAGAAACTCATTACTGATATCGTTGAAGCCGAGGGCTGGGCCCAATGGGAAGACAATACGGTCGTCAACGGTATCCGCGCCGGTGCGCCTATGACCAACGGCCAGGAGCTGGCGGAATATTGTTTTTCCTACCGCCATCCGAACTGGAAGACGACCTCTTCATTCGCGGTGTTTCAGCATGACGAAGAAAGCGACGTGCAATATAAGGTGAAATCGCGCAAAGGCGGTCAGAGCCTGGTCAGCAGCAAAGAAGAAGCGATGTCGTTATTTCGCACCGCTATCGAGGTTTGAGTTCGGGCCGGTTTTAAACCCTTGACCGCGCAGACTTGATATGACTGCCGCCCCGCATCAAATCACCGACCTCGCTACGCTCGAAGGCATCTACGGTGAGCCGAGCGGCGCGGCGGTGGAAAAAGAACTCGATTACCTGCACCCGCATTACCGTCTGCTGATTGCGAAGTCGCCGTTCGTGGTGCTTGCCACCGGCGGCCCTGACGGCCTCGATACCTCCCCGCGCGGCGATGCGCCGGGCTTTGTGCAGGTGCAAGACGACAAAACGCTGCTGCTGCCCGACCGCAAGGGCAACAATCGCATCGATAGTCTGCGCAACATCCTCGCCGATCCGCAGGTCGCGCTGCTCTTTATGATCCCCGGTGTCGGCGAAACGCTGCGCGTCAACGGACGCGCATCGATTACCACCGCGCCGGAAGTGCTCGAACGTTTTCGCGTCGAGGATGCCCTGCCGCGCTCGGTGATCGTGGTCAAAGTCGATACCGTGTTCTTTCAGTGTTCGCGTGCGTTGTGGCGCTCGAAGTTGTGGGAACCCGCCGCGCAGATCGAGCGCAGCAGCCTGCCGAGCTTGGGCACGATGGTGCAGGACATCAGCCGTGACAAGATCAAGGCCGTCGATTACGACCACAATTTGTATCCGCGCCTGAAGTCGACGCTGTACTGATTTTTGTGGGCGTGCCGGCACCCTTGGTCGATCCGTTCGTTTTAGCCCCCGCCGCAAAGCCTGAAACAGCCGTTGAAATTCGCGCCTGTTTGTCGCCTTTGCCATCACTTCCAGCCCGCATACTGCCGTGCATATCCGACAGGAGGCGCACGCATGAAGCTGATCCAGACTGTTTTATTCCTGTTGTTGACCGCTGTTACGGCGTCGGCACAGGCTAATGGGAATGCCTTGTGTGCCGACGCTTTTGAAACGGCGCAGCAGGAAAAATCGACCACTGGTGCCACGCCCGCCCTGCGCGTGGTCAACGCGGGCGGGCGTGTGTATTTTCACTCGGCGCCCGATGAGCGTTGCCGGTTGAAAGGCGTGTTTGTCGTGCCCAACGACCGTCTGGAGGTCTTTGCCGATCATGGCGCGTATACCGAAGTGATTTACTGGCATCCGGTAACCGGTGCGGGTAGAGCAGGCTGGGTGCCCAGCGCGCGGCTGGCCGAGATGCGCCAGATGCTGGGTTACACCACCGCGCGCTGAGACGGTTTTTTTCGCTCTCCTCGGGCGAGACAGCGCGAGCTTGAGGGCGCGCTGCCTGCGATCACCAAGACAATGTCATTGTATCGCGGCTCTTGACGCGACCTGTGTGCGGGCGGATGCTTGCGCGTTTTCAACGTGCCGTCCACGCCACAGGAGTCTCGACGATGCAAGCCAATGCAGATGATTTACGAGCATGGCGACGGTGGGTTATTGCTCTTCTGCCGCTCACACTAACGCTGCTGTGCTGCGCCTCCACCGGCCTTGCACAGGCGCAGGATTATCCTTTACGTACCGTGCGCATCGTGACCGCCGAAGCCGGTGGTAGCAACGACATTGCCTCGCGCATCATTGCGCAGCCGCTGGGCGCAGCGCTGGGTCAGCAGTTCATTGTCGAAAACATGGGGGCTGCCAGCGGTGTGATCGCTGCGCAGACGGTGGCCAAGGCGGCCCCCGATGGCTATACACTGATTTTGTATGGCGCGAGTTTGTGGTTGCTGCCGTTTTTTCGGGACAACGTGCCGTTTGATCTGGCGCGTGATTTCGCTGCGGTGAGCTGGCCTAATCGCGGCCCCAATCTGCTGGTGGTGCATCCTTCGGTGCCGGTGAAAACCGTGCACGAACTGATCGTGCTCGCACGGGCGCGGCCGGGCGCCTTGAACTATGGTTCGAGTTCGCTGGGGGCGGCCAATCATCTGGCGGCGGAGTTGTTCAAATCGATGGCGCGCGTTGATATCACGCATATTCCCTACAAGGGCACAGCGCCCGCGCTCAACGATGTCATTGGCGGCCAATTGCAGGTGATGTTTCCCAATGCGCCGTCGGCCGGCCCGCATGTGCGCTCGGGCAAGTTGCGCGGGCTGGCGATCACCAGTGCGCAACGCTCGCCGCTGTATCCAGAGTTGCCGACGGTCGCCGCCACCGGTTTACCGGGTTTTGAGGCGGTGTCGATTTACGGCGTCTTCGCACCGGCCAAAACACCGGCGGCGATCATCAACAAACTGAATCTTGAAATCGGCCGCGTGTTGTTGCGCAGCGAGGTGCGCGAGCGCTTTGCCGGCATCGGTGTTGAAACCGTCGGCGGCACGCCGGCGGAGTTTGCCGCGGAGGTGCAACGCGAGACGCTTAAATGGGGCAAGCTGATTCGCGACGCCGGCATACGCGCCGAATAAATCGATTCGCAGCGGCGGCAACACGGCCGGTGAGTCTGATACCCTTGCCCTCCGGTTTCGATCTGAAAAACGCAATCAAGGAGCAAGGCATGCAACAACAAGACATCAAAATCCAATCGCGCGACGGCGGTGCATTCGACTGCTATGTGGCCATCCCCGACGCCGCGGTGAAGGCGCCGGGTATCGTCATCGCCTCGGCGGTGCAGGGCGTGGATCAGGACATCCGCGGACTGGCCGATGCCTTTGCCGCGCAAGGCGTGTTTGCCGCTGCCCCCGATCTGTTCTGGCGCACCATCCCGGGCATCCTGCCGCATGGCGATCCGCGTTGTTCGGAACGCGCCAAGCCGCGTCTCGAGCGCATCAAGGCCGGTGAGGCGGATATGTCCGATACGCTGGCTTATCTCGGCACGCTGCCCGGCTTCAACGGCCGCGCCATGGCGGCGGGCTTTTGCTATGGCGGCCCGTACGCCATCGTCGGCCCCAAGCGTCTCGGTTTTGCCGCTGGCTTGTCCTGTCATGGCTCGCAAATGGGCGAGTATCTGGCCGACATGGAAGGTGTGACGCAGCCCATGTGTTTCATTTGGGGCGATCAGGATCATCAGCTGCCGGCTGAATTGTCGGACCAATATCGCGACGTGGCGGCACGCATGAGTAACGCCGAGCTGCATATTTTTCCGGGTGTGCAACACGCCTATATGATTCGTGGCAACGCCAAGGCCTTTGATCAGAAGACCTATGATTTCTCGATGCAGCGTGCGTTTGCGATGTTGGACGCTTTACGTGGCTGATGGTGGCTGATGGTGGCTGAGCGCGGCTGAACGGCATTGCGGCGTGCGCCGCACCGGCTGAGCATGGCGCACGCAGTGGTATGATCGAATAAAACCCGTGACCGTAATCAGCGGGATTAGTTCGTTGATCTTCCGTTCATCCTCCGTTCATCCTCCGTTCATCCACCCGACACGATGATGCCGATCGAAAATGATTTTTTTCCGTCTTTTTCCGGGGCGGAGTTTGCACGCCGCCGCGAGGCGGTGCGCGCCGGCATGCGCCAGCAGGGGCTCGACTGCCTCGTCATCTACGGTTCGCATACCTATGCCGGCACCGACACCGGTGCGGTCAATGTGGTCTACCTCGCCAACTACGCGGCGATCAATCACAGCTATCTGGTCTTTCCGGCGGTCGGTGAACCGACGCTGATCATCAATAATGCGAACCATCTCAACAACGCGCGCGAAATTGCCACGGTGGACGATGTGCGTTCGGGCGGCATCAATCTGATCGATGGCTTGGTGGCGCGGCTGCAGGAATTAAAGCTCGAGCGCGCACAGATCGGCATCGTCGGCCCGTTGCCGACGTGGTGGACGCATACTATCCCGGTCGAACACAGCGATCAGCTCGCCGCAGCGTTTCCGCATATGCAACGGCAGACGGTGACAGCGTGGTTCGAGAGTGTGCGCATCATCAAGAGCGGCGAGGAAATCGCGCTGATGGAAAAAGCCGGTGCGCTCACCGACGAGGCCTTCAACGAACTGCTGCAGGCGACGCGACCGGGTGTGCGTCACAGCGAACTGCGCTGGTTGATTGAAGCGGTGGCGGCGCGTGCGCACGGCAAATTTCCCTTCGGCCATATCAGCTCGACGCCGATGAGTGATCCGCAACAGATTTATCCCGACTTTTATCCGACTCATCGCACGGTGCAGGCCGGTGATATCGCACAGACTGAACTGGCGCTGGGCTACGGGCTATATTTCGGCAAGGTGTGGGGCAGCTATTTTGTCGGCGAACCGACCGCTGAATACCGCCGCCTGTTTGAACTCGGCGCGCGCGTGCATGACGAAGCGATCGCCGCTCTCAAGCCGGGTATGAGTGGGGGCGATGTCAATCGCTGGATCGAGCGTTTCAAAAGCGAAGGCTATATCGCCGCCAACGCTGCGCCGCTGGTCAACGGCTGGAGCACCTACAACCATGCGCCGCACTTTGGCGCGATCGACGGCACGCCCGACGGGGAAAAACGCGCTTATCCGAAAGATCACGATTTTGTGTTGCAGGAAGGTCATTGTGTCGGCATCCGCACGTTTCCGATGGCGGCCGATGGCAAGACGGCGGTGTGGATGGGGACCACCTGTGTGATGACGGCGCAGGGTTTGCGCAAACTCCATGCGTGTGGAGTCAATCAGATCAACGTGGTGCCGCTGTAGGCTCTGCGGGCGGGTTATACAAAAACTTAAGGGGGCGTTATGAGTGTGATGGTTGCTTACGATGAGATTGATCCCAGTACTATCAAAAAGAACAAGGGTGGAAACGGTGCGCCGGCATCCACCAATTATGTGTTCTTCAAGGCGCAGAAAGAGCAGCCGGCAGCGCCGAGCGCTTTTCTTGCCCAGTATCCGCCGGACGAACATTCGACTGCGCACTACCATGCGGTCGATCAGTTCCAGATACTGGTGAAGGGTCGCGGTGAGCTGGGACGCCACAGCGTCAAACCGTATTACGTGCATTTTTCACGCGCGTATACCCCATACGGTCCGCTGCATGCGGACGCCGTTACCGGCTGGACCTTCATGACGTTGCGCGCACGTTTTGATGCCGGTGCGCAGCGCATGCCTGAAAAACTCCCCACGCTTAAAGAGATCCCGCAGCGCAAGCCATGGCAGGTGACCACGCAGGTGGTGTTTCCGCAGAGTAATGATGCGGTGAGCTATCAGGAAATGACCGAGATCAAGGACGACGGCGGTCTCTCCGCGTGTGCTTTCACGATGGTGCCGCATGCCCGCGCCACCGCCCCCGTGCCGGCGGACGGTGACGGTCAATACATCGTGGCGTTGCAAGGCGGCCTGGTGCATGACGGCGTCGATAAGAAAGCGATGGCCGTGGTATTCGTCAAGCCCACCGAGCAGGCGTTTGAATTGGTGGCCGGGGCGGAGGGTTGTCAGGGCTTGATTCTGAATTTTCCACGGGTGACTGCGACGGTCGCGCAAATCAAACCTGCCGTTGGCGCGGCCGGTTTCAAAAAATGGCAGTGCGTGTTGTGCGCGTTCTTTTACGACGAGGCCGTCGGCATGCCGGAGGAAGGGGTCGCACCCGGCACGCGCTGGGAGGACGTGCCCGAGACCTGGACTTGTCCGGATTGTGCCGCCGGCAAGAGCGATTTTGAGATGGTCGAGGTTTGAGACGATAGGCGCGGGTGGCGCTGCCGCCCGTCAACCTGTTTTGAAATTTTACGGGGATCAGCATGCATCAAAAAAATCCAAAACGTATCGGACTGGCCATCGTCGGTGCCGGTCGTATCGGTCTTGCGCGCGGTGAAATCGCGGCGCGTTATCCGCAGGTCGACTGGATCGGCGTTGCCGACATCGACCCCGCGCGCGCGAAACTGGTGGCGGAGAAACTCAACGCCGATTTTTACACCACCGATTACCGCGAACTGTTAAAGCGCCCCGAGGCCACCGCTGCGCTGATTTCGACGGTCGGTCATTTGCATGTCGAGCCGACGCTGGCGGCGCTGGAGAATCCGAACAAGCTGGCGCTCTTGATCGAGAAGCCGATCGCCAATGAGCTGGTGCAGTCGGAGATGGTGCTACAGCAGATTCGTGCCGCCGGCAATGATGCGCTGATCGGTTACACGCAGCGTTTTCGTCACCGCTGGATCGTTGCCAAGGACAAGGTCGCGGGCGGCAGTCTGGGTGAAATCTCGACCGTCAGCTCGCGCGCTTTTTTGAACCGGCTGGTTGCGCTGAACAATTACAAACGCGATTCCGATCCCGCGCTTAACTCACCGATGGTGATCTCTGGTACCCACGCACTCGACATCGTGATGTGGATGATGGAGGGCAAGACGCCGGTCGAATTGTGGGCGCGTTCCACCGACAAGGCGCTGGGGCCGTTGTGCAAGGGTACCGACGCGACGGTGGGTACCATGGTGTTCAGCGATGGCACGCTCTACAACAGCGTGGTGAGTTGGGCGCTGCCGATTTCGTGGCCCGGTGCCGTCTACGGGCTGGAGGTCGGCATTGTTGGCGCCGAAGGCGTGTTGACCATAGACGACACACACCGCGACATGGTGCTCGCCACCAGCGCTGCGCAGGGCATGGGCTATGTCGCCGACGGCAGCCGTCTGGTGGATTTTGTTGGCAGCACGCCGGCCGGGGATGTTGCGCTCGGTGAATTGCGCGGGCCGCTGCACGAAGAAACGCAATCGTGGCTGACACGTTTATCCATGGGCACTAAAACCCTCCACGCCACCGCCGAGGAAGGACACCATCGCCTGATGCTGGCCAAGGCCTATGACTTGTCTTCGCGTCTGAAGGCGGCGGTGAGTCTGCCCATCACACCCGACGACGAGCAGCGCGCAGCGCATGGCAAAGGAAAGTAAAACAATGAGCAACGAAGAAAGCAAGGCAACCGCTGACTTGAGCCCCGAGGCGGTGCTGGCGCGTGCGGCCCGTGCGCGCGGCGATCTGTTTCCCGAGTGGACGCGCGTCGCGCACACGATTCCGAAGACCTATCATTTGATCAACGAGACCGGCAGCTATCTGCACCAGTATCACGGGCAGGCGGATGATCCCGATAAACTCTCAGCGCAGATGCGCGAGCTGATCGCCATACCAGCGCTGTGCGCCAAGGGGGATATGCGGCACACGCCCAACCATATCCGGCGCTGTTACCGGCTCGGCATGACTGACCGCCTGCTGTTTGAGGCGGCCACGGCGTATGCAACCGTAGCCGGTTGGGCCTCGACTATTCTGCAGTTGTCACTGGCGATTGCCGAGGCGAACAGTTCGCAGTATGCCTTTGGGGTCATGCCCGCCGGCGGTGCGCCCGCTGAATTGACGCCGTTTCGGGAACTGAGCCTTGGCCGCACGCGCAAGAGTAATCATGCTGAAGCGCTGGCGGCAACGCCGGAATGGCGCTATGCCGCGGGAATTGATCCCGAGCTGGCGCGCCGTGCCACCGCCTTCATCGATCACTGTCTGCTGAATGACAACACTGAAGAGGCGCTACTCGGCGCCGGCCCGCGTGAACTCATCGTGATTGCCGCACTGTGCACGCGCGGCGAGGTGGAGACCGCTGCGGTGCATATCCGTCGCGCCTACGATTACGGTCTGAGCAAAAAGAATGTGCTCGAAGCCATTTGTAGCGTGATCCCGATGAGCGGCATGATGAGCGCACAGATCGGTCTGCGCGCCATGCAGCAGGCTGATGCGCTGGTTAAATCATGAGGCGCTTGGCTGTCGCCGCCTCGCCGCAGAGGTTTGCGTGGCGCACGTGTTTGAGCGATCTGTTTTAAAAAATCCGCGAATAAGTCTTGAGCAAAATAGATTGCTGTTGTTACGCAATTAGTCAGGAAATCCAAATGTATCTGCATGAACACGATGCAAAAGAATTACTGGCACGCTACGGCGTGCCAGTACCCGCCGGCTGTAGCGTCGGCATGGATACCGCCCTGCCTGAAGTGCTGCCATCCGCCGGACCGTGGGTGGTCAAAGGCCAGATCAGTGCCGGCGGTCGCGGCAAGGCCGGCATTATCAAAAAAGTCGCCACACGCGCGGCGCTTGACGCTGAGGTGGGCTCGATACTTGGCCGTGTGGTCAAAGGGCGGCGCGTCGAGCGTGTGCGGGTCGAAGCCTGTGTCGAGAGCAGCGCCGAACTGTATATCGGGCTGTTGCTCGATGCCGAGGCTGGCGGCGTGCGCGTGATTGTGTCGTTACGCGGTGGTATGGAGATCGAAGCGGTGCCAGCAACCGAGATCCGCAGCGAAGTAGTGCGCCTCGATACGATCGCGATCGCCGACTGCGTGGTGCGACTGGCGATGGGGTATGCGCCGGCGGCCGCGCAGGCGCTGCGCGAGGCGGGGGCGCAACTCGCCTACGCGTTTGTGGCGGCTGAACTGCGCCTGATTGAAATCAACCCGCTGTTCCTGCGCGCCGATGGCAGCTGGGTGGCGGGGGATGCCAAGGTGGTGGCCGACGAGGGTGCGCTTGAACGCCAGCCGGCGCTACGTACATTGGTCGAGACGCAGGCGGCGCATTATGTCGAGTCAGCGGTCAAACTCGAACACGGCTTTGATTACGTGGTGGTCGACCCGGCCGGCGAGATTGGTTTGCTCACGACTGGCGCGGGGCTGTCGATGATGCTGATCGACGAGCTGCGCGCAAACAATCTCAAGCCGTATAACTTTCTCGATGTGCGCACTGGCGGTTTTCGCGGCGACCCGACGCGACTCGTCAATGTGTTGAAATGGATTAGCGCGGGCCCCAAGGTGCGTATCGTGCTGGTGAATATTTTCGCCGGTATCACCGACCTCGGTGAGTTCTCACGCCTGCTGGTGGAGGCGATGGGCCGCGTGCCCGGCTTCAAACTGCCGGTGGTGGCGCGACTGGCCGGTAACGGGCTGGCGGCGGCGCGCGAGGTCTTCGCCGGTGCCGGCATTGCGCTCTACACCGATTTGGATGAGGCGGTGGCCGAAGTGCGGCGCCGTCTGGAGGTGGTGTGATGTTGCCGCGGATTGATGGCGGCACCAAAGTAATCGTCACCGGTATCACCGGCCGTGCCGGCCGCCAGCACAGCCGTATCATGCGCGAATACGGCACCAACATCGTCGGCGGTGTCTCGCCCAAGGCAGAGGTCAAAGAGGTCGACGGCGTGCCGGTGTTCGTCAACGCCGTCGAGGCGGTGCGCGCGACCGGTGCGGTGGCTTGTGTGGCGCTGGTCGGTGCGATGCAACTGCTCGACGCGGTCAAGGATGCGGTGGCCGCCGGCATCAAGCTGCTGGTCACGCCGACCGAGGGCATGCCGGTGCACGATGCGGTGGAGGCGCTGGAGCTGACGCGCGCCGCCGGCGTGTTGTGGATCGGCGCGTCGACGCCGGGGATGGCGGTGCCGGGGGCTGCCAAGCTGGGTTTTCTGCCGCATGATTCCTTGTTGCCCGGCCCGCTCGGCTTGATGTCGAAGTCCGGCACGCTCTCGTATGAAGCCGGTTATCGCCTGGCGCAGGCTGGCATCGGTCAATCGGTGTGGGTCGGCGTCGGTGGTGATCCGGTCAAAGGCACGCGCTATGCCGAACTCGTACCCTTCTATGCGCAGGATGCGCGTACCGAGGGCCTCCTCATCATCGGTGAAATCGGCGGTCATGAAGAAGAGGATTTCGCCCGCGCCCTGATCGAACAGCGTTTCAGCAAGCCGGTGTTCGCGCTGATCGCCGGACGCAGCGCGCCCGAGGGCGTCACCATGGGACACGCCGGTGCGCTGGTGCATGGCAGCCATGGCAGTTTTGAAGCGAAGCGGGCGGCGCTGACGGCGGCGGGCGTCACGGTGTTTGCGTCGCTGGGTGAGTTGGTGGCCGGGGTGCGGGCGCGCTTGTAAGTCGCGTGACAATGTAGGCGACCCTTTCAAGCGATGGTTGAGCGCTGAGATCGGCGCTCGCTGACCTTGCGTGCAAACCGCGTTCGGCGCGCTGCACAGATACCGCCTCCTCTCTGTAGATTGATCTCGATCAAGGTCGGCGTTTTGCAATGCGCTAATCTGGCGGCGGACGTTCAAGGGGAGGTTGAACATGTTCCGCTACGCGCTATCGGTTGTTTTGGGCATCCTGTGCGTTTGTGGTGCTGCGCCTGCGCAGTTTCCCCACGCCCTTAAGTTCATGGGGGCGACGGTGATGTCGAATTCGAACATCGTTTTCAGTGTGGGCAAACAGGCGCCGAAAACCGATGTTGAATAGGTCGCTGTTTTAAGCAGCGCAGCGAATCTCTCGGCAGGTGCGCCGAAGTTGATGCCGATGGGCCCTGATACGGGACGCGAGGCCTGGGTGACCTTTACCGATGCCTTAGGCGTGGGCTCGCGCGAAGCCGTGGCTGCTGCAAAAGCGCGCAATGTCGACGCCGTCTTGAGCGCGGGCGACGCCATCTATGAAGCCTGCGAAGGCTGTCATGCCGCCTACATGAAGAAATAAACAATTCGCCTGTCGGGTAAGATGCAGCCATGAAGCCGCCTGCTGATATAGATCCTGACTCCGGTTCCCGCCTGCCATCAGTGCAGCGTGAAGATCTCGACGCCGCCGGGCGCGCTGAATTCGACGCGCTGGTTGCGCGCAGTGGCGGTGCTTCGCTGGCTGGTTTGCGCGGGCCGGGTGGGTTAAATCTGCACAGTCCGCAGGCTGCGGTGCATCTGCATGGCTTAAGCGGCTATCTGCGTTATGAATCAGGCATCAGCGCGCGCGTGCGCGAGACGGCGATCCTGATCACCGCACGCGAGCTGGATCAACAATTCGAGTGGTTGATGCATGAGCCCAACGCGCTAAAAGAAGGCGTGCCGGCGGCGACCATCAATGTGATCAAATATGGGCGTAGCAGCGACGGGCTGGATGCAAGCGACGCGGTGATCATCGAGCTCGGCCGCCAGATTTTTACGCAGCATCGCGTCGATGCCGCCTTGTATGCGCGGGCTCATGCGCTGTTTGGCACGCGCGGTCTGGTCGAGTTGGTGATGCTGATGGGCAACTATTCAGCGATTGCTGCCTTGCTGACGACCTTTGATGCGCAGCTGCCGGAAGGGCAGCCGCCGCTATTGCCACCGCGCGACTAGCGACGCTGGCTTATTCCGCTTTAAGGCCGCCGCTCTCGGCGAGTTTGCGCATCTTTTGTTGTTCGAGTGCGATGAACTTGGTAAATGCCTCGGGGCTCGCGCTGCTGCGCATTTCCACACCGGCAGCGATGTACTGATCACGCACATCCTGCAGCGCCAGGGTTTTGAGGGCGGCGGCGTGCAGGGTGTCGATGATGGCGCGCGGCGTGGCGGCCGGTGCCATCAGGCCGTTCCAGGTGTAGAACTGATAACCGGGCACGCCGGCCTCGTTGAGGGTGGGCAACTCGGGAATGAAGGAAGAGCGCTCCATGCCGCCGACCGCCAGCCCGCGGATGCGTCCGCTACGCACCTGACCGATTACCGAACCGATCGGCGCGGTCAGCCATTGTGCTTCACCGGCGGCGACGGCGAGGATGTTGGCCGCGCCGCCTTTGTACGGAATGTGCGTCGAGTTGATGCCGGTCATGTTGAGCAGCATCAGACCGGCCAGATGCGCGACCGAACCGTTGCCGGCCGAGGCGTAATTGAGTTCGCCGGGTTTGCTCTTCGCGTAGCTGACAAACTCTTTCACCGTTTTCGCCGGCAGTGACGGATGCACACCGAGCAAGACGTCGGTCAGATAGAGCATTGTGATCGGCACAAAGTCGCGCACCGGATCGTAGGGCAGTTTCTTGTAGGTCACCGGCAGTTGCGCATGCGTGACGACCGAGCCGGCGAGCAGGGTGTAACCGTTGGGCGCTGCGCGCGCTGCCATTTCCGTGCCGATCATGCCGGTGGCACCGGTGCGGTTGTCGATCACCACCTGTTGACCGAGCAGCTCTGACATTTTTCCGGCGACGATGCGGCTAACGATGTCGCTATTGCTGCCAGGGGCTTGCGGTACGATCAGGCGGATCGGTTTTGACGGATAGGGTTGAGCGAGCGACAGCGTCGCGGTGCAAGCGGCTATCGCAAACACAAAGGCACGTAATGGCAGAGTTAGCATGTTGCGCTTGCCCAGACGGTTGATGGTGCGCGGTGCGCACCCTACGAGGGCATGGTGGAACGCAGCCACAAGCCGTTCAAGTGTGGGCTGTAGGGTGCGCATTGCGCACGCGCTGAGGCGGTGGAATCGACGCGCCTCGCGTCCTCTACAGGAGCCCGCTGGATACAGTGGCACTTGTCCGTCCAACATATTATCAATCATGTTTGTGATACCGCCGCAGCACCAGCCGGATTTCGTTCTGCAGGTGTGGGCTCAGTTTTTCCGTCCACGGTGTGTTGACGG
>CAMDSO010000097.1 GCA_945906935.1 Bordetella parapertussis
TTCATTGTGCCGTTTTCGCCGGGTGCCGGCACCGATATCACCGCCCGCACGATTGCACAAAAACTAAGCGAGAAATGGGGCCAGCAGGTGGTTGTCGAGAACCGCACGGGGGCTGGCGGCGCCATTGGCGTCGACTTCGCCGCGAAGGCCGAGCCCGACGGCTACACAATGTGTCTGATCTCGGCTTCAAACACCGTCAACTCGGCAACCAATCCGAAGCTGCCCTATGACATGGAACGGGATATGCTCGGGCTTTCTCAGGCGACTTCACTTTTTTACGTTTTATACATCCACCCCTCGGTGCCGGTGAAAACCGTGAGGGAGCTGATTGAGTATTCAAAGGCCAATCCGGGCAAACTTAATTTTGGTTCTTCGGGCAACAACACCTTGCAGCATTTTGCCGGGGAGCTTTTTAACCATCTGACCGCCGTCAAGATCGTGCACATTCCCTACAAAGGGACGGCTGCGGTGATTCCGGCCATGTTGTCGGGAGAAGTGCAGGTCGGCTACGGATCGTTGATCGGCACGCGGACGCAGATCCAGCAGGGCAAGCTCCGCGGTCTGGCCATTACTGCGGCGAAGCGCTCGCCGTCGGTTGACCTGCCCAGCGTGGCCGAGGCGGGCGTTGCGGGCTACGAGGTCGATCAGTGGTATGGGGTGATTGCCTCTTCAAAATTACCGCCGGCACTGGTCAGAAAAATCAGCGCAGCCATTGCCGAAGGCATCAAACAGCCCGACGTCGCCAGCCGTCTGACTGCCGACGGATCGATTCCGGTGGGTAGTTCCTCAGAACAGTTCACCGCGCATATCAAATCTGAGATCGCGAAATGGAAACGACTGGTGAAAGATGCGAACCTGCAGCTGGAAAACAAATAGAGGCGGGCGACAGCGGTTGTAGTTCAAGCGAAGGGCACAGCCGCATTTAGTGGCCGTTAGAAATTCAAAGGGTCGTTACCGTTGTCACGGGAGTAAACCGTGACCGTTATTCGGCGCGAATACCGGCGCTACGAACGACTTTATCCCACTTTGCAATTTCCACGCCCAGAAAGCGCTCGAATTCCAGTGGCGAGGTGCCGAAAATTTCCAGGCCCTGTGCCGCCAGACGCTCCTGCAGGTGGGGCGTTTTCAGTGCACGCGCGGTATCAGTCTGTATACGGGTGATGATCTTTCCTGGTGTTCCGGCCGGCGCCAGCATGCCGTACCAGGTCGCGTATTCGAAGCCGGGCACGGTTTCGGCGACCGCCGGTATTTCCGGGGCGAGCGGCGAGCGTTTCAGGCTGCTGATGCCGAGCGCCTTGAGTCTGCCCGATTTCACATGTGGCAGAACGCTTGCCATGTTGGTCAGCAGTACCTGCGCTTCGTTGGACAGCAACGCGTTGGTGGCCAGTCCCGCGCTTTTATAGGGAATATGCAGCAAGTCAATGCCGGCGTTGTACTTCAGCAGTTCCGTGCCGAGGTGGGTAGCGCTGCCGGTGCCGGCAGAGGCGTAGGTCAGCTTGCCGGGTTGCGCTTTCGCCAGCGCGACCAGTTCACGCACCGAGTTCGCCGCCACCGATGCATGCACGGCGAGCAGACTGGGCTGGCTGGCGATCAGCGTGATGCATGCAAAATCACGCTTGATGTCGAAGTCGAGGTTTTTATACAGCGCAGGCGAAATCGCGATCGACGAGCTTGAAACGAGCACGGTATAACCGTCGGCCGGTGCGCGTGCTACGAGCGCAGTGCCAACCGTGCTGCCGGCACCCGGGCGGTTGTCGATGACGACAGACTGGCCCCATAAATCGCTCAATGCTGTTGCAACGATGCGGCCGACGATGTCGCTGCCGCCACCGGGCGCCAACGGCACCACCATACGCAAGGGCTTGGCGGGAAACTCAGTCGTGCGGTTGTTGTTTGTCAGGCCAGATGGCTCAGCGCATGCGAGCGTCGGTGCCAGCAGGCATGCGATGGCGATAACTCCGCCAGAGAAGCGCGCAATGCTGCGGCCGCGACAAAAATAATGAGCTAAGAGAATTAGCATGTGCGACATTCTGAGGTGTGAATATTACGAAATGGTTACAAAGGTCTTCTTGCCGGTTCCGTTGCACATCCAGGCATATCTGTCGGGCGTGATACCGCTGTCAGGGCTGCACGCTTTGTGAGTTGTCAGCTTCGCTTTAGGGCCGCCCGCCAGGCTCGCTAATCCGCATCAGACCTTCCCCGGCGCGTAGTCGCACCCCGTCCTCGATGCCTTCACACAGCGTAAATCCGCGAGGTGCGAATACGATGATCGTTGAGCCGTGTTCGAACCAGCCCATCTCCTCGCCTTTGCGCAGGCGGGCATCGCACGGCATATGACGCGGGCCGCGATAGCGCAGATGCAGCAGCGTATCGATAAAGTGCAGGCGTATGCTGGCCACCAGCACCGCGGCGACCGGCACCAGCACGATCCGCGTGTCGGCGGCGTCAAGATGGGCGACGATCGCCGCGCGCTCGTTTTTACAGAACAGGCGCTCGACGCGTTTGAGTGCGATCGGGTTGACGTTCCAGGTGTCGCCGGAGAAATACGTGACGCTCTCCACCCGGCAATCGTGCGGCGCATGAAAGCGGTGATACATGGTCGAACTGATGCGCAAGGTGGCGTAACAACCGTCGCGCAGATGTTCGATGACGGCGGGGTCGCCAATCAGGTCCTCGAGCGTGTATGGAAAGCCCTTGGCCTGAAATACGCGCGTGCCCTCAATCGCACCGCAGCGGCCGACGATGGCGTCGCAGGGGCTGGCCAGTACGCCCGGGTCCGTATCAGTCGGCCGCGCACCGTCTTTCAGGCGGCGGATAAAGCAGTCGTGCAGGCTGTTGAAGGTCGTCTTCTCGGCTTCGTCGAGCTCCAGTGCAGCAAAACGTTTCCATAAGCCGATTGAAAGATCGCGCACGAGAGGCTGTTCGATCTTGCTGAACCAGCCCATGAACAGCGTCAACAGGCGGCGCGGGATACGGTTGGTGAGGAGGAAGTTGATGTCCTCCTGCAGAAAAAAACGCGTCAGCGCGGTGCGGATAGTCATCAGTTTGTAAAGTTCATCAGTTATATGAAGATAGGAGGTAATTAATGGAAGAAACCATGATGTTGTACGGGCTCGGCGCACTGGCGGTTGCCGCGCTGTTGCCGAAGCTCAAATCTCGCCTCGAATTGTCGCTGGCCAAGCACCCGTCGTTGACAGGGCACTCGCGCATGGCGCGCCGGGTCGCCGCACTGGTGCCGTTCTACGACTACGATGATGCAAAGTTCTTTTGTTGTGATGGCGCGCCAGACGACGTGGTGGCGCGACGTCGCGCCGCATTCACGCGCCTCGCGCTGCTCTACCGTGAACGCTATGCGCAATCGGCGGCTCTGACCACCGCCACCGCCGGTGGTGTGTCCGACATGCAATTCACCGCCGCTTACCGCGTGCCCTTCCAGTTTAGCCGCCACGTGCGTGAGCATTTGCGCGGCGGGGCTTTTATGCAGTCGGCCGGCGGTGTGATGCTGTGTGACCTCGACGGCAACCGTTTTTATGATTTGACTGGTTCCTATGGTGTCAATGTATTCGGCGTTGATTTTTATAAAGAGTGCATAGACGAAGGTGCTGCGCGCGTGCGCGCGCTGGGGCCGCTGCTCGGCAGCTATCACCCGGTGGTGGCCTCGAATGTGCAGCGCCTGCGTGAGATCTCCGGCCTCGATGAGGTGTCGTTCCACATGTCCGGCACCGAGGCGGTGATGCAGGCGGTGCGGCTGGCGCACTATCACACGCGACGCTCGCATCTGGTGCGTTTCTGCGGGGCCTATCACGGCTGGTGGGGCGATGTGCAGCCGGGGGTGGGTAATCCGCAGCCGGCGCATCAAACCTACACGCTCAAAGAAATGGATACCGCCACGCTGCGTGTGCTGCGCCGCCGCCGCGATATCGCCTGCGTGTTGGTCAATCCGCTGCAGGCCCTGCATCCGAATGCCGGCGCACCCGGCGATTCTTCGTTGCTCGACAGTTCGCGGCGCGCGCATTTCGACCGCGCGCGTTACACCGCGTGGTTGCGCGAGCTCAGGGCAATCTGCACCGAGCGCAACATCGTGCTGATTTTCGACGAGGTATTTGTCGGCTTTCGACTGGCACCGGGCGGCGCACAAGAGTATTTCGGCGTGCGTGCCGATCTGGTCACCTATGGAAAAACGCTCGGAGGAGGACTGCCGGTCGGCGTGGTGTGCGGGCGTGCCGCCTTGATGAAGCGTTATCGTGATGACCGGCCTGCTGACATTTGTTTTGCCCGCGGCACCTTTAATTCGCATCCCTATGTGATGGGCGCTATGCAGGTGTTTCTCGAACGCATGAAAACACGCCAGGTGCGCAGCCTTTACGAAAATCTTGATGCGCTGTGGGACACGCGTGCGCAGCAGTTGAATCAGCGTCTGCGCGAGGCCGGGCTGCCGGTGCAGGTGGCTAATCTGTCGTCGATCTGGACGGTGTTCTATACGCGGCCCTCGCGCTACAACTGGCTGTTGCAGTTTTATCTGCGCGCCGAGGGGTTGGCGCTGAGCTGGGTGGGCAGCGGACGTTTGATTTTTAGTCTGAACTATAGCGAGGCGGATTTCGCCGCGGTGGCCGATCGCTTCGTGGCGGCGGCGCAGGCGATGCAGAACGACGGCTGGTGCTGGAGTCATGAACAATTGACCAACCGTTCGATCCGTCGCGGCATCCTGCGTGAACTGATAGCGCAACGTTTCAAGACGCTATAAAAAAGCGCCCCGCCGTGAGGCGGGGCGCAAGCGCGACCGGCAGCATGCGATTAGGCGTGCTGATTACGCAAAGCCGGGTCTATCAACTCGCCGCGCAGGAGATATAAAGGCGCTTTGTGATAGAGCTTTACGTCGTGAAACGGATCGGTGAGGATTTTCGTCAGCCACACGAGTCCGGTCTGCACATCCTTCAGAAAGAACAAATGCACGGTGCGGAACAGCAGGCCGCCGACACCGATTACCAGCCACAGCTGGGCGGTTTTGTCGATGAAGCTACTGCGGTCATCGGCGGCGAAGAAGCCGAACAGGGTAGGGTCGACATAAAGCGCGACCGGAGCCAGGGCCCAGATCGTGAGCAGCACGATTTTTCTTTTCAGGTTGTAGCCGACCTTGATCGACTCTTTATATTCGTGCGTCGCCTGGTTGACTTCGTCGTAGCCTTTCGGTTCGAAGAAGAAGTGGCCGAGCTGGCGGCTCACCATGGCGGCGAGCCAGCCGGTCAGCGCGGCAGCCACCGGGTCGGTGAAGATCAGCACATAGGCAGAGAGGAAACTTAAGGCGCTGAGCAGATGCAGTGCCTGGTTGATGCGGCTGTGATGGTAGTAGCGGTGGTCGTCCCAACGCTGGGTTTTGAGCGCCTGTAGAAAATTCTTCATTGCTTCTCCTTGGGTGTTCAATAGAAAAAATATTGCTGAGCGGATGTTGCCGTCTCAATGCTGCGGTTTGTTTACCGTCTGTTTACAAAAGTATGACAAAGCGGCGGTGGTGATCGCCGGTCTGCCGTGGTGATCAAACACCGCTCTTATGTTTACTGGTCGCGTCGCTGTCATCAAACTTTCTCGAAAACGCGGCATCATCGACGCGTGAACAGCGAATCCCTCATCTGCGAGCAATTTCCGCCTATGCAAAAATCCCTGCGTATTGCCTTTGTCACTGAGACCTATCCGCCGGAAGTCAACGGCGTCGCCAACACCGCCGTGCGTTTTGTCGAAGGGTTGCGCGCACGCAATCATGAAATCCAGCTGGTGCGGCCGCGACAGAGTCGTAGCGACCTTGCCGGCGAGGCCGCAGGTTATCACGAGGTTCTAATGCGCGGACTGCCGATTCCGCGTTATCCGGGGTTGAAGATGGGACTGCCGGCGCGACAGGCGCTGCTCGGTCTGTGGTCGCATGCGCGGCCTGATCTCGTGCACATCGTCACCGAGGGGCCGCTCGGCTGGTCGGCGTTGCGCGCGGCGCACAAGCTGCGCATACCGGTGACGTCGGACTTTCGCACCAACTTTCACGCCTACAGCCGCCACTACGGCTTGGGCTGGTTACAGAAGCCGATCGCCGCCTACCTGAAAAAATTTCACAACCGCACATTGCTGACACTGGTGCCCACCGACACCTTGCAACAGGAGCTGATGGCGCGCGGCTTTCGTAATTGTCGCGTGGTGGCGCGCGGGGTGGATACGCAGCAATTCACGCCGGCGCGGCGCAGCGAGAGTTTGCGCGCGGCGTGGGGCGCGGAGCCTGGAGACATGGTGTTTATACATGTCGGTCGCCTCGCCCCGGAGAAAAATCTCGAACCGGTGTTACTCGCCTACGAACGCATTCGCCAATTCGCACCGCGCAGCAAACTCGTGTTTGTTGGCGACGGCCCGGCGCGCGCCCAGTTGAGCCAGCGTTGTCCGAATGCGATTTACGCCGGCATGCGTCATGGTAACGAGCTCGCCGCCTACTACGCCTCGGGCGATGTCTTCCTCTTTTCCAGCATGACTGAAACCTTCGGCAACGTCACGCTCGAGGCAATGGCGAGCGGGCTGGCGGTGGTTGCTTATGATTATGCCGCCGCCGCCCAGCATATCCGCCACAGCGTCAGCGGCGTGCTCGCCGGTTTTGATGACGCGGAGGATTTTGTGCGCGCTGCCGCTGCACTGGCAGCGACACCCGAACGCATTGCGCGGATCGGCGCCGCAGCGCGGACCGCCGCAGAAGAACTGTCGTGGGTGCGTGTGGTTGGCCAGTTTGAAAACCTGCTGCTGGCGGCCGCCGGTGCACAGTCGGCACCCGCGACCGTCGCCGATCTTGAAACGCCTGCCGGCGCCGGCCTATAAGCTGCCACCGCTATCGCCGCCGCCGCCAGTACCTGTCTCGGTCTCGGTCTCGGTCTTAGTCTTAGTCTTAATCTATAACGCGGCGCGACGGGCGGGGTGTTGCGCGATGAGGCTGGCGTATAACTCGGCCAGACGCGCCGCCTGTAACGGCGCGCTCCATTCAGCCGCATAGACCGGGCCTTCGGCGGCCATCGCCGCACGCCGTGCCGGATCGGCCAGCAGCTGGGTGACGGTGTCGGCGTAGCCTTCAATCTGCGCGGGTGCGATCACCGCACCACGGCCCGCTTCGAGGATGTCGACGGTGCCCATCTCGGCCACCGCCACCACCGGTACGCCCAGCGCCATCGCTTCGAGCAGAACAAGACCCTGGGTTTCAGTGCGCGAGGCGAATACAAAGAGATCGCCGGCGCGATAACAATCGAGTAGCGTCGTCGCGCGGTCAAGGTAGCCGATGAATTTGATGTTGCCGTCGAGCAGCAGGCTGTTGGCGAGCCGGTGTAGATGCGACAGGGCCGGCCCTTCGCCGGCAATCAACAGCAGCACATCGGGGTGACGCGTGCGTACTTGCACCAGCATGTGCAACAGGAAATCGATATTCTTTTCGAAGGCCACACGACCCACATGCACCAGCAGCGGACGTGTGGTTGAGATTCCCTGCTGAAGCCGGAAGGCCTTGCCATCGCCGCCGCTGTATTCCTGCGGACGGATGCCGGTGGGCAGCACACGCATCGCGGTCTTCACGCCGTAGGCGGTCAACGCGGTGAGCATGGCGCGTGAGGGCACTACCAGAGCATCGACCTGGTCGCCCTGACGGCGCGACAGCGAGCGCGCAAAGCGGCGCATTAATACGCGCGGCGCGAACGGCACATAGTGGTAGAGGTATTCCTCGAAAAACGTGTGATAGGTGGCGACACAGGGCACGCCCGCTGCGCGCGCAATGCGCAGACCGGCGTAATGCGCAGCGAACGGCGTTTGGATGTGCACGATATCGATGTCGCGCAGCGCGGGGTGGCCGGTGAGCGCTTTCAGATCGCCCCAGCGCATCAAGCGGTCTTCGGGGTCGAGCGGTATTTGTCGCGCCGGGATGCGGATGATGCCGTCGTCCGCACTCTGCGCCAGCGCTGCGTAGTCGGGGGCGGCAATGATGACTTCGTGCCCCAGCGCCTGCAATTCGCTGCGGAAAGTATGAATCGACGTTGATACCCCGTTGATGCGGGGAAAGTAGACGTCGGAGATATAAAGGATGCGCAAGCGGGAGGCGGCTATAGCCGGTAACGCGATGGCTTATTTTAGGGCGCTGATATTACGTTTTGGCGAAGGCCGGGGATGTGCCTGGGCGGTTGCGATGGGGTTGTGATAATTATGCTGCCGGCAGAAAAACGTCGTTCATCGCGCCGCGCGGAATATCGCCGCCCAGCACGTCGAGTATGTTGCGTGCGGCTTCGATTTCGGCGGCATCCCCGCTCTGCCGCGTGGCGATATTCGTGATCCAGATGCCGCGCTTGGTGCAGGCGTGAAAGTCGACGGCCTCCGGCTGACGGTAGGCGCAGGCCACCACGCGCAGACGCGGAAAGCGTCGCAGCAGCGCGGCGTCGATGCGTTCGGGGGTGGCCATCAACAGCGCGTCGGCACGCGAAGCGACCTGCAGCAGAGCGTCGTCTTGCGAGGTGCCGCCGCCGCTGACGCTCACACGCGGCAGGATGGCGCAGATGCTGGTCAGCATTTCAATCGCGGCCGGCGAGACCGTCCGCGTGATCATGACGAATGGTTTCATGGGTTCATCCTTGCAGTTGGCACAGGTGAGTGTTGCGATGGCCGGCAGGATAGCCGTGGATTGTTGCAGGCAAATTGCTTGCACCTGTTTTTTTGATTGTCGTTTTGGTGGGCTTGTCATCGTTTTGTCATCTGCGCCGATTAGCCTCAGGCGATCTTCGATTCTTCGATTCTTCGATTCTCCGATTCGCTAATTCGTCAATCCCCCCCCAACTTCGATCGACAGGAGCAAGGCCAACATGAGCAGCAGTTACAGCGACCCCAAGAGCATCGACAATACATCGGCAGAGGCCGCGTTTTCGACAGTCGTCGACGCATGGCAGGGGCGCCGGCGGTTTTTGCAGGCCGCCGCTGCGTTGCCCTTGCTCAGTCTGCCGGTCGGTTGCGCGACCTCTGTCGCGCGTCCCGATGACGGCGTGGTTGGTTTTACGCCGATCAGCATGTCGAAGGACGATGTGGTGCGCGTTCCCGCCGGCTATCGCGCGACGCCGCTGTTCCGCTGGGGCGATGCCATCGGCAGCACCCAGGGCATGCCGGCGTTTCGTCGTGATGCCGGCAACACGGCCGACGAACAGTTGCTGCAGGCCGGTATGCATCACGATGGCGTGGAGTTTTTTCCGCTGCCGCATGGTTCGAACAGTTCGACGCGCGGCCTGCTCGCCATCAACCACGAATACACCGACGACGGCCTGTTGCACAGCGACGGCATGAACCGCTGGAGTGCGGAAAAAGTGCGCAAGTCGCAGGCCGCACACGGCGTGTCGGTGGTTGAAATCGCCTTGCGTGATGGTCGCTGGGAAGTCGTGCGGCCGTCGCCGTATGCGCGGCGCGTCAGTGCGATGACGCCGATGCGTATCGCCGGTCCCGCCGCGGGTAATGCGGCGATGCGTACCGCGGCCGATCCGAGCGGTAGCGAGATGCTGGGCACCATCAACAATTGCGCGCATGGCCACACACCGTGGGGCACTTATCTGACCTGCGAAGAGAACTGGAACGGCTATTTCGTCAATGCCGGCAGCATCCCGCCGGAACAGGCGCGCTATGGTGTCAATGCAAAAGGGGCTGGCTATCGCTGGCATGAATTCGATACACGCTTTGATGCCGCCGCCCATTCGCATGAGCCCAACCGTTTCGGCTGGGTCGTTGAGATCGACCCGTATGATCCGAACTTCAAACCGGTCAAGCGTACCGCGCTCGGCCGTATCAAACACGAGGGTGCCGCACCGGCGCTGACCAAAGACGACCGCGTCGTCTTTTACATGGGCGACGATCAGCAGTTCGAATACATCTACAAATGGGTGTCGCGTGATGCGTGGAATCGCAAAGACCGCGCCGCCAATCGCGATCTGCTCGATCATGGCGTGCTGTATGTGGCGAAATTTAATGCCGATGGTTTGGGCGCCTGGCTGGAGTTGACGCAGGGGGTCAACGGTCTAACCGCCGCCAACGGTTTTCACACCCAGGCCGATGTGTTGATCAAAACCCGTCAGGCCGCCGATACGGTGGGTGCGACGAAAATGGATCGCCCCGAATGGACTGCAGTCAATCCTCGCGACAACGCGGTGTATTGCACACTCACCAACAACAGTGCGCGCGGTGCCGCCGGCCAGCCGGGGGTTGATGCCGCCAACCCGCGTGCCAACAATACCTTCGGTCATATCATTCGCTGGAAGGAAGACGGCGATGATTTCGCCGCGCGTGCTTTTCGCTGGAATATTTTTGCGCTCGCCGGCGATCCGCTGTTGCCCGACGCCGCCAAGCACGGCAATATCCGCGGTGATGTGTTCGGCAGTCCGGACGGGCTTTGGTTTGATCCGGCCGGGCGCATGTGGATACAGACCGATGTCTCGACCAGCGCCCTCTATCGTGGTGATTACGCCGGCATCGGCAACAATCAAATGTTGTGCGCCGATATGAACAGCGGTCGCATCACGCGTTTTCTAACCGGTCCCAAGGGTTGCGAGATCACGGGTGTCACCGAGACACCCGACGGCACGACCATGTTCGTCAACATCCAGCATCCGGGTGAAACGTCCAGCGAGCGCAGCGATCCGGCGCGGCCACTGGCGGTGAGCAGCTGGCCCGACGGCACGGCCGGTGGACGGCCGCGTTCAACCACCGTCGTCATCCGCAAGGATGACGGCGGTGTGATCGGCTCTTAACGGCGGTGCGGGGCTTCTATTGCCGCGCTCGGGCGCGCAGCAAATGGCGCGGGTAACGCGGCGCCATGCGCGCCACCGGTAGCATCATCAGCAGATCGGCGGTGTTGAAATCGGGGTCCCAGGCCGGCGCGCCGCAGACCTGGGCGCCAACGCGCAGATAACCCTTGATGAGCGGCGGCAGCGTCAGCGTGGCCGGCGTGCCGGCATAGGCGTCGAGCGGCAGTGCGCAGCGCGGAAATGCGCGGTATTCGGCCGGTGCCAGGCTGGTTTGTTCCAAGCGTCGGTAAATCGCCGCCGCCTGTTGGCCGCCATCGGCCATGCCGATGCTGGCGCAGCCGATGATGTATTGGTAGCCGCGGCTTTGCACATGCCGCAGCACGCCAGCCCACAATAGCGCGATGGTGCTGCCGGAGCGATAGCTCGGGTGTACGCAGGAGCGGCCGATTTCGACGATCTGGCTGCGCAGATGGTGCAAACGTGCGAGATCGAATTCTTCCTCGCTGTAGTAGCCGCCGGCGTGGTGTGCAGCCGTCGGGTCGAGCATGCGGTAGGTGCCGACCACCTCGCCGCTCGCCGTGTCGCGCACGATCAGGTGCTCGCAGTGGGCATCGTAGGCGTCGCAGTCGAGGCCGCTGTCGGCGGACTTGAGGCTCGCGCCCATTTCTCCGGCGAACACCTGGTAGCGCAGGCGTTGCGCGTCGATTACTTCGCGCTCACTTTGTGCGATCGACACTTCGAGGGCGGCCGCTTGTCCCGCGCGATCGCGGACCAGACTTTGCAGCATGCGTCTTCTCCGGTTGTGAATGTGCGCATAAGGTAAGCAGTCGGCATTACAAGCCTGTGAAAAATTTTTTGCGAAATGATGAAGGTTGAAACAGATTGCATAGAACGTCACCCACACAGCGACGAAAGCCGAGAAAACCAAGAAAGGAATGGCAGCGCGAAACTGAAATGCCTATACTTTCGCTCATCATGAAACTAGTAAATCAACACTACGATCGCCGCCCGCACGATCGTCTTCAGGGCGACGCTTAGGCCATGGCGGTGTATCCGACACTTGCCGCGGTTGATCTCGGCTCCAACTCATTTCACCTGCAGGTCGCGCGCGTCGTCGGCGACCAGATCTATCCGCTTGATTCGCTGCGCGAGCCGATCCGTCTGGGCGCAGGTCTGACGCGTGACAAAAGCCTTGAGGAGGATGCGCAGCAGCGCGCGCTTGAATGTCTCGACCGCTTTGGTGAGCGGCTGCGCGGCTTTGACCGTCATACGGTGCGTGCGGTCGGCACCAACACACTGCGGGTGGCCAAGAACTCGGCGTCTTTCCTGCAGCGGGCGCAGGCGGCACTGGGCTTTCCGATCGAAGTGGTAGCCGGTCGCGAAGAGGCGCGCCTGATTTATCTCGGCGTTTCGCACGGCTTGCCGGCCTCGCCGCACAAGCGACTGGTGGTGGATATCGGCGGCGGATCAACTGAATTCATTATCGGCCGCGCTTTAAAGCCATTGCATCTGGACAGCACTTACATGGGCTGTGTCAGCTACAGCCGCCGCTTTTTCGAGGACGGCAAGATCAGCAAAAATGCAATGAAGCGCGCCGAGCTCGCCGCCCGTAATGAGATCCAGACGTTGGTGTCGCGGTTCTCTGCCGGCAACTGGCAGACCGCCTACGGCTCGTCGGGTACCGCCCGCGCGCTGGCCGAAATGATTGAATTCAACGGTTTTGGCGACGGCACTATCACCGCCGACGGGCTCGAACAGTTGCGTGTCGCAATGATCAGGGCTGGCGATTTCAATGCGCTTGATCTCAAGGGGCTCAAGAGCGACCGCCGGCCGGTGATCGCCGGTGGGCTCGCGATCATGAGTGCGGTGTTGTCCGAATTGCGCATTGATTCGTTGCGAGTGGCGTCTGGCGCCATGCGCCAGGGCATACTCTATGACCTGCTTGGCCGCACCCAGCATCACGATATGCGTGACGTCACGGTGTCGCAGTTTATGCGCCGCTATCAAGTGGATGCACGCCAGGCACGTCGCGTAGCGGCGCTCGCACTGGAGCTGTTAACCCAGTTCACGCAGGGGGACCCTCATGCGGACGATACGGCGCCGCAATATCTGGCGTGGGCGGCGAAGCTGCACGAAATCGGCATTACGGTGGCCTACAGCGGTTATCACCGGCATTCCGCCTATATCCTGCAGAACGCTGAAATGCCCGGTTTCTCCAATATGGAGCAGGCGCAACTGGCGTCGCTGGTGCTGACGCACCGGCGCAGCCTGCGCAAGGCCTTCCCGCAAGGCACGGGCGTGGTCGACTGGCGCATGGTCATGGCGCTGCGTCTGGCCGCGCTGATCTATCGCAGCCGTGTTGATATTGCGCGTCCACTCATTCGAGCCAACGCCGACGCGCGCGCCGTGCAACTCGATATCGACCGTGAGTGGCTGGCGGGTAATCCGCTGACGGTGACCGCACTCGAAGAGGAAATGGCCGAGTGGGCGGTCACCGGCTACGAGCTTGACGTGCGGACCCTGCGCGAAGCGCAATCCATCGAGGCGGCCGAGCAGGCGGCTTGAGCGGCTTCACTTCTCGACTGAATCGACCGCCCTCTGGCACAGCGTGATGATGCGTTTGTAAGCGGTCTGCCTCTTGTGTTTGCTCGCATATTCGGGCATCGCCTGCACTTTGGTGATGACTTTCTTGCAAGTACGCAACAGGCCTTTCGATTCGCTCAAGATATTTGGATATTTCTTCAGTGTGCTGAATTCCTTGCGGGTCAGTTTCTGCAGTATCTGGTACTGGCCGCGCGTGACCTTGATGGTTTTCATGATTTTCTGTCAACGCCCCCGTATCGTTTAACCGTTGTGAGTCGCGCAAAAAATATCCACAAATCCTGTGGGTAATCCTGTGGGTAAATCTGTGGGTAAGCCGCTGCCATTTTGGTGATCAGGGGCCATTCCAAAATGTTACATAGATTGCTCAAATACCGTGCAGTCAACCGGGACCGATTGTTGCGCGATGATGTTGCAGCCATATTTCAGGCCTGCGCGGAATGCCCCGTGGAAAAGAGGCCGCCCGTAACCTTCCGGCAATAAACCCTTGTTAAGTTGCAGCACTGCGCAATCGTGCCGCATCTTCCATACGAGGTGTATCAACCATGTTATCGACGGCAAGACGTTTCATAGGGTGTGCTTCGCTGGTGACCGTCAGCGCACTTCTCATTGTTGCAGGCGCGGCCCAGGCCCAGCAATGGCCGCTTCGCGCTGTGCGTCTGGTGGTGCCGTTTCCGACCGGCGGTGGCACTGATGCGTTCGCACGACCACTCGCCATCAAGCTCTCGGCCCAGCTTGGTCAGCAGGTCATCATTGATAACCGCGGCGGCGCGGGTGGCACGATCGGCGCCGATGCGGTGGCGAAGGCGGCGCCTGACGGCTACACCCTTCTGCTCGGTGCGGTGCACCACACGGTGGCGGTGAGCGCGTATCCGGGACTCGCCTACGATCTGGAGAAAGACTTGTTGCCCATCACGACGGTTGGGTCGGTTCCAGACGTGCTGGTGGTCAACCCCAAGGTTCCGGCGTACGGTATTCGCGAACTCATCGCCTATTCCAAAGCCAACCCGGGCAAGGTCAATTACGGTTCATCGGGCAACGGCACAACCAGACATCTGGCTGGCATTATTTTCAACGCCAAAACCGGCACGTCGATGGTGCATGTGCCCTACAAAGGTTCGGGACCAGCCATGGTAGCGTTGCTGGGCGGTGAGATCGATTTGATTTTTGAAGGGCTCGGTAGCGCGTCGACACAAATTCGGGCGGCCAGAATCCGTGCGCTGGCGGTGACTTCGCCGCAGCGTTCGCCGGCCTTCCCGGAGATTCCCACCATGGCCGCCGCGGGCGTGCCCGGTTTCGAGTCGCTGTCCTGGTACGGCTTGTGGGTGCCCGCACAAACACCCCGTGATATTACGACCCGTTTGCACGCGGAGGTCGTAAAAGCCCTGGGTTCACCCGAGTTGCAAACCATCTGGGCACAGCAGGGGGCCGAGGCGGGGGGGGAGTCGAGCGAGCAATTCGCGCGCTTTATCCGAGCGGAAATTGAAAAATGGGGTAGTGTCGTGCGCCAGAATAAGATCGTCATTGAATAGCCGGTGGACGCGGCGCGAAGCGGAGTAAACGGCATGGAAAAAACGGCGGTTGTAGTTAACGGGCGCGCTTATCGCTGGATGGCGCGGCCGTTGGTGGTGGTGTGCGTGGATGGCTGCGAGTTTGCTTACATCCACCGCGCGATCGAGGCGGGGGTCGTGCCCTTTCTCGCGCGCATGATGCAGCGCGGCGCCGCGTTTGAGGCTGATTGTGTGGTGCCTTCTTTTACCAATCCGAACAACCTGTCGATCGTCACCGGTGTGCCGCCGTCGGTGCATGGTATCTGCGGCAACTATTTCTTCGACCGCGAGGCCAACGCCGAAGTCATGATGAACGACCCGAAATATCTGCGCGTCGGCACCGTGCTGGCGGCGTTTGCGCAGGCGGGGGCCAAAGTGGCGGTGGTCACGGCGAAAGACAAACTGCGCGGTCTGCTCGGCAAGGATCTACGCGGTGTGTGTTTTTCGGCGGAAAAAGCCGACCAATGCAGTGTTGTCGAAAATGGCATCAGCGCCGTGCTCGAACTGGTGGGGAAGCCCTTGCCCTCGGTGTATAGCGCCGATCTTTCTGAATTTGTGTTTGCCGCTGGCGTGCGCTTGATGGAAACGCAGCCGCCAGATCTGCTGTACCTCTCTACCACCGATTATGTGCAGCACAAGGCGGCACCCGGAACGGCAGCCGCCAACGCCTTCTACGCCATGATGGACGGCTATCTTGCGCGGCTCGATGCGCTGGGCGCGACGATTGCGCTAACCGCTGATCACGGCATGAACGACAAGTTCGGGGCTGACGGTGAGCCCAATGCGATTTATTTGCAGGATCTGCTGGATGCATGGCTGGGCGCCGCCGTGGCGCGGGTGATCCTGCCGATCACCGATCCTTATGTCGTGCATCACGGAGCGCTGGGGTCTTTCGCCACCGCTTATGTGCCGCCAGAGGTTGATCTGATGGCGGTGATGAAGAAGTTGTCGGGTATCGCGGGTATTGATCTGGCGCTCTCAAATGCCGACGCCTGCGCCCGCTTTGAACTGCCGCCAGACCGTCTCGGCGACATGGTCGTGGTGTCAGCTAAAAACGTGGTGCTTGGCACCAGCAAAACGCGTCACGACCTCTCGGGGCTGGATGCGCCGCTGCGTTCGCACGGTGGGCTCTCCGAGCAATGCGTGCCGCTGTTGTTCAGCCGCCCGACCGCTGGTATTCCGGGTAAGGCGCGCTTGCGCAATTTCGATATTCTCGACGTGGCACTCAACCACCTGCAGGAAAACTAACCGCGCTCCAAAACGAGACGGGCGATTTTCAGCGACACGCTCTCGGCACTGTCGTTGATCTCGAAGTCGCGCCGGCGCATGAAGTCGATCCTGCGCCGGTTGTTGGAAGGGATCATGCCGTGCATCCCGGTCCTGTGGTGTGTCCTTGCCTGCGCTAACAGTGCGTC
>CAMDSO010000098.1 GCA_945906935.1 Bordetella parapertussis
ATGACGCGCAAGGCGGCGGCCATGTTCGATGCCGGCGTGCCCTGTGGTGCCGAGGCGAACATGGCCAAGCTGCTGGCGGCGGACGCCTCGTGGAATGCAGCCGAGGCTTGCATGCAGGCCTTCGGCGGCTTTGGTTTCGCGCGCGAATACGACATCGAACGCAAGTGGCGCGAGACGCGGTTGTTTCGCACCGCGCCGATTTCCACCAACATGGTGCTCGCCTATATCGGCCAGCATGTACTGGGCATGCCGCGGTCTTACTAGACCCGCATTAGCCTGGCAGCGCAAAGGATAACAAGATGACAGAGCGTTTCAGGGACAAGGTGGTCATCGTCACCGGTGCCGGCACCGGCATTGGTGCGGCCACCGCACGGCGTTTCGCCACCGAAGGTGCGGCGGTGGTGTGTGCCGATATCAATGAAGCCGCAGCGCAAGCAATTTGTACGGAAATCAGCGCCGCCGGCGGACGCGCGGCACCGTGTTGCGTTGATATCCGCACCCCGGCCGAAGTCGATGCGATGATCGCACTGACCCGCAGCCGCTTTGGCCCGCTCAATGCGATCATCAACAATGCCGGCATGGGTGCACAAAAAGATTTTCTCGACACGCCGCTCGATATGCTGCGTGCAATGCTGGAAATCAATGTGATCGGCACCTTTCTTTGTGCGCAGGCGGCGGCCCGCGAAATGGCGGCCCACGGCGGTGGTGCGATCGTCAATTTTTCTTCGCATTCGGGGTTTCTCGGCAGCAGCGGGCGTGCCGCGTATGCCGCCGCCAAGAGCGGCATCATCGGCATGACGCGCGTCATGGCGGTCGATCTGGCCAAACACCATGTGCGCGTCAATGCGATTGCGCCGGGGCCGATTGATGTGCCGCGCAGCCGCAAACAGCATGTTGGCGAGCGGCGTGAGGCCTGGCAGCGTGCGGTGCCGATGGAACGTTATGGGCGGCCCGACGAAGTCGCCAGCGTCGCCTTGTTTCTGGCCTCCGAGGATGCGAGCTACGTCAACGGCCAGACTATTGCCGTCGACGGCGGATTCACCGCCGCGGGTTTGCGCGTTAAAGACCTGCGCGTGCTGTGAACTACTGCCGGTGGCCCTGTCGTTAATTGCTCGAGTTCATCCCCGAGACCTGGACGATTTTTGCGTTCGTCACCATCTCCTTTTTCAGGAAGGCGATGAATTCCTCCGGTGTGCTGGCCACCACGGTGGCGCCTTCATTGACGAGACGGTCGCGGATTTCCGGCAGGTTGAGGATGCGCACGATTTCGCCATGCAGTTTCATCACCGTGGCACGCGGTGTCGAGCCCTGTACCAGCAAACCGTACCAATTGCTCATCGCATAGCCGGGCACGCCGGCTTCAGCGATGGTTGGAATTGCCGGCAGTGCCGGGAAACGCTGGTCACTGGTGACCGCCAGCGCGCGCAGACGTCCGCCCTTGATGTGCGGCACCGCCTGCAGCGCGTTCATGAAATAAACCGGAATTTGTCCCGCCAATACGTCGATCGCCGCCGGCCCCGCACCCTTGTAAGGGATGTGCGCCATCTTCGCGCCGGTCATGTATTTGAACAATTCGGTGGCCAGATGGGGCGGCGAGCCGTTGCCCGAGCTGCCGTAATTGACCTTATCCGGGTTGGCTTTCAAAAACGTGATCAGCTCCTTCACCGATTTTGGCGGGAAGGAAGGATGCAGCGAGATCACCAGCGGACTGGCCGCCAGTTGCGACACTGGCGCGAGGTCTTTGAGTGAATCGAACGGCAGGTTGGGATAAATCGCCGGGTTGACGGCAAAGCCGCTCGGCACGATCAGCAGGGTGTGGCCGTCGGACGGTGATTTGGCCACTGCCGCAGCGCCGATGGTGCCGTTGGCACCGCCGCGGTTATCCACTACCACCGGCACGCCCCACGTTTCATTGAGTTTTTGCGCAATGGCGCGGCCCAGAATGTCGGTGCCGCCGCCGGGCGGGAAGGGCACGACCATGCGCATCGGCCCGGACGGGTATGGTTGGGCCGTGGCGTTGAGGTTGTAGAGGCCGAGCAGAAGAAGCGCAGCGGGCAGTCGAAAATGCATGGTTTTATTCCTTGAGGCCGCTTGCGCAGACGACATTAAGCTGACATTGCACAGTAACACCGCCATGCGCCGGCGGCTGGACGCGCGATGTTAGGGGAAGCGGCGGGGCCTTGCAACGCGCGCTTGCGCGTCAAAGGCATGAGTTGAAAACGCCGGCGTGGCGGCGTTTTCAACTCATGCCCCTCCGTGTTTGGTAAGATGCGCGGCTTTTTAGACCTAAATTTTTCAGATGAAATCAGTCAAACCTCAAGGAAGTCGCCGCATCGCGGCGCGACGTTCTGGCATTCATGGCCGCGGCGTGTTTGCAGTGAGCCCGATTGCCGCCGGCAGCCGCCTGATTGAATACAAGGGCGTGCGCATGAGCGAGGCGGAGAGCGACGCGATGGGAACCGATTCGACGCACACTTTTTTGTTCATGATGGACAACAATGAAGTGATCGACGGCGGCCGCAACGGCAACACCTCGCGCTGGATCAACCACAGCTGCATGCCGAATTGCGAGGCGGTCGAGGAAAATGACCGCGTTTACATCCATGCGATGGAGGCGATCGACGAGGGAGAGGAAATCACCATTGATTACAATCTGTATCTCGATGAGCGTTACACGCCGGCGTTGAAGCGCGAATACGCCTGCGCCTGTGGTGCGCGGCAGTGTCGCGGCACCATGCTGGCGAGCAAACGTTAAGTTTAAGATTAAAGAATTCAACCGCAGTTGTAGCTGGAACAAGCACCTCTACCATGGCAATCAAGAAATACGACGAATCATCGGTCACCAAGCTGCGCGGCATCGAGCCCGTGCAGCGCTTGCCTGGTATGTATACGCGGACTACCGATCCGACGCATATCGTGCAGGAAGCGATCGACAACGCTGCCGACGAGGCCTTTGGCGGTCATGCGACACGCATTGATGTGACGGTGCATCGCGACGGCTCGGTGAGTGTCGCCGACAACGGACGCGGTATTCCGGTCGGCATGCATCCGACGGAAAAAATCCCCACTGTGCAGCTGGTGTTCACCGAACTGCACGCAGGGGCGAAGTTTTCAAAAACCGAGGCCGACGCGGCCTACAAGTTTTCCGGCGGCTTGCACGGTGTGGGCGTGTCGGTGACCAACGCGCTGTCGTCGCGCCTTGAGGTCGAGATCCGGCGCGAAGGCGGCATACACAAAATGGCCTTCGCCGACGGCGAGGTGGTGGAGAAATTAAAGCGCACCGGGGCGACGCCGAAGAACGAGAACGGCACGCTCTTGCGCATCTGGCCGAACAAGAAATATTTCGACAGCGGCAAGGTTTCCGCCCCCGAGCTCGAACGCATCGTGCGCTCAAAAGCGGTGCTGTTGCCCGGTGTGGCGGTGACGCTGAATGTCGAAGGCGCGCGCGAAGGCCAGGAAACGGTTTCCCGCACCTGGAGCTACCCCGAGGGCATGAAGGGTTATCTCAAGGATCTGCTCGCCGATGCCGAACCGGTAGCGCCGATTTTCGACGGTGAAAAATACGTGCAGGAAGCCAACGGCTTTGCGGTCGGCGAGGGCGCCGGTTGGGCGTTTGCGCTGGTTGATGAGTCGAAGGGCTTTGGCGAGTCGTATGCCAATCTGATCCCAACGCCGGCCGGCGGCACGCATGAGGCGGGTTTGCGCGATGGCATCTTCGAGGCGGTGAAGGCGTTTGCCGAACATCACAACATGATGCCGCGCGGCATCAAGCTGCAATCCGATGATGTGTGGTCGCGCACGGTGTATTTCTTGTCGGCGAAAGTGCTCGAGCCGCAGTTCCACGGTCAGACCAAGGAAAAGCTCTCTAACCGCGATGCGATGAAGCTGGTCTCGAGCATGGTGCGCGATCCGTTCGAGCTGTGGCTCAACAGCCACGTCGATTACGGTCGCAAGATCGCCGAGCTGGTGATTCGTCAGGCGGTCGAGCGCAGTCGTTCGGTGACCAAGGTGGAGCGCAAGAAATCCTCCAGCGTCGTGATGCTGCCGGAGAAACTCACCGACTGCGAATCGAGCAGCATCGCTGACAACGAGTTGTATCTGGTCGAGGGTGACTCGGCCGGTGGTTCGGCCAAGCAGGCGCGCGACAAGCGCTTTCAGGCGATTTACAAAATGCGCGGCAAGGCGCTCAACTCGTGGGAGGTCAAACGCGACCTCTTGTTCTCGAACGCGGAGATTCACGACATCGCGGTGGCCATCGGTGTTGATCCGCACGGTAATGAAGACAGCCCCGATCTCTCCGGTCTGCGCTACGGCAAGATTGCGTCGATGACCGACGCCGACGTTGACGGCGCGCACATTGCGGTGTTGCTGCTGACGCTGTTTTACCGTCACTTTCCGAAGCTGATCGAGGGCGGACATATTTATGTCGCCTGCCCGCCGCTCTACAAGATGGGCATTCCGGCGCACGGCAAACGGCCGGCGAAAAATATTTATGCGGTTGATGATGAAGAGTTGCGGTCCTTGCGCGAACGCGCGATTGAAGAGGGTGTGAAGCCCGATTCCATCCAGACCCAGCGCTTCAAAGGCCTCGGCGAGATGAACCCCGAGCAGCTGTGGGAAACCACCCTGTGCCCCGATACGCGCCGGCTGTTGCAGGTGCGTATCGACGACCGTGAAAAAACTTTCGAGCTGTTCAATATGTTGATGTCGAAAAAAGAATCGGAGCGCCGCTGCACGTGGATGGAAGAAAACGGCGACCAGGTCGAGGCGGATGTATGAACGCAATCACGCGCAAGACGGCTGACGAGACGCTGGATCTGTTTGCGACCGTGCCTGCCGGCGATGGCGGCGGTGCGGCGCTGCTGCCGCCGGCTGCAGGCTCGGGTGGTGAAGGCGATTTCATCGACATGGGTACGTTCGCCGAGCGCAGCTATCTCACCTATGCGATGAGTGTGGTGCGCGGTCGCGCCATACCGAACGTCGAGGACGGCCAGAAGCCGGTGCAACGGCGCATTCTGTATGTGATGAACGAACTCGGTCTGAAGGCCGGCGTTCAGCATACAAAATCGGCGCGTATTGTCGGCGAAGTGCTGGGTAAATTTCACCCGCACGGCGACGTCTCGACCTATGAGGCGCTGGTGCGCATGGCGCAGGATTTTTCGCTGCGCTATCCCTTGATTGATGGTCAGGGCAATTTTGGCACGCAGGACGGCGACTCCGCGGCGGCTTATCGTTACACCGAGGCGCGTCTGACGCCGATCGCCGAACTGCTACTCTCCGAGATCGATCAGGACACGGTTGATTTTGTGCCCAACTACGACGGCCGTTTGCAGGAGCCGGAGTTGTTGCCGGCACGCCTGCCGATGTTGTTGTTGAACGGCGCCTCCGGCGTCGGCGTCGGCATGGCCTGCGAACTGCAGCCGCATAACCTGCGCGAAGTCGCCGATGCGGCGGTGGCGATGATCAATCGACCGAGCATCAGCGTCGAGGCGCTGATGGACATTATTCAGGGCCCGGATTTTCCGGGCGGCGGGCAGATCATCAGCCCGCGTCAGGCCATCATCGACGCCTATACCAGCGGCCGCGGTTCGCTGCGTGCGCGTTGCCGCTGGAAGATCGAACATCTGGCGCGCGGCCAGTGGCAGGTGGTGGTGTATGAACTGCCGCCGACCACCTCGTCGATGCGTGTGATGGGCGAGATCGAAGAGCTGACCAATCCGAAGCCGCGTGAAAAAGGCGGCAAGGTGTCCTCGACCCAGGCCAATCTCAAACAGCTGATCCTCGCCTCGCTGGAAAAGGTCAACGACGAATCGGACAAGAACAACCGCGTGCGCCTCATGCTGGAGCCGCGCACCTCAAAGCAGGACCCGGAAGAGTTCATGCGCCTGTTGATGGCGCACACCTCGCTTGAAGAAAACTTCCCAATCAACATGGTGGTGATCGGTCTCGACGGCAAGCCGCAGCGCAAGAATATCCGACTGATGCTCGAGGAGTGGGTCAACTTCCGCGTCTCGACGGTGACGCGCCGCGTGAATTTCCGCCTCGGCCAGGTCGACCGCCGCATTCATATTCTCGAAGGCCGGCATATCGTCTTTCTGAACATCGATCGCGTCATCAAGGTCATCCGTAATTCCGATGAACCCAAGCCGGAGTTGATGAAGACCTTTGATCTGAGTGATGTGCAGGCCGAGGACATTCTGGAAATTCGTTTGCGCCAGTTGGCGCGGCTCGAAGGTATCAAGATCGAGCAGGAGTTGAAAACGTTGAAGGGCGAGCGCAGCGAGCTCAAAGAACTGCTCGCCGACGACAAACTCATGAAGAAGCTGGTGGTCGGTGAAATCCGCCAGGATACGAAGAAGTTCGGCGACAACCGCCGCACCATTATGGAAGAGGCCGGTCGCGCGGTGGTCGAGCGTCAGGTGGTGGACGAGATTCTCACCATCATCGTCTCGAAAAACGGCTGGGTGCGTTCGCGTCAGGGTCACGGTCTTGATTTGAGTGGCGTCAATTACAAGGTTGGCGACGGCGAATACGCGATATTCGAAACGCGCTCGATACATCAAATCGCCATGCTCGATTCCACCGGGCGCTGCTTTGGCATCGCCGCCGGCGATATCCCCGGCGGCAAGGGTGATGGCGTGCCGTTGACCTCGCTGGTCGAGCTGGCCGCCGGCGCGCGGGTGGCGCAGGTGGTCGATGCACAGCCGGGTAAACGTTATCTGGTGGCGAATTCCGGCGGCTATGGTTTCATCGTCAATGCCGAGGACCTGCTGACGCGCATACGCGCCGGCAAGGCCTTCATGACGCTGCAAGACGGCGAGACGGTGTTGCGTCCGGCGCTGGTGCCCAGGCATACCGAAATGGTCGCCACGCTCTCGGAGAAAGGCCGCTTGTTGCTGTTCTCCTATGATGAACTCAAGGCAATGTCGCGCGGTCGCGGCGTCACGCTGATGGGGCTGGATGACGACGAGAAAATGGTCGCGGTCGGTTTCTCCGGCAGCAAGTCGGTGACCGTGCTTGGCATGTCGCGTAGCGGCAACGAGCGCTCGGCCATTGTCAGCGGTGCGGATTTACAAAAACATATCCTGCATCGCGCGCGCAAAGGTTGTTTGATCCCCGGTCGCATGTTGCCGACGGCAATCAAGGGCGCCTGAGAGTTTGTTTAGCAACTGTCGGCAGCTTGCGCTGCCGACAGTTGCCCGCCTGATTTTTGATCTGAACGTCACAGATCCTCATCGCATGTCGTGGCATTGCACGGGCGCATCGTCCGTGGTTTTGCTTTGATGCGCTCATAACCGACGGTTTTAGTCTACTTTCTTCATGGCATGCACGCGTTGGTGTGGGCACTTCTGTGTCAAAGCTAAACGCCAATGAAGATCGCTGGCCTGACGAAAATTTAACGGCAATGTCGGTTTTCAGTCGGTTGAGATGTAGAAGCCTGCGCTGTCTGCAGCGTGGTGATTTCACATTTAAAACAGATACCTCTTAAACCTCTTAAAAAAGTGTTCCAGCATAGATTGGATGCACTGTTAATTTTTGTAAGTCTATATTTAAAAATAATAATTTCCGCTTAAACTAGGTCCCAATGAAGGTTGTTAGGTGCCCGCAAAAGATAAGCGCACCGACCCTATTGGAGGTGTTGTCTCATCGTCGTCAGCGCATGGAACTTGCACTGCCTGAACGTCGATTGCTGTTGAATAGTCAGGGTCCAAATGGCAACTTTTTACGCCACCAACGCGCCTGCGCAGGCAGCCCCCAAAAATCGTCAGCGTCACACTGCGCCACGCAGCAACGCCCTGGCGCTCGAAGCGCGCACCCTGTTTGACGGTGCGGCGGTGGTGACGGCTACGGAGTGGGCGGCTGGCGCGGACAATGCGCGCGCCGCTGACGCACCTGCCGAAAGATCCCAGGCAAATCCGTCAGCGACTACGGATCACAGCGCCGTCGACACCGCGCTGACCACGGAGGTGGCGACGTCGGCAGGCCCGTCGTCTGCCCGGCATGAGATCGTGTTTGTCGATCCTGCGGTGGCGGGCTGGCAGAACATCGTGGCGGCGATCCGGCCGGGGGTCGATGTGGTGGTGCTTGACCCGGCACGCGATGCCTTTGCGCAAATCGCCGATGCGGTGAATGCCGGCGTCCAGGTCGACGCGGTCCATATCATTTCACATGGTGGTGAAGGTGCTTTGGTGCTGGGCGGCCTGCAACTGGATCTGGCGGCACTGCCCGGTGAAGCGGCGCAGTTGTCGCGCATTGCCGGCGGTCTTACGCAGAATGCGGACGTCATGCTCTATGGCTGCGACATCGCGTTCGGCGGTGATGGCGCGGCGTTTCTCGCCGCCCTTGCGCAGGCGACCGGTGCGGATGTCGCTGCATCGATCAACGCTACCGGGGCGGCGGCGCGTGGCGGTGACTGGGTGCTGGAAAGTCAGACCGGCCGGATTGAAACGGCGGCACTCAACAGCGACGCCTTTGATGGTCTGCTGGCGGCGCCAGTGATCACCGGCGCCGCTGCAGGGCAGGCGGTTAATGACAATACGACGAAATCGCCATTCGCTTTGGTCACGATTACAGACGCCGACGTTGCGGACACGCAAAGTCTGAGCGTTACGCTCGATACCGCCGCCAAAGGTGCGTTGTCCAATCTCGGCGGTGGCAGTTACAACGCAAGCACTGGCGTTTATACCTTCAGTGGCAGTGCGGCGGCGGCCCAAACCGCAATTCGCGGCCTGGTGTTTACGCCGACGGCCAACCGCGTGGCGCCGGGGTCCACCGAGACCACTACCTTTACCATCAGTGTTAATGACGGCACCAACACGGTGATCAACAACACGACCACTGTGGTGGCGACTTCGATCAACGATACGCCGGTGGCGCAGGCTGATGCGAAGACGATTTTTGAAGACAGCGTCAACGTTACCGGCAATGTGCTCGATAACGATACCGACGCCGATACCGGTGACACCAAGACCGTGTCTGTTTTGACCGGCGGCACGGTTGGCAGCGCATTGACATCGACCTACGGCAGTTTGTTGCTCAACGCCAACGGCACTTACACTTATACGCTGGACAACACCAATGCCGCGGTACAGGCGCTGGGTGTCGGTAGCACGCTGACCGAGACTTTCAACTACACGATGAAGGACACCGCCAACGCGACGTCCTCGAGCACGCTGACTATCACGATACAAGGCGTCAACGACCAGCCGCTGGTGACGGCCTCGGCGATCACGCTGTCGCAGGCAGAAAAAACAACGACGGCCTATACCGTCGGCAATCTGCTCACCAACGCCAGCGCTGCGGCGATCTGGACCGATATCGACGCCGGCACCGCCATGGGTGTGGCCGTCACATCCGCGCCCACCACCGCGGCGAGCGGCATGACCGGTGCCTGGTATTACCTGTTGAGTGGCGGTAGTTGGACGGCATTCCCTGCGGTCAGCACCAGCAGCGCCCTGTTGTTGCCGAGCGATGCGCAGGTGAAGTTTGTCGCCAATAATAATCTGTCGGTCGATACCCGCAATGCGGGTTCGGTGTCGCTGACCTACACGGCGTGGGATGCCAGTTCGGGCGTAGCCGGTGGCACGGGCAATACGACCTCACTGACCGCGACGTCGCCCTTCAGCAGTACCAGCAACACGGCGACCTTGAACGTGACGCCAGTGAATGACGCGCCGACGTTTTCATCCGTCACCTTGAATGTCAACGAGCATGCCACTGCAACCCTGAGCGGCGGTTTCACCAATGACTCGACGCAGGTGGCGACGCTGGCCGGCAATCTGCGCCTTTATGACGCGGACAATACCTCCGCGCAGATCCTCTATCGGGTCGAGCAACTGCCGACCAAGGGCACGCTGACACTGAACGGTGCCACGCTCGCCGTTGGTTCGCTGTTTTCGCAGGCCAATATCGGGAGCATTACGTACACGCCGACCGTTGCTGAGCTGACGGCCGGCACCACCGATGCCGCTTACTTCACCATCCGCGATGGCGCCGGTGGCATGGTCGGCATTGATGCATTGCCCGGCACCACGGCGAACCTCGCGAGCTGGGCCAAACTCGATATCAACATCAAGGACGTTAACGCGCAGATCGCGGTGACCGGCAATACGGTTACGGTCGCCGAGGATAACGTGCAGCCCGGTGTGCCAGTGACGGCGAATATCGCGCTCTCAATGACCGACGCTGATGATCCATCAAATTTGCGCAGGCTGACGCTGACTTCCTTGCCGTCGGCGACCTTCGGCACCTTGCAGTACTGGAATGGCAGCGCCTATGTCACGGCGACCACCGGCCTTGTATTTACCCAGGCGCAACTGACGGATGGCATCCATCCGGCGCTGCGTTTTAGCTACAACAACAATACCGAGCCGACGGATCAGGACGGCATACTGGTGCCGGCGCAGGCCCAAACCAGTTTTACCGTGAGCGTTTCCGATAATCACCCCGGTCCGCTGGCGGCAACCACCGCCACCGCCACGGTCAACATCAGCATCACGCCGAGTAACGACGCACCGGTGTTGAGGACCCACGATATGACCGTGCTGCAAGGGTCCACGAACAACGGCATCAGCAACACCGCGGGCACCGGCAACATCAATGTGGCTGACCCCGACAGTACCGCCAGCAAACGGATTTATACGATCAGTCAGGACCCGGCGCGCGGTTATCTGACCTTGAACGGTGTGCTGATCGGGCGTGGCTCGACGTTTACCGAAGCTCAGCTTGCCGCCGGTCAGGTCAAATACAGCACCAACGACAGTCACTACACGGGCACGGACAATTTCAAGCTGTTTGTCTCTGATGGTGATGGCGGGCTCTCCGGCGAGGGCACGATTGCGGTCACGATTAATCCGGACGTCACTGTCATCCCTCCCGGGCCTGACGTCGGCGGTGGGGGCGGTGGCGGCGATACGGTTTCGGTTGGCGGCAGCCGGCGCGCCGTGGTGCCTGAAGGGCTGTTCGCCACGCTTGATCAGAATGTGCTGAGCGGTTTGACGACCGGAGCCGGTGGGGCAGCGGTTAGCTACGTCGTGTTGTTGGCGCCCACGCATGGCAAGGTCTATCTGAACGGGGTAGCGGTTGTCTACGGCGACTTTGGTGTTGGCACCAGCTTCACCCAAACCGATATCAATGCCGGACATGTGGTGTATGTGCACGATGGTAGCGAAACCATCGCGAGTCCGACCGATGCCGTCTCGATCAAAGCCAAGGCGACAACGTCAACGGTGACAACGAGCGTGGCGATCACGCTGACGCCGGTCGATGACGCGCCGACCATCACGCAAACCACTGGCGGGCCGCTGACGCAGAATCAGGGCGGCACCGCATTGATGGAGCAGAATACCGACGGCAGCAACGGCATGGCGACAGCGAATTTTGCGTTGACCGGTATTGTCAACGCGGTGAAGCTCACTACCGCTAACTTTCAATCGAACGATGTTGATAATCCCGACCTAACCACGCTGACCTACCTCACCGACATCCAGGGCACCGCGGGCGATGGCATCGTCGGTGGATTGCTGGGGCGCTGGAACACTGCGAACTGGGTCAGCGTGACCTCGTTCACGGCTGCCGATCTGGTGGCGGGGAACATTGCCTACTTTCATAATCCCGCCGTGGATGTCGCGGTCAAGGGTAACGCGACGATTGCTGACAGTCTGACGGTTTATCTGATTGACGGCGGCACGGTCGCGACTGCTGACGTGGTGATCGCGGCCCCCAACATCACCGAGCGCGCCACGCTGACGGTGAATGATGGCACGAGTACGCTTAATCTGGCCCGCAACAGCCAGATGCGCAGTCCTGAGCGCACGCTGACCTTTACCGTCAACAACGTCAACGACGCCCCGGTTGCCGCCAATACGAACTTCACGGTGACTGAATTTTCGACGGGCGTCACTGCGCAAACCACGCATATTCAGGTGCTCGATACCAGCATCCTCAATGTCAGCGACCCGGATACCGCCAACGCCAGCTGGACTTATACGCTGACCGATTTGCCGGACTACGGCAAGATCCAGAAATTGAGCGGTGGCGTCTGGAGCGACCTCGCACTGAACGCGACGTTCACGTATGCCGATCTCAGTGGCAGCAATTTGCGTTACGTCAATACCGGGCGCGTCGAAGTCGATACTGGCTTCAGCTGGAGTAACCCGCCCGACGGTTTTAAATACAAGGTCAACGACGGTGACACCGGTTCTCTGCCGAACAACCTGGACAGCAACGAAGCGACGGTGTCGGTCTATCTGCGTCCGACCAGTCAGCCGCCGGTGATTGGCAACAACGTCACAGCCGATGTGCCCGAAGGCGGAGCGGTCAAAATCACCGGTGCCTTTCTGGGCTCGGCCGATACGCCAAATAATGCGGGTATCGTCAAGGCGGTAGACCCGGATAGCACTCGTGATCAGGTGCAGTACCGCGTGACCAGCAACGTGGGGCGCGGCATTTTGTATCTGGGTGATCCAAGCTCTGGCGCGGTGGTGACGCAACTCGCCGTAGGCAGCGTGTTTACGCTCGAAGACATCCAGTCGGGCAGGGTTTGGTACAAACACAACGGGACCGAACCCGCACCGTATGGCGGGCAGGATAGTTTCTCCTTCGCTGTTTCCGATGCCAGTGGCATGGCGGAGCCTGCCGGGACGTTTAATATCAATATTCTGGCCGTTAATCAGGCGCCGGTGGTCGGTGGATTAAGCGGCGGCGCTACCTTCACCGAAGGTGATACGGCCGCCAGCCCCAATGTCTTGCCAGTGGTGATTGACAGCAGTGTCACGCTCAGTGACGTCGATCTGGCCAACAACGGTGCCGATTTCCGCGGCGGTTCGCTGACCATACACAACACCTTTGCGACCATCGCGAATGATCAGTTGTCGATCAAGAACAATGGCGCCGGAGCTGGTGTGATTGGTTACAACAGCGGAACCGGTGTGGTGACCTACGGCGGCGTGACGATCGCCAATGTCAACACAGGCGGTTTGGGGAACGGCGTTAATGGCCACGATCTTGTCATCACGTTCACCTCGGCGGGCGCCAATACCAGCCTGACTATCCCCGCAGTAAAGGCGCTGATCGAGGCGGTTACTTTTACGCATACCGAATACGATAATGCAGTGACCGGCACCCGCACACTGGCCTATACGCTGGTAGATGGCGGGGGTACTGCGGCTTTTACCGACAGCAAGGGCACCACTTTCACCGGTCAGGACACCTGGACTGGCAACGCAACGGTCACCGTCGCAGCGGCCAATGACCGGCCGGTGCTGACTGTGAATACCAGTGGCGGCAATCTCGCACTGGGCACCATTATCGAAGACGATACGACGTCGCCGTCGACTTTTCAGGTGTCTGCGTTTACCACTGCGGTGAATGGCAGTGCCGACGCAACGCGCACCGGCATCGCCGATGTGGACAGCGCTGCCGTCCGCGGGATTGCCATCACCGCGTTCACCAAAGCAGCCACCGGCGTCTGGCAGTTTTCTGCCAATGGCACAAGTTGGACGACGATTGCTGCGGTCAGTGCGACCAATGCGCTGTTGTTGACGCCCACCGATTTCATACGCTTCGTGCCCGACGGCAAGGAGGGCGGATCGGCCACCATCAGCTATAAGGCCTGGGATCAGACCAGCGGCACTGCGCGCACCTATGTCAGCACGACAGCGGTTACTGCGCAGACCAGCGCATTTTCCACTGCGACAGACAGCGCTGAAATTACGGTGACGCCGGTCAATGATGCGCCGACATTGGGTGGTTCTGGTATCAATAGTTCTGCGAACATCTCGGTGACCGAGGACCTCAACACCACGCTCAACCCACTGAGCAGTCTGGCGCTCGCCGATGTGGACTCCGGGGCAAACCTGATCAAGGTCACCCTTACCCTGACCGGAAACGGGACCTTCGGGTTTTCACAGGCAACCACCAGCGTTGGCACTAATACCGACGCGAGCGGTGCCCCTGCACTTTCTGGTAATACCGGCACACTGACACTCTATGGCACGGCCGCGAACCTGAGTACGGCGCTGAGCAGATTGCAGTATCAGTCGAGCAGTGATGCGAATCAGAACAATCCCACGGGTGCTGCTGGTGCGACCATGACCGTGGTGGCCGACGATCAGGGTTGGGGCGTTAACAGCAACCCGACTGCAGCGCTGACGACGACCAAAACCCTCAATATCACCATCACCCCGGCCAACGACACCCCCGCCGTGACAGTCGCCGCCGGCACGCTCAATGTGACCGAACGCACCACTGGTACAGCCACCACTCCTGTATCGAATACGATATTGAGCGCAGATGACCGCGATATCAACGACAGCAATTACGGCAGTGTTCTGGCCAATAATCCGACGCTGGTGGTCACCGCTTTGCACGGCACGCTCGCCCTGAATGCGTCGGCGGCCAATCTGAACGCGGTGTTGTCCAATGGCAACCGTACGATCACGCTTAAGAGCATGCAGACGGGCGCGGGTAACGTGCTGGCGGATTTGAACACCGCTCTGAATGTCAATCACTACCTCGAATATCTGCCCGACCTGAATTTCAGCGGTACCGATACCTTGTCGGTCACTCTCAATGACAACACCAACGCCGGCAGCGGGAATCTCACCGCCACGGGCAGTATCAATGTCACCGTCGGCGGGTTGAATGACGCGCCGGCGTTTGCAGGTCTCGACAACACACCGACGTTTATTGAAAACGGTGCGGCGATCGTGCTTGATAACAACGCCACGGTGACGGACCCCGAGTTAACGGTCTATAACAACTGGGGCGGCGCGGTGCTGACGCTCGTGCGCAATACCGGTGCGAATGCAGACGATGTGTTTGGCGCCACCGGTAGCGGCGGTAGCGGGGTCAATATTTCTGGCGGCAGCATACGTATCGCCACTACTACGGTGGGCAGCATCAACAACGCTGCGGGGCAGATGCAAATCACGTTTTTGGCGGGTGTCACTACCGCGCAAGTGAACCAGGTGTTGCAGGCGATTACCTATAGCAACAGTAACAACAATCCGCCGCTCTCTGTGCCGATTGGTTACACCATCGATGATGGCAATACCAATACGGGCACTACTCCGCAGGGAAATTCGGCGAACGGATTGGCACCTTTTAACTTGACTGGGACCGGCGCTATCACGGTCGCCATCACGGCGGCCAACGACACGCCGGCCTTATCCACGCTGCACAACGCCAGTTACACCGAGGATGCATCACCGATCGTGCTCGATAACACCGAGGCGCCGTCCGATCCCGAATTATCGAATCTCAATAATTGGGGCAATGCCACTTTGGCGCTGGCGCGGCAGGGCGGGGCGAACGCCGCTGAAGACCGTTTCTTCGGCAGTGGCACGTTGGGTAATCTGGTCGAGGGCGGTAATCTGATCCTTGGCGGGATTACCATTGGCACGGTCACCACCAATAGTGGCGGTGCGTTGCTACTGACGTTTAATGATGGCGTGACGAACGCGCAGGTTCAGTCCGTGGCGAGCCAGATAGCCTATTCCAATACCCGCCAGACGCTCGGTGCGGCCGCGACGGCGACGGTTGCGCTGACGTGGACTGTAAATGATCGCGACACCGACCCTGACCGGGTTGCCAACGGTCAGGGCATAGGCGGTGCGCTTGCGGCGTCGGCAATTCAAACCATTACGTTGACCGGTGTCAATGACGCACCAGTGGGTGTTGATGACACCGGTAGCGCAATCGAGAAGGGTGGCACGGCGAACGGCACGGCGGGCAGCAATGCGACGGGCAATGTGCTAACGAACGACACTGACGTCGATGTGGGGGACACGAAGACGGTGTCGGCGATTCGTACGGGCACAGAGGCTGCGTTAACTGGAACGAGTGGCACGGTGGGTGCTGCGTTAACCGGGACGTATGGCAGCCTGACCTTGAATGCGGACGGCAGCTACACCTATGTCATCGACAACAACAATGCTGCCGTGCAAGCGCTACGCCTTACCGGCCAGACCTTGAGCGAGATCTACACGTATACGGTGCGCGACGCGGGCGGCTTGACGGACACGGCGCAACTGACGATCACGCTCGACGGCCGCAATGACGCGCCGGTGGGTGTGGATGACACCGGCAGCGCAGTCGAAGCCGGTGGCACGGCGAACGGCACGGCGGGCAGCAACGCGACGGGCAATGTGCTGACGAACGACACGGATGTGGACACGGTCGGCAACGGCGAGACGAAGACGGTGACTGCGGTGCGCCTGGGTGCGACCGAGGGATCGGGCGTGGCGGGCACGGTGGGCGGTGCGCTGACGGGCA
>CAMDSO010000099.1 GCA_945906935.1 Bordetella parapertussis
ACCCTATTGCTTAGCAGCCATAGCGAGTTGGACCCACTCCTTCCCATTCCGAACAGGACAGTGAAACGACTCAGCGCCGATGATAGTGCGGACTACCCGCGCGAAAGTAGGACACTGCTAGGCGCCTTACCCCTGAAAAGCCCTCACCGGGAGGGCTTTTCGTGTTTAAAGCCCCCTGTGTGTTGCTTTGCCGTCTCGGTTTGGGGCGGCGCAGCTTGGATAGCTTGGCACAGGTGGCTAAGTAACCCTTTCATTTATCACTATAGGTTGTTAAAATTCAAATCCTTTTTAAAGTGCAAGATAATAATGGGCTCTAAGCCCATTTTTTGTTTGTAAACATTAACGCGCATGAATATCGAAGACTTTCTTGATGCAACAATAACCGGTTTGGGGTATGAATTTGCCGGATTGGAGCGCCCTGGTTCTGGACTATTGAGGATATTTATCGATAGGTCTGACGGTATAAACGTGGAAGATTGCGCGTTGGTTAGTAACCACCTGTCTCGCTTGTTTCTCGTTGAGGGGATAGATTACGGAAGGCTAGAGATATCCTCGCCTGGCATGGATCGAATGCTGCGCAAGGCGTCTGAATTTAATAGGTTTACGGGGGAAACAGCGCGCGTGAAATTGCGTGTCCCCCAAAATGGGCAACGCAATTTTGTTGGTGTATTGCGGGGCGTGAACGATGAAAATTTAAAGCTGGAAGTCGATAGCGAGTTGGTCGATATTGCAATTAATAATATTGACAAATCTCGCCTTGTTCCAAGAATCTAGGAGGCCGATTTGAGCAAAGAGTTGTTGCTGTTGGCTGATGTGCTGGCGCGCGAAAAAAATGTCGAAAAAGAGATCGTCCTTGGGGCGCTGGAATTGGCGCTCGCGTCTGCAGCCAAAAAACGATTTAACGAGGACGTTGATATACGCGCCTCGGTCGATCGCGTGTCGGGTGAATTTACTTTTTTTCGGCGCTGGATTGTTGTGAATGATCGCGACATCGAATTGCCTGAGCGTGAGTACAAATTGCACGAAGCAGTCGAGATTAAGCCTGATTCTGTGGTCGGAGACTACATTGAGGAGCCGATCGAGGGTTTTGAAATCGGACGTATAGGCGCTCAAGCTGCGAAGCAGGTCATCCTGCAAAAGATACGTGACGCGGAGCGTGAACAGATACTTAACGATTTCCTCGCGCGTGAGGAGTACCTTGTTACTGGTGTTATTAAACGCATGGAGCGGGGTAATGCAATCATAGAGTCTGGCCGTGTGGAAGCGCTCTTGCCACGCGATCAAATGATACCGAAGGAAAACCTGCGTCCAGGAGATCGCGTACGCGCTTATCTGTTGAAGGTTGACCGTACTGCACGGGGGCCGCAGATTATTCTTTCTCGTGTCACGCCTGATTTTCTGGTCAAGCTTTTCGAGCTTGAAGTGCCAGAATTAGAGGATGGTTTACTTGAGATTAAGGCTGCGGCTCGTGACCCGGGGTCGCGTGCAAAAATTGCCGTCAAATCCAATGATCCACGTATTGATCCTATTGGTACTTGTGTGGGAATGAGAGGCTCTAGGGTTCAGGCTGTCACGTCAGAGTTGGGTGGGGAGCGGGTCGATATTATTCTATGGTCGGAGGATCCTGCGCAGTTTGTGATTAATGCATTGGCGCCTGCGGAAGTTAGCAAAATCACGGTCGACGAAGAAAAACACAGTATGGACATCGTGGTCGATGAGGAGAATCTAGCTCAGGCGATTGGTCGGAGTGGACAGAACGTGCGGCTTGCGAGTGAGCTCACGGCTTGGGAAATCAATTTGATGACTCTTGAGGAATCACAGCGGAAGAGTGATGAGGAGTCGTCAGTAGTGCGTAATTTGTTTGTCGAAAAGTTAGATGTCGATCAAGAAGTTGCCGATATTTTGGTGCAAGAGGGTTTTAGTACTCTTGAAGAGGTTGCATATGTTCCGGTCGCGGAAATGCTGGAGATCGAGTCGTTCGACGAAGACACTGTTAACGAGCTGCGGAGCCGTGCGCGCAATGCCCTTCTGACGGAGGCTATCGTTACGGAAGAGAAGCTTGAGCACGACGTCGAAGATCTCCTTACGCTGGAGGGCATGGACAACCAAACCGCGCGTCTATTGGCGGAAAAAGGAGTCGTAACCAAAGAAAACTTGGCGGATTTGGCGATGGATGACCTTGTCGAAATGACAGGTATAGACTCTGATCGCGCAAAGCAACTGATTATGACCGCGCGTGCGCCGTGGTTTGCCTAATTCATAACGGAGTCCTAGATGGCACAGATAAATGTCACACAGTTTGCAAGGGAGCTGGGCCTACCGGTCACATTGCTGCTCGAGCAACTGCAAACAGCCGGGATCGCGAAAGCGCTGGCCGACGATACCGTTCTGACCGAAAAGGACAAAACCCAACTGCTTGACTATCTGCGTCAGGCGCATGGGGCCAAAGAGGCGAAAAATCGGATAACGTTGACACGCAAACAGACAACCGAAATAAAGAAGGCCGATGCGACCGGAAAACCCAGAACTATACAAGTTGAGGTTCGTAAAAAACGGGTTCTGGTCAAGCGTGATGTGACGCCTGAGGTTGCTCTGCCCGAGCCGGTGGTTGCTGCTCCGATTATTGACGCGACGCAGACTGCCATTCGCGAAGCGGAGGCAAAAAAACAGGCTGAGTTGATTGCCCTCCAAAGTGAAGAGGCGTTACTTAAACAATCACGCGTTAAGAAAAAGAGGGAAGACTCGGATCCTGTGGTTGAGCCAGTGGTGGCGCTGGCTCCGGAGCCAGTTGTTGTGCAGGAAATTGTCGTTGAAACGCCGCCCGTATCGCACCCAGTTGTTGTTGTGGTGACAGATGGAACATTGCATAAACCGCAGCCCAAGCCTGGCGAGGCTCCCAAGGTTGATAAGAAGGCGAAGAAAACGGTTAAGGATGTGGTGTGGCGCGACGATGCAGTTAAACGTCGTGGTATAAAAACCCGCGGTGACGCAACTGGGAATCTAGGTTGGCGCACCCGAAAAGAAAAGCACGCAGGGCATCGCGATGAAGATGATCAGGGGCAGCACGGGTTTGCCGCCCCTGCAGAGCCGATTGTTCGCGATATTAGTGTTCCCGAAACGATCAGTGTTGCGGCGCTTGCCCAAAAAATGTCTGTCAAGGCAGTAGAGGTTATCAAGACTTTGATGAAGCTAGGCAGCATGGTGACGATTAATCAAGTTCTCGATCAGGATACTGCGATTATTGTTGTTGAAGAGATGGGGCACAAGGGGGTCCGGGCCAAGCTCGATGATCCTGACGCATATCTCGCAGACTCTGCGCATCCTGCTGAGGTTTCTCTTGAGCCCCGCGCGCCGGTTGTAACGGTGATGGGGCACGTTGACCATGGTAAAACATCGCTGCTGGATCATATACGCCGTACGCGAGTGGCCAGTGGAGAGGCGGGTGGGATTACCCAACACATCGGCGCGTACCACGTTGAGACGCCGCGTGGGATGATTACTTTTCTTGATACGCCTGGCCATGAGGCATTCACCGCTATGCGTGCGCGTGGCGCAAAAGTGACCGACCTCGTCGTGTTGGTGGTTGCTGCAGATGATGGAGTGATGCCGCAGACTGTTGAGGCTATTCATCATGCCAAGGCTGGCAAGGTACCGATGGTTGTTGCGCTGAACAAGATCGATAAACCCGGCGCGAATGCTGAACGTATCATGCAGGATCTTTCCGGTCAGGAAGTTGTGCCCGAGGAATGGGGCGGGGATACCATCTTTGTTCCAGTGTCTGCCAAGACTGGCAACGGCATAGATAAATTGCTTGAAAGTATTCTGCTTCAAGCCGAAGTGCTTGAGCTCAAGGCGGCTAAGGATGCGCCAGCGCGAGGTGTTGTTATCGAAGCGCGCCTGGATCGTGGGCGGGGCCCTGTGGCGACTGTTCTGGTTCAGTCGGGCACACTCAAGCGTGGCGACGTGCTGTTGGCCGGTGCTGTATTCGGCCGTGTCCGCGCAATGCTCGACGAAAATGGCAAGAACATAGATCAGGCGGGGCCTTCGATTCCAGTTGAAATACAAGGGTTATCCGACGTACCTGTTGCCGGGTCCGAAGTTATGGTGTTAGGGGACGAGCGCAAGGCGCGGGAAATCGCACTGTTTCGGCAGGGTAAATTCCGTGATGTCAAATTGGCCCAGCAATCGATTAAGCGGGAAAATGTGTTTGATCAACTCGGCGAAGGGGCCGTTAAGACTCTCTCGGTCATCATCAAGGCTGACGTACAGGGCTCTTATGAGGCGCTTTCCCATTCGCTCGCGAAATTGTCTACCGAGGAGGTAAAGGTAAACATTGTTCATTGCGCGGTGGGTGGCATTACCGAATCTGATATCAACCTGGCACTTGCGTCAAAGGCGGCCGTGATTGGATTTAATACTCGTGCTGACGCGATGGCGCGCAAGCTGGCGGAAAATGGTGGCGTCAACATCCGTTACTACAACATCATTTATGAAGCCTTGGATGATGTGAAAGCCGCGCTCTCCGGAATGCTTGCGCCTGAGAGGAAAGAAAGCCAGCTCGGTATCGTTGAGATTCGCGAGGTATACAAGATTTCCAAGGTCGGTACCGTTGCCGGCTGTATGGTCACCGAAGGTCTGGTTCGGCGCAATGCAAAAATCCGGTTATTGCGGGATAACGTTGTCATACATACCGGTGAGCTTGATTCACTCAAACGCTTTAAAGACGATGCGCGTGAGGTAAAGTCCGGGTTTGAGTGTGGTTTGTCGCTTAAGAGTTTTGATGACGTCAAAACGGGTGACCAACTTGAGGTGTTCGAGGTGGTCGAGGTCGCGCGCAGCTTGTAATTTTTTAAAACGGGTTTTGCGTGGCTTAGCCCGTTCGCACCAATTTGGAATACGGCCTTTTAATGGCTGATCAAGGAGTGGATCTATGCCGCGCGATTTCTCCCGTACACTGCGCGTGGCTGAGCAGGTCCAGCGTGAACTCGCTAATTTGATCCGTAGTGAGATCAAGGATCCACGGGTTGGCATGGTTACGCTGACCGGTGTTGAGGTTGCCGCAGACTACGGACATGCAAAAGTCTTTTTTACGCTGCTTGGTGACTCAGCCAAAATCAAGGAGGCAGTTGAGGGGCTAAATAACTCCGCAGGATTTTTGCGTAGGGAGTTAGGGCGGCGCATTAAGTTAAGGACTATGCCGCAGTTGCATTTTCATTACGATGAATCCGTTGAACGCGGAATGCGTTTGTCTAAACTTATCGACGCTGCCGTTTTGGGCCGCGACGACACGGTTTGATCGTTCTGGAAACGGCTTGAATCAAAGCGCAAACGCAAGGGTAGCTGTGGACGGTGTTCTGCTACTCGACAAGCCCCAAGGAGTAACCTCGAACGCAGCGCTGCAGCGGGTAAAACGCATTTTTTGGGCAAAAAAAGCCGGGCATGTTGGGACTCTGGATCCTATGGCGAGCGGCCTCCTACCCATTTGCCTTGGCGAGGCGACGAAATTTTCCGGCTACATGCTCGCTGCCGATAAATGCTATACCGCCCAGGTTCAATTGGGTGTGACCACCACGACAGGTGATGCTGAAGGTGAAATTACCTCCAGGTGTGCCGTTGACGTGAGTCGGGAAAATGTTGACGCTGTGCTGGCGCAATTCAGGGGCGATATTATGCAGACGCCTCCGATATATAGCGCTTTGAAAAAAGATGGACGTCCCTTGTATTCTTACGCGCGAGCGGGTGAGACGGTGGATATTCCGCCGCGCGCAGTAACCATTCGGTCTATCGAATTGCTGGATTTTGACTCGTCAACATTTCGAATACTGGTGCGTTGCAGCAAGGGGACCTATATCCGTGTATTGGCAGAGGATATTGGCCGTAGCCTCGGTTGTGGCGCGATGCTCAGTGGGCTGAGGCGCGACGGGGTTGGAGGGTATGACTTGTCTACCGCGATTACCTTCGAGAGCCTTGAATTATTAACGTCCAATGAGCGCCTGTCCCACTTGTTGCCACCAGATGGGTTGGTGGCAGTTCTGCCCGTTCTCACTCTAGACCTGCCCGCAATGCGGCTTTTTATGACCGGGAGGAGGCCTCTGATGGTGGGGGATGAGGGCTTCTATCGGATGTATTCTGAAGAAGGACGATTTCTCGGACTTGGGGAGCTTAGCGATGGCGAGCTGCTGCCCAAACGTTTAATGTCCGAGGTTCAGCCAGCCCTTGAGTAGGATGTCTCCTGGGCTAATTCACTAAAAACGCTTGAGAAGTCGGGCTTTAACGGGTTAAACTCCTCGACTTTGCAGCAATTGGAGACAGGTAATGGCAACGAGTGGCACCCAGAAAGCCCAGATCGTCAAAGACTTCCAGCGCAAGCAGGCAGACACCGGTTCTCCCGAAGTTCAGGTGGCCCTGTTGTCGGCACGAATCACCGAGCTGACTGAACATTTCAAAATGCATGTGAAGGATCATCATTCGCGTCGGGGTCTTTTGCGGATGGTTAGCCGCCGCCGTAAGCTGCTTGATTATTTGAAGCGTTCCGATGTCGAGCAGTATCGCAAACTGATTGAACGGTTGGGTTTGCGCAAGTAACGCGGCTTCGGATTCATGGTTCAGGTATTTTGTGGCTACGCTGGGCACCACGCTCTGCGTAGCCACATTTGTTTTTGGCGGTATGATTTTTAACCCGGATCCGCAAAATGTGCGGGACCCGATATGGCGTAAAGGACAATAAAGTGACTGCAATCAAGAAAACAATAATGTGGGGACGCCACACGCTGACGTTGGAGACGGGCGAGATCGCTCGCCAGGCTAGCGGTGCGGTATTGGTAAATATCGAAGACACCGTTGTTTTGGTTACGGTTGTAGGCAGGAAAAATGCGGATCCAGCCAAAGATTTTCTGCCCCTGACAGTGGACTATCAGGAGCGTACCTATGCTGCTGGCAAGATCCCCGGTGGATTCTTCAAGCGCGAAGGGCGTCCCTCGGAAAAAGAAATCCTGACATCGCGGTTGATTGACCGCCCCATAAGGCCGCTGTTCCCTGATGGTTTTTACAATGAGGTTCAGGTCGTCGCTACCGTCATGTCGTCGAATAGCGAAATCGATTCCGATATCGCGGCAATGATAGGCACCTCGGCCGCGCTGGCCATTTCCGGGCTACCTTTTAATGGTCCGATCGGTGCGGCCCGTGTTGGTTACGCCAATGGGCAGTACATCCTGAATCCGACTGCAACTGAACTCAAAACCTCGGAACTGGAGCTTGTTGTTGCTGGTACGGCGGAAGCAGTGTTGATGGTCGAGTCGGAGGCGAAACAGCTGTCTGAAGACATCATGCTTGGATCGGTTGTGTTTGGTCACGAGCAGATGCAGCCGGTGATCGAGTTGATTAATCAGCTGGCTGATGAAGTTAATCCAGTGGCCTGGAACTGGCAAGCACCCGCTAAGGACGAGGCTCTTGCTGCTCGCATTTCATCGATCGCCGAAACCGATATCAAGGCGGCTTTTGAGATCAAAGAAAAGCAGGCTCGTTCACACACGATCGACAGCATCTGGAAACGTGTGTTTGACGAAGTTGGTGTCGGCAAAGATGGCGGTCCCGACGGTAACGCAGTCAAGGAAATCTGTTTTGCGCTTGAGTCAAAAATCGTTCGTGGACAAATTCTTAATGGTGAGCCGCGTATCGACGGCCGTGATACCCGCACCGTTCGCCCAATCACGATTCGTTCGGGCGTGTTACCACGCGCCCACGGCTCGTCGTTGTTTACGCGTGGTGAAACCCAGGGTTTGGTGGTCGCGACGCTCGGCACTTCGCGTGACGAGCAGCGCATTGACGCCTTGATGGGCGAGTATACCGATCGCTTCATGCTGCATTACAACTTTCCCCCCTATGCCACCGGCGAAACCGGCCGAGTCGGATCCCCGAAACGGCGCGAAATCGGTCATGGTCGCCTTGCGAAACGCGCGCTGCTCGCCGTGTTGCCGACGGCGGAAGAGTTTGCATACTCGATGCGCGTAGTGTCGGAAATTACCGAGTCAAACGGATCCAGTTCGATGGCGTCGGTTTGTGGCGGCTGTCTTGCATTGATGGATGCGGGTGTACCGATGAAGGCGCATGTCGCCGGTATCGCGATGGGGTTGATCAAGGAGGGCAACCGGTTTGCCGTGTTGTCCGATATTCTGGGTGACGAGGACCACCTCGGTGATATGGACTTCAAGGTCGCGGGTACGGAGAACGGTATTACCGCCTTGCAGATGGACATCAAGATCACCGGCATCACGAAAGAAATCATGCACGCTGCGCTGATTCAGGCGCGCGAGGGGCGTTTGCATATCCTCGACAAGATGAAGGGGGCAATGGAGACTCCTCGCACTGAGTTGTCGGCTTTTGCGCCGCGCATGATCACGATGAAGATCAAGCCGGAGAAGATCCGCGACGTAATCGGCAAGGGTGGTGCGGTAATTCGTGCATTGACCGAGGAAACTGGCACATCAATCGACATTGGTGAAGATGGTACCGTGACGATCGCCTGTGTGTCCTCCGAGGGTGGCGAATTGGCCCGTAAGCGTATCGAGGAAATCACGGCAGACGTCGAGGTCGGTCGCGTGTATGACGGCACCGTACTTAAGTTGCTCGATTTCGGCGCGATCGTTAGCGTATTGCCTGGCAAGGATGGCTTGTTGCACATCTCCCAAATTGCAAATGAGCGCGTCAATGCAGTCGCCGACTACCTGAAAGAAGGTCAGGCGGTGCGGGTGAAGGTCATCGAGGCTGACGAGAAGGGCCGTTTGCGGCTGAGTATGAAGGCGGCATTGGCTGATGCGCAAGAGCAGACTGCGGCCGCACCGCAGTAATAGTAGTTACTTAAATAAAAATGGCAGCCTGCGGGCTGCCATTTTTATTCCTGATTAGCAGTGAACGTCAGCCCAATGAACGTCAGCCAAATCGTCCTGGGCCGCAAAATTCGCGAAAACATCGCGCAACAACAACGTTTTGGCGGCACGACGTTTTCCATAAAGCCGTCAAGCTGACGATACTTTCTAATCAGGTTTTTATTCGAGGTCGCTGTTTAAGTTAACGAGCGACAATGAGGAGGTAACCTATTTGGCTACTTGTTTTTCCCGTAGCTCATCGAGGGTTTTGCAGTCAATGCAAAGCGTCGCGGTAGGGCGCGCCTCAAGGCGTTTGAGGCCGATTTCCACTCCGCAGCTATCGCAGTAGCCGTACTCGGCAGCTTCGATGCGGGCGATGGTTTCATTGATTTTCTTAATCAGTTTCCGTTCGCGATCGCGGTTGCGCAGTTCCAGTGACATGTCGGATTCTTGGCTGGCACGATCGTTTGGATCGGCGAAGATGGTCGCCTCGTCCTGCATGGTGTGAACGGTGCGGTCGATATCCTGCGATAGTTCCCGCTTCATTGAATCCAGTATGGTTTTGAAGTGGGCGAGTTGCTGGGGATTCATGTACTCCTCGCGAGCCTTCGCTTTATACGGGGGGTAGGTCTTGTGCAGGTCAGCGCCCATCGAGGTTCCGATACTCAAAAAAGCTGCTTTAATAGCAGAAATCAAAAAATGGCGCAAGCAGGGTGTCCCCTTGAAAATTTAGGTGGCTCTGCGTTGACCCCGAATGGTGCCGGATGTATATTACGCGCCTTTGCTTCTGGCGTAGTGCCGGTCGCAAACTGAACCCGGCTGGCGCCGGGTTCGGCAGATTTCCGGGGTGTAGCGTAGCCTGGTAGCGCGCCTGCTTTGGGAGCAGGATGTCGGGAGTTCAAATCTCTCCACCCCGACCAGTACCAACAGGGAGTGCCCGTAGCTCAACCGGACAGAGCACCGGCCTTCTAAGCCGGGGGTTGTGGGTTCGAGTCCCGCCGGGCGCACCAGGATGCGCGCCCTGTATATGATTTTATGGTGGCTGTAGCTCAGTTGGTAGAGTCCCGGATTGTGATTCCGGTTGTCGCGGGTTCGAGTCCCGTCAGCCACCCCACCTTAAAATAACTGCTCACCTTCACGGTGAACGGTTATTTTATTTTCAACAGGCGCTGTTTTTCGCGCTCCCATTCCCGCTCTTTGTCTGCCTGACGTTTGTCATGCTGCTTTTTGCCTTTGGCCAGCCCGATTTCAAGTTTGATGCGGCCTTTGCTGAAATGCATATTGAGCGGCAATAATGTGTAGCCAGTACGCTCGACTAAACCGACCAAGCGGGTAATTTGTTCCGCATGTAGAAGCAGTTTGCGTGTTCTGACCGGATCCGGGTGCACATGCAGGGATGCGGTAGGGAGCGGACTTATGTGGCAACCGATCAGGAATAGTTCGCTCTTGCGTATAATGACATAGGCTTCTTTGAGCTGGGTGCGGCCTGCACGAATAGACTTGACCTCCCAACCCTCGAGCACAAGGCCCACCTCGAGTTTTTCCTCGACGAAGTAGTCGTGAAAGGCTTTTTTGTTTTGCGCGAGGCTCATGCGGGCTTATACGGTTCAATTGATAGAATTGTAACAGCTGTGATAACGCACCTGCGGCTACCTGCGTGCAATCAACGTGATGCAAAATTGATATGGCAGAAGTAAATCAATCCGTGTTGGTCCCCTATTCTGCGACACGAATGTTCGAACTCGTGGACGCGGTTGAGCGTTATCCAGAATTCCTGCCTTGGTGTGCCGCGAGCGAACTTATTGATCGGAATGAGCGGGAATTGCGCGCCGTCCTACATATCAATTTTCGTGGAATCAAGCAGAAATTCAGCACCAGAAATTCACGCTCTGCCCCCCATGCGATGGGTATCCAGTTGGTTGAAGGGCCGTTTAAATCGCTGGAAGGGACATGGAAGTTTATTCCTCTTAGTGAAACCGGCTGCAAGGTCGAATTTCGTCTGTCCTGGGAGTTTTCGAGCCGTTTACTGGCATCTTTGGCCGGCCCAGTGTTCAATCATATTGCCCTGACCATGGTGGATGCTTTTGTTAAACGGGCCGAGAGCCTGTATGTCTGAGGCGCGCAGAGATACGGTGAGTGTCGTCTACGCGTTAGCGCATTCCTGTACCGCGATCACCGTAGATTTGACGACCGGCATGACCGTGGCCGGTGCCATTGCTGCCTCAGGCATCAGCAGCATTCATCCTGAGATAGATCCCACTGCCAGCCTGGTGGGGATATATGGCCGGCGTGTTTCCATGACAACCGAGCCGCAGCCGGGAGACCGTGTTGAGATTTATAGGATGCTCCAGGCTGACCCCAAGCAGGCGAGGCGTGCGCGGGGACGGCGCAATAAGTCAGGTTAATCATTATTTTTCAGGATTAGCAATGAACGTTGGCCAAATCGTCCTGGGCCGCAAAATTCGCGAAAAACATCGCGCAACAACAACGTTTTGGCGGCACGACGTTTTCCATAAAGCCGTCAAGCTGACGATACTTTCTAATCAGGTCATTTTTTGCACCAGCTATCGACCGATTTTTGGGCGTTTGCGGTTTCTCCGGGGCGGTCTTTATCTCCAAGGAATGCGCGCTCCCCGGTATTGGGGTCGATTTTCGAAATACGCATGCCTTCCTGCAACTGCTTGAGCTGGGCGCGTGCATCGTTGCAATTACGCTCAGCCGTCTTCGTCTCACCCCGTTCTTTTTCAGCTTTGTTATCTGCTTCCTGACGCTCGGCCGCCCGTTTTTTGAAGGCCGCATCCTGTTCAGCCAGTAATTTCAAGGCTGGGGCGTTGGTCGCCGCGCCAGAGCCGGGGCCACTGCGTTTGATTTCTTTGACTGTGCCGGGTGGACAAAATTGCGCTATCGTTTTCGCGCCTTTTTCATCGATGCATTCGACGACCTGGGCAAGCGTATGCTGTGAGAACAAGAGCAGGGCTGCTGCGATGAGTATGGGTTGCATGGCGATTGCTCTTAATCGGGGACTCTAAAGTATCGGCTTCGCTGGTTTTCGTCAATGTTCGGGACCGGTCAAGCCCTGTGTTTGCTTGGCGGTTTAAGGGCGGCTGCGTATAATGGGCTTTTGCGAAGGATCACAAGATGCGCGTGGTGCAAAAAGCCTTCACATTCGATGACGTTCTGCTGGTTCCAGCCCATTCCACTGTCCTGCCGCGTGATGTCAGCCTTAAAACGCGGTTGACGCGCACGATTACGCTGAATATTCCGCTGGTGTCAGCCGCGATGGATACCGTGACAGAGGCGCGCTTGGCGATTGCGATTGCCCAAGAGGGCGGTATTGGCATCGTTCATAAGAATATGACGATCGCGGCTCAGGCTGGCGAAGTCTCCAAGGTCAAGCGTTTTGAAAGCGGTGTGGTCAAGGACCCCATCACGATCACACAGAACATGACCGTGCGCGACGTGCTTCAACTCACACAGCAGCACAGGATTTCTGGTCTTCCAGTGATTGATTCAGCCGGTCGCGTGGTGGGGATAGTGACCAACCGCGATTTGCGCTTTGAAACCAATCTCGGGCAGCCGGTTAAAAACATCATGACGCCGCGCACCAAACTGGTCACCGTGCGCGAGGGCGCGACGCGTGAAGAAGCCATGACGTTGATGCACCGGCACCGGCTTGAGCGTGTGCTGGTGATCGGCAAGAATTTCGAATTGCGCGGCCTGATTACCGTCAAGGATATCCAAAAGTCTACCGAACACCCGCTGGCCTGCAAGGACAAGCTGGGGCGTTTGCGCGTTGGCGCGGCGGTCGGGGTGGGTGAGGGCACCGAGGAGCGTGTCGAGGCGCTGGTGGAGGCTGGTGTCGATCTGGTGGTGGTGGATACCGCGCATGGACATGCCCAGGGTGTGCTGGACCGGGTCAAGTGGATCAAGAAACGCTTTCCGAAGACCCAGGTGGTTGGCGGAAACATCGCCACCAGCGATGCCGCACGCGCACTTGCGGATTGTGGCGCCGACGCGGTCAAGGTCGGTATCGGTCCGGGCTCGATCTGTACCACACGCATTGTTGCCGGCGTTGGTGTGCCGCAGATCACTGCGGTGCAAAACGTGGCAACCGCACTCGAAAAACTGGATATTCCGCTGATTGCCGATGGCGGAATTCGTTTCTCTGGCGATATTGCGAAGGCGCTTGCCGCTGGCGGCCACGCTGTGATGATCGGTGGTTTGTTTGCCGGCACTGAAGAGGCGCCCGGTGAGATCGAGTTGTATCAGGGGCGTTCCTATAAGTCGTATCGCGGCATGGGCTCCCTCGGCGCCATGCAACAAGGCGCAGCAGACCGTTACTTTCAGGACGCCGAGCAGTCGGCTGAAAAGCTCGTTCCTGAAGGGGTCGAGGGCCGCGTGCCCTATAAAGGCGGCGTCGTGCCGCTGGTGCATCAGCTGATGGGCGGCCTGCGCGCGAGCATGGGTTATACCGGATGCGCGTCGATTGAGGAATTACGCCACAAGGCGAAATTCGTTGAAATTACCCATGCCGGCATGCGCGAATCCCATGTGCATGATGTGCAGATCACGAAAGAAGCGCCCAATTACCGGATTGAGTAGGCGCGCGTGGCGGGGCTGCGCGGGTTGACCCTTGGATTGGTCCAAGCAGCGTGCCACTTGAACATCGATTCTTTCCATCTCGTATCTAATCCTGATTACCGTCCCTAATTCATGCACCAGAAAATTCTGATCCTCGACTTCGGCGCGCAATACACCCAGCTGATCGCACGGCGCGTGCGAGAGGCCGGCGTTTATTGCGAGCTTCACCCCTATGACGTCAGTGATGATTTTGTCAGGGCGTTTGCGCCGGACGGCATCATATTGTCCGGGGGGCCTAATTCTGTCTGGGAGGTGGATACCCCACGGGCACCCGCGGCGGTGTTTTCGCTCGGCGTTCCTGTGCTCGGTATCTGCTATGGCATGCAGACCATGGCGGCCCAATTAGGGGGCAAGGTAGAGAGCGGGGCGGTGCGCGAGTTTGGTTATGCCGAGGTGCGTGCACGCGGCCATTCCGTCTTGTTCAAGGACATCCAGGATCGTGTGAATGGCGAGGGCCACGGCTTGCTGGATGTGTGGATGAGCCACGGCGACAAGGTTACCGAACTGCCCGCTGGTTTTAAAGTCATCGCGAGTAACGCCACCACGCCGATCGCGGCAATGGCCGATGAGACGCGTCGCTTTTATGCGGTGCAGTTTCACCCCGAGGTCACGCATACCCTGCAGGGGGCGGCGATGATCCAGCGGTTTGTGCATGTTATTTGTGGTCTCAGCGGGGACTGGAACATGCCGGGTTATGTTGACGAGGCGGTGGCGCGGGTGCGCGCCGAGGTCGGCGATGACGAAGTCTTGCTTGGTCTGTCTGGTGGGGTCGACTCGGCGGTTGCCGCGGCATTGATCCATCGCGCGATCGGCAAGCAGTTGATCTGTGTGTTTGTGGACAACGGCCTTTTGCGCTTGAACGAAGCCGATCAGGTGATGAAAACCTTCGCTGAAAATCTGGGCGTCAAGGTGATTCACGTCGATGCCAGTCAGGAGTTTCTTGGTCAGCTCGTCGGGGTTTCGGATCCCGAGCAGAAGCGCAAGATTATCGGGCGCGTGTTTGTCGAGGTTTTTCAGCGCGAGTCGGCGAAGCTGACCAACGTCAAGTGGCTGGCGCAAGGCACCATCTATCCGGATGTCATTGAATCAGCCGGAGCTAAAACCAAAAAAGCGCACACCATCAAGTCACATCACAATGTGGGTGGCTTGCCGGAGACACTGCACCTAAAGCTGCTTGAACCCTTGCGCGAATTGTTTAAGGACGAAGTGCGGGAACTTGGGCTGGCGCTGGGTTTGCCGCGCGACATGGTGTTCCGTCATCCGTTTCCAGGGCCTGGCCTTGGTGTACGCATACTCGGCGAGGTCAAGCCGGAGTATGCCGATCTGTTGCGCCGCGCTGATGCTATTTTTATTGATGAATTGCGTCAGGCCGGCTGGTATGAAAAAACTGCGCAGGCATTTGCGGTGTTTTTGCCGGTGCGGTCGGTTGGCGTCATGGGGGACGGGCGGACCTATGAGTTTGTCGCAGCCTTGCGTGCGGTTCAAACGACAGATTTCATGACCGCCCAGTGGGCGGAATTGCCTTATGCCTTGCTGGCCAAAACATCCAGCCGCATCATCAATGAAGTGCGGGGTATCAATCGGGTCGTGTATGACATCTCGGGAAAACCGCCGGCTACCATTGAGTGGGAGTAGGGGGCGCTTTCCCGGCTTGACGCACGCTCGCTGGGTCGATCGGATTCATCGAGCCGGTCCTTGTCATGAATGGCGTCACGACGATAACGCGAACTTGCATGTCTCCAACCGTGCAGACGCGATATATCATCTGCTGATATACTGTTACCAATGACGCATTATCCCGACCCAGTTCTTGAGGCCCTGCTTGAACTTGATGGGAATGTCCTGGAACAGGAGGATGGCTTCTGGATCAAGGTGGAGGTGAGGTCGATGGAAGTGTCAGAGCACACTCCTCATGGAATTCGTTACAGCCTGACCCTCCACGATAAATACGGCGTGAGAGTGCTCGGCTACGACAACGCGCATGCGGTGAAGCCGCCGAAGAAGTTCAAGTACGCCGGGCGTCGATTGCCCTACGACCACCGGCACCGAACTTCCAGCGACACGGGTGTGCCGTATGTGTTCGAGTCTCCCCAGCGATTGCTGGAGGACTTTTTTGCGGAAGTTGATCGAGTCATCAAGGAGGCACGGAAATGAAGGCTATCGTTATCGGCGTAATGCCACAGGAGCAGATCCGGGCTCGGATGATCGCAATCGCCAAGGGCGAGTACAAACCCAAGCCTGGGGAACCCAAGATATGGTTCACCACCATGAAGTCTGTCGCGGAGGTTCTCAGCGACCAGAACCGCGCCTTGCTGAAGGTCATCCGCGAGACGAATCCCGATTCGGTTGCCGTGCTTGCAAAAATAACCGGACGTCAGCCTAGCAATCTGTCCAGGACACTCAAGACGATGTCGCGGTATGGGTTGGTCGATTTAAAGCGCGAGAAGACCCATCTGCGACCCGTGGTGAAGGCAACAGATTTTCG